>NC_021505.1:3043256-3354600 GCF_000412675.1 Pseudomonas putida NBRC 14164 | reverse complement strand
CCAGCATTGCAGACGCTTCTGGGCCATCCACAGTTGCGCTACCAGGCTGAAGCCGGTGAGGGTGGCGTCCAGCCAGGGCAGGGCGGCATCGGTCCAGTTGGCCATGGCCGCGCCCAGCGCCGCGCTCAGCAGGAGCCCGGCGACCAGGCCGCTGAGCAGTGCCGGGCGTTGCAGGCGGGAAACCTGGCGGGCGTCTTCCTCATGACCGGGGCGCTTCCATTGCCACCAGCCGTACAGTTGCAGGATGGCGTAGGCCAGTTGCAGCAACATGCCCGAATACAGCTTTACCTCGTAGAACAGCCAGCCATAGATCAGCACCATGACCAGGCCGATCGGCCAGCACCAGGCGTTCTGCTTGACCGTTAGCCAGACAGCGGTAACGCCGAGGACGGCGGCGATGAGTTCAAGGCCGGTCATCGGCGATCCTTGGAGGCTTAGGGGAAGGGGCGAGATTGTAGCGGCTCATTGGGCCAAGTTGTAGCGCACATTGTGGGAGCGGCCTTGCCGGGGCGCCGGACCGGTCGGAAAGGGCCGCAAAGCGGCCCCGGGATTTCGGCATCAAAACATAGATTGCTGGGGTCGCGCTGCGGCCCTTTCGCGGCGCAAGGCCGCTCTTACAAAGGCCGCGTCGATGTCCAAAGGCTAGACCCGGAACTGCCGCAGCAACTGTTCCAGCTCCTCGCTCAACTGCCCCAGCGCCACCCCGGCATCACTCGATTGGCGCGCCGCGTCAGCGGTTTGCTGGGACAGCCCGGCGGTATCCAACACGTTTCGGTTGATCTCTTCGACCACATGCGCCTGCTGCAAGGTGGCACTGGCAATGGATGCATTCAAGGCCGTGAGATTGTTCAGCACCTGGTTGATGGCATCCAGGCTGGCGCCGGCCTCGCGGGCTTGCTCGACGGTCTGGCGCGAGGCTTCGCTGCTGGTGTCGATGGCCTTGACCGCCGCGTCCGACTGGCTTTGCAGGTGCTCGATCATGGTATGGATCTCGGCCGTTGACTGCGCTGTGCGCTGGGCCAGCAGGCGCACCTCATCTGCGACCACCGCAAAGCCGCGACCTTGCTCCCCGGCCCGTGCCGCCTCGATGGCTGCGTTCAGCGCCAGCAGGTTGGTCTGCTCGGCGATGGAGCGGATAACGTCCAGTACGCCACCGATGCGCGTGCTGTGCCCGGCCAGGTCGCGGATCACTTGCACGGCCTGGTCGATGGTCAGCGACAGCCGATCGATCTGTGCCAGGCTGCCATGGATGGCTTGCTGACCATGCGCTACCTGCTGCTGCGCGGTGCGCATTTCCCCGGCGGCCTGTTCGGCGGTCTTGGCCACGTCCTGCACGGCGTACGTCACCTCGTTCACGGCGGTGGCCACTTGGTCCATCTGTAGCGATTGCTGGGCACTGTGCTGTTGTGCGGCACCCGCATTGTCACCCACATGCCCGGCGGATTGGGCCAATGCGTGAGCGGCGCCCTGCAGCTGGCCGACCACACCTTGCAGCTTGCCGTTGAAGCGGTTGAAGTGCTCGCCCAGGTGGGTGATTTCGTCACGACCGTGGGTGTCCAGGCGCCGGGTCAGGTCGCTTTCGCCGCTGGCAATGTTGCCCATGGCCTGCACGGCCTCCTGCAAGGGCCGGGCGATGCTACGGGCAATCAGCAAGACCACCAGCGCCATCAGCAGGGCGATGCCCACGCCCACCAGTGAGGCGTCGCGCAGCTGGCGGGCGAATTCGGCCTGCACATCATCAATGTACACGCCAGACCCGATGATCCAGCCCCAGGGCTTGAACAGCTGTATGTAGGAAGTCTTGGCCACTGGCTCGCTGGCGCCGGGCTTGGGCCAGCGGTAGTTGACCGGCCCGGCGTCCTGCAGGCGGGCCAGTGCGACCATCTCGTTGAACACGGCAAAGCCGTCAGGGTCGCGAATGGCCGAGAGGTCCTGGCCGTCGAGCTTGGGGTTGGCCGGATGCATGATCATCCTGGGCCCCAGGTCGTTGATCCAGAAGTAGTCGTCGTGGTCGTAGCGCAGAGCCCGCACCACTTGCAGCGCCTGCTGCTGGGCAGCTTCGCGGCTGAGTGTGCCGGCCGCTTCCAGCCCTTGGTAATAGGCCAGTACACCGGCCGCCGTCTGCACCACGTGGCGGGTTTTCTCCGCCTTGGCCTGGTACAGGTCACCGTGGATCTGGCGCAGCATCAGCAGGCCCAGCACCACCAGCATGGCCACTGCCACCACCAGGATCAGCCACAGCCGACGGCTGATCGACATCGATCTCAGAGTCTTCATCCACGAGCTCCCGCATTGTTCTTTTTATTGAGGTGCATCCAAGCATGCTTTGCGCCAGGGCCCCACTCGACTAATGGCTAAGTGATATCTTAGTTATAGTCTGCAGCAGGTCTCGTAAAGCGAATGCAAAGGCGCTCTGCTAGGATTTCGGCCGCGCAAGATGAAACCTTTAGCAGCCGTGAACTTTTCCACTGGCGTTGCGCCCAACAGTCGCTGTAAAACAGCCGGGCCGCGTGCGGCAATTTCAAGCAAATCAAGAACAAGGGGCCTGCAGCAAGCAGCGCTCCATCCGGGGGAATGATGGATTTTTGGACTGCCTTCCAGGCAATCATCTTGGGCGTGGTTGAAGGGCTGACGGAGTTTCTGCCGATTTCCAGTACCGGGCACCAGATTATCGTCGCCGACCTGATAGGTTTTGGCGGCGAACGGGCCATGGCTTTCAACATCATTATCCAGCTGGCGGCGATCCTGGCAGTGGTGTGGGAGTTTCGCGGCAAGATTCTCGAAGTGGTATTCGGCCTGACCAGCCAGCCCAAGGCACGGCGTTTTACCGGCAATCTGCTGTTGGCGTTCATGCCGGCGGTGGTTTTGGGGGTGCTGTTCGCCGACCTGATTCACGAGTACCTGTTCAACCCCATCACCGTGGCGACGGCGCTGGTGGTGGGTGGGGTCATCATGCTCTGGGCCGAGCGTCGCGAACACAGCGTGCAGGTGGACCATGTGGACGACATGCGTTGGAGCCATGCGCTGAAGATCGGTTTTGTCCAGTGCCTGGCGATGATCCCGGGCACTTCGCGCTCTGGCTCGACCATCATCGGCGGCTTGCTGTTCGGCCTGTCGCGCAAGGCGTCGACCGAGTTCTCGTTCTTCCTGGCGATGCCGACCATGGTCGGTGCGGCGGTGTACTCAGGCTACAAGTACCGGGACCTGTTCCAGCCCAGTGACTTGCCGGTGTTTGCCATTGGCTTCGTGACTTCGTTCATTTTCGCCATGATCGCTGTGCGTGCGCTGCTCAAGTTCATCGCCAACCACAGCTACGCGGCATTTGCCTGGTATCGCATTGTCTTCGGCCTGCTGATTCTGGCGACCTGGCAGTTCGGCTGGGTTGACTGGTCCACAGCTCATGGCTGAGGCGTTGCGCGGGCAACGTGAAGGCGTACGCAATGTGCGCCTGAAGCTGCTGCTGTTGGGCCTGCTTTGCCTGTTGCCTGGCCTGGGTGCTGTGCGCATGGCCTGGAACGATCAAGCCTGGTGGCCATTGGCGCTGTACCCGGCAATGAGCCTGATCAGCCTGTTGCTGTATTGGCAGGATAAACAGCAGGCGCGTACGCGGGCCTGGCGCACGCCAGAGAATGTGCTGCATGCCAGTGAATTGCTGGGTGGTTGGCCGGGTGCGCTCCTGGCGCAGCAGCTGTTTCGGCACAAGACCCGCAAGGTTTCGTACCAGTTGGTTTTCTGGGGGATTGTGCTGGTGCATCAGGTGTTCTGGGCGGACTGGCTATTTTTTGAAGGGCGTTATCTGCCCTTCAATTGATGTTTACCTGTACTGGCCTCTTCGCGGGCTTGCCTGCTCCCACAGGTACAGTACAGTCTTCAAGACTGTGGTGGCTCTGCGGGAGCGGGCAAGCCCGCGAAGAGGCCGGTACAGGCTGACTAGATCAACAAACCCACCTGCAACCGCTTGGGCAACCGCCGCACCACCAGTTGGTGCGAGCGCTGCAGCAAATCACACAGCTCATCACGCCCCATGGGATAGGGCAGCGCCATGCTGATCCACCGCGCCCGCGCCAGATACGGCGCAGGCCGCACCCCTGGGCGGTCGCAGTAGCCGAGAAACAGCTCATCGGCCACTTTGAAAGACAGCCCCGCACCTGCCAGGTCCAGCACCGCGAACATCTTGTTGCCCGCCACCGAAAACACCCGAATGCCGCCCCATTTGTAGTCTTCCCGTGCACCCGGCAGGCTCAGGCAAAACGCTGCCACCTGGGCTTCGCTCATCTTCCTGTCAGACATACCGCTCTCCACAGGCCTCGAATGAGGCCGCCAGGTGATCGATCCATACCCGCACCGCGGGCAATACACCGCGCCGATGCGGGTACACCGCCTGCAGGTAGCCGCCTGGCAGTGACCAGTCTGGCAGCAGGCGCACCAGTTCACCGCGTTCCAGTTCCTCTTCGCAGAACATGCTGGGCAGCGCGGTGAACCCCAGTCCCGCCCGTACAGCAGCGTTACGTACTACGAAATCATCGATGGCCAACCTTGGCTCCAGGGCAATTTCCTGCTGTTTGCCCTGGGGGCCGAACAGGCGGAAGTGCACCAGCCGGTCTGCCTCGGCGGCGCCCAGTACCGGCAATGACGCCAGCTCACCCGGCTCGCGGATGTGGTCGGCGAAACCGGGCGCGGCCACCAGTTGCATCTGCGCCTGGCGCAGGCGGCGGGTGACCAGGGCCGGGTCTTCATCACCCAGGTCCCGCACGCGCAGCGCGACGTCGATGCCCTCGGAAATCAGGTCGACCCGGCGGTTGAGCAGCACCATGTCCAGCTGCACCAGCGGGTACTGGGCAAGAAAGCGGCTGATCACATCCGGCAGAAAGGCATGCGCCAGCGCCACCGGGCAAGACACCCGCAAGCGCCCGCGCGGCTCGCTGCTCATGCTGGCCACGGCTTCATCGGCGGCTTCGGCCTCCAGTAGCATGGCCTGGCAGTGGTGCAGGTAGCGTTCGCCCACCGCAGTGAGTTTCAGCTGCCGTGTGGTGCGTTGCAGCAGGCGGGTGCCCAGACGTTCTTCCAGTTCGGCAATGCGCCGTGACAGGCGCGACTTGGGGATGCCCAGCTGGCGCCCGGCTGCAGCGAAACCGCCGGCTTCGACCACTCGGGCAAAGTAGAAAAGGTCGTTGAGGTCTTGCATGGGAATGTCTCACTGTTCCATATGTGGGACAAACTAGCGCATTTTTGCCGGCTTATCAGTCATTACTCATCCCGGTAGGATTCTCTCCATCGTGATCGCCCAACGCTGCGGTCTTCAATCACAGGAGAGTCCCATGAAACTGTTGCACATCGATTCGAGCATCCTGGGCGACAATTCCGCCTCCCGCCAACTGAGCCGTGAAGTGGTCGAAGCCTGGAAAGCCGCTGACCCGAGCGTGGAAGTGGTGTATCGCGACCTGGCCGCCGACGCCATCGCCCACTTCTCTGCCGCCACCCTGGTGGCCGCAGGTACCCCTGAGGATGTGCGCGATGCAGCCCAGGCGTTCGAAGCCAAGCTGAGCGCGGAAACCCTGGAAGAGTTCCTGGCCGCTGATGCCGTGGTGATTGGTGCGCCGATGTACAACTTCACCGTGCCGACCCAGCTCAAGGCCTGGATCGACCGCGTTGCTGTTGCCGGCAAGACCTTCCGCTACACCGAAGCGGGCCCGGAAGGCCTGTGCGGCAACAAGAAAGTGGTGCTGGTGTCCACCGCCGGTGGCCTGCACGCTGGGCAGCCGACGGGCGCCGGGCATGAAGACTTCCTGAAAGTGTTCCTGGGCTTTATTGGTGTGACCGACCTGGAAATCGTCCGCGCTCATGGCCTGGCTTATGGCCCGGAACACCGCAGCCAGGCGATTGATGCTGCCCAGGCGCAGATTGCCAACGAGCTGTTTGCTGCTGCCTGATCCTCATTAGCTGGCCTGTCATGGCCTCATCGCAGGCAAGCCAGCTCCCACCCAGCACTTGTGGGGGCTGGCTTGCCGGCGATGAGGCCGTTTCAGGCCACCGGGATGGTGGGGTCGGCAGCCGCCAGTGCCACTGCCCGATCGGCCGCTGGCGGGTAGATCCACTGTGTATTGATCTGCGCCTTCAGCACCTTGGCCTCGGCCTTGTCCTCCGGTGGCGACACGGCACGCTCCCACCCCTCGGTATACACCGCGCCCCAGGCGCCCAGGTCCAGGCACGTCACGTACTTGGGCTGGCTGTAGGTCATGGGTGCCACGTCAATCAGCTCGGCAGCGGCATTGTTGCCTGCATGGCGCCCCAGCGGAATCGCATGCTGGCAGGACATCACTGCGTAATTGTCTAGCTCGTCACAGGCGGCATAGGCCACATCGCCGGCTGCGTATACCGCATCATTGCCCTTGACCTTCAGGTTGCCATCCACGTGCAGGCGCCCCAGGCGGTCACGCTCGCCGGTGATCTGTTCGGTGAGCGGGTTGGCCTTGAAGCCCACCGTCCACACCACGGTATTGGCGTCGATGCGCTGGCCGTTGTCCAGCAACACACCGGCCGGGTCAACCGAAGCGACTGTGGCACCGCACACCCACTCCACCCCCAGCGCCTCGCAAGCCTGTTCGATGGCCGGGCGGATGCCGTCTCCCAACGCAGCACCCATCCTGGCGCCGCGGTCGATGACTAGCACACGCAAGGCTGCGTCCTCACCGAGGATTTCCCGAAGCCGTGCCGGCAGTTCGGTGGCCGTCTCGATACCTGTAAAACCGCCACCGGCCACCACCACGGTATTGCGCGCCGGCGTGTCGGGCAGGCTGGCCAGCGACTTGAGATGGGTTTCCAGCCGCGCAGCGCTGTCGATCTTGTCGACGTCGAAAACGTGCTCGATACCGACCATGTCAGGCCGGTTGAGCACACTGCCGCAGGCCATGATAAGGCGGTCGTAGGGCAGGGCGCACTGGGTGCCGCTGCGGGTACGGTAGCTGACCCGGCGGGCCGCTTCATCAATGTGGAATGCCGTGCCTTGCACGAAGCGAACGTTGACGGCATCGAGCAGGTCCTGCAGCGGCGCGGCCATGGTGTGAACGTTGGGCTCGTAGAAGCGCGGGCGCACATGCAGTTCGGCCTGGGGGGCGAGCAAGGTGACCTCGACGTCCTTGCTACCGTTGAGGTCAAGCTGGCGGATGGCGCTGAGTGCGCTCCACAGGCCGGCAAAGCCCGCGCCAATGATCAGGATCTGCTTCATGGTTGTGCTCCTTTTCAAGTTCGGTGGACAAAGTAGACCGTATTGCAGGTCAACGGTGTTACGAACGCCGGCAGGAGTGCTTCAGAATGTTGGCGGCGTGATCACCCAGATCACCACGGCATCCACCTCGCCGGGGTTGCCGTAGCGGTGGGGCTCCTGGCTGGAGAAGCTGAAACTGTCGCCTTCACCCAGCTGGAAGTACCGTTCGCCCACCCAAAGCTCGAAGCTGCCACTCAGGATGTAGCCGGCTTCTTCGCCTTCATGGCTGTAGCTTTGCTGGCTGTAGGTGCCTGGGGGGAAGCGCGAGTGCAGGATCTCCAGCTGGCGGTTGGGCTGGGGGGTGAGCAGCTGATCGACGATGCCATCTTCATAGTGCACGCTCAGGCGGCTGTTGCGGCGCACCACATAGCCCTGGTCCTCTGGTGCAGTGGTGGCTTCGCTGGCGAAGAACCACTGGATGGTGACACCCAGGCTGCGGGCGATGTTGAACAGCGCCGGGATCGACGGGTAGGAAAGGTTGCGCTCCAGTTGGCTGATGTAGCCGGCGGTCAGTTCACTGTGCGCGGCCAGCTCCGCCAGGGTCATGCCGCGGCGCTTGCGCAGGCCGCGGATGCGGGTGCCCAGGAACTGCGGCGCGGCGCCCCCTGCTTCGCTGGCGGGGGGCTGGGGGAGTTGGCTCATGCACGTCGGTCCATCGCAAAAGCCGCAGTATGTACAGCCTCAGAGCGACCAGGCAACCGTCAAGCCGTCGTGAATCGCTTCTTCCGCGGTACGTGGCGCCAGGCAGTCGCCAACGCGCCGCACTTCTACCAGGCCGGTCAGGTCGCTGGCCAGGCTGTCTTCCGGCTGATGGCCCATGCACAGCACCAGGGTGTCGATGCCCTCGAAGATCATCGGTTCGCCGCTGGCGGTGTGCTGCAGGTACACCGTGTTGTCGTCGCTGCCATACAAGCGCGCATAAGGGGTGATGGGGATGCCCAGGCGATGCAGCTCGCCGGCCAGTTGGTCGCGCACGTACAGCGGCAGGTTCTCGCCGCAATGGGTACCGTTGACTGCCAACTGCACCTGGTGCCCCTCGCGCACCAGGCGTTCGGCGATGCCAGGGCCGATCCAGTCGCAGCGCCAGTCGATCACCAGCACCGAACGCCCCAGCTTCATTTCATTGCGCAGCACCTGCCAGGCATCCACCACCTGCAGTTCACCCGTGCGCTCGAACGACGGCCAGTAGGGGGTAGCGCCAGTGGCGGCAATGACCAGGTCGGGGCGCTCGCGCTCGACCAGGGCACGGTCCACCCGGGTGTTGCGAACGACTTCCACGCCGGCCAGGGCCATTTCCCGTTGCAGGTTGGTGCTGGCCCCGCCGAACTCGCTGCGCCGCGGTAGCAATTGGGCCAGCAGCACCTGGCCACCGAGCTGCGGGCCGGCTTCGTACAGCGTTACCTGGTGCCCACGGGCGGCGGCCACGGCGGCGGCCTTCATGCCGGCCGGGCCGCCACCGGCGACGAGGATACGTTTGGGCGTGGTGGTGGGCGTCAGCTGCCCGTACTGCAATTCGCGGCCGGTTTCTGGCCGCTGGATGCAGGAGATGGCCAAGCCACGATGAAAGTGGCCGATGCAGGCCTGGTTGCAGGCAATGCAGGCGCGTACATCTTCGACCTGGCCGCGTTCGGTCTTGCTCGGCATCAGCGGGTCGCAGATCAGTGCACGGGTCATGCCGCAGACATCCGCCTGGCCGCGGGCCAGGATCAGTTCGGCTTCCTGGGGCTGGTTGATGCGCCCGGTAACGAACAACGGAATGTCCAGTTGCTGCTTGAAGGTTCCCGCTTCTCGGGCCAGGTAAGCCGCCTCGATGGCCATAGGCGGGACGATGTGCACGGCGCCGCCCAGGGACGCCGAAGTGCCAGCGACGATGTGCAGGTAGTCGAGCTGGGCTTGCAGGGCAACCGCAGCGGCCAGCGACTCATCCTCGCTCAGCCCTTGGCTGTCGCGCTCGTCGGCGCTTATGCGCAGGCCGATGATGAATTGCTCGTCGGTGGCGGCGCGCACGGCGGCCAGCACTTCACGCAGGAACCTCAGGCGCTGTTCCAGGCTGCCGTTGTACCCGTCGCTGCGCAGGTTTACCCGCGGATTGAGGAACTGCGCGGGCAGGTAGCCATGGCTGGCCACCACCTCGACGCCATCCAGCCCGGCCTGGTGCAGGCGCCGGGCCGCACTGGCATAGCCCTGGACAATTTCGTCGATCATCGGCTGGTCCAGTGCACGTGGCATCACCCGGAAGCGTTCGTTGGGCACCGAAGACGCGGAGTAGGCAACCGCCAGCAGGCCGTCCGCCGACTCCATGATTTCCCGCCCGGGGTGAAACAGTTGCGACAGCACCACGGTGCCGTGTGCATGGCAGGCCTCGGCAAGCTGCCGGTAGCCGTCGATGCAGGCATCGTCGGTGGCCATCAGCACATGCGAGGTGTAGCGGGCGCTGTCATGTACCCCCGCAACCTGCAGCACGATCAGGCCGACGCCACCGGCTGCGCGGTCGCGCTGGTAGGCGATCAGCTTGTCGTTGACCAGGTTGTCGGTGGGCAGGCAGGTGTCATGGCCAGTGGACATGATGCGGTTCTTCAAGCGTTTGCCGCGCAGCTGCAAGGCTTCGAACAGGTGAGGGAAGGCGGTCTGCATACAGGCGGCTCCGGTGCGGTGTTGTTCTTGTTTTGTTTATGAAAGTGTAGCGCCAGTAAAAAATCAACTTGTTTTTTTACTTGTGCGCGACTAGGTTTTGATCACCCTCACCGCGAGGGTGTGACCTCACAACAACAAGAAAACGGGCCCTAGGGCACCGGCAGGAGGAAGCTAAGATGCAGTTAATACCCCGTGTTCCTGGCCTATGCGCAACGTTGCTTGCCCTTGGCCTGGGCAGCGCGCATGCCGCGCCGCAGATGGTCGTGGTGGGCTATGGCGGCGCCGGCCAGAAGGCCCAGGATGAGGCCATCTTCAAGCCCTTCAGTGCCCAGGATGGCAGCAAGCTGATCCAGAGCGAATACAACGGCGAGATGGCGCGGATCCAGGTGATGGCCGACACCGGCAACGTCGATTGGGACGTGGTGCAGATCGAGGGGCCGGACTTGATGCGCGGCTGTGAAGAGGGGGTCTACGAACACCTTGACTGGCAGCGCCTGGGCCATGGCGCCGAGCTGATCCCCGACGCAGCTCAAGACTGCGGTTCGGCTGCGCTGGTGTGGAGCGTGGCCATCGCCTACGACCGCAACAAGCTGGCTGAGGCACCGACCTCGTGGGCCGACTTCTGGGATGTGAAGAAGTACCCGGGCAAGCGGGGCCTGCGCAAGCGTGCGGTGTACAATCTGGAGTTCGCGCTGCTGGCCGATGGGGTGAAGGTGGAGGACGTCTACAAGGTGCTGTCGACGCCGGCCGGGGTTGAGCGTGCGTTCGCCAAGCTCAGCGAACTCAAGCCCTATATCCAGTGGTGGGACGCCGGCGCCCAGCCTGCGCAGTGGCTGGCTGCAGGTGATGTGGTAATGACTTCGACCTACAGCGGGCGCATCGCCGTGGCGGCGCAACAAGGTAGCCCGCTGGCCGTGGTATGGCCTGGGAGCCTGTATGGCATGGACTACTGGGCCATCATCAAAGGCTCGCGGCATGTCGACCAGGCCAAGCGATTGATTGCCTATGCCAACCAGCCTGATACCCAGGTGCGCTATGTGCAGCAGATTCCCTATGGGCCGACCAATACCCAGGCAGCTGCCAGGCTGGACCCGGCCTTGGCCAGATGGGTACCCACGGCGCCGCAGAACCTGCAAGGGGCGCTGGCGATGAATGTGGAATTCTGGGTCGACCATGGCGAAGAGCTGGAACAGCGCTTCAATGCTTGGGCGAGCAAGTAGTTTCAGGCCACTTCATCTATAGAGATAACGACCATGAACGCCACCGAGCAGCGCCTGCGCCAGGAACTCGCCGCCTGTTATCGGCTGATCGCGCATTTTCGCATGAGCGACCTGATCTTCACCCACATATCCCTGCGCCTGCCAGGGCCGGAGCACCACTTCCTGATCAACCCGTACGGCCTGCTGTTCGACGAAATCACGGCCTCCAGCCTGGTGAAGATCGACCTGCAGGGGAGGCCGGTCGAACCTTCGCCGCACCCGGTCAACCCGGCTGGCTTCGTCATTCACAGCGCCATTCATGCCGCCCGCGAGGACGCCCACTGCGTGCTGCACACCCACACCCGTGCAGGTTGCGCGGTGGCTGCGCTGGAGTGCGGGCTGCTGCCGGTCAACCAGATGTCCATGGAGTTTTACGGCCGAGTGGCTTACCACGCCTATGAAGGTATCGCGCTGGATATGGACGAGCAGCAGCGGTTGGTGGCCGACCTGGGCGACAAGCCAGTGATGATCCTGCGCAACCATGGCCTGCTGGCCACCGGGGGTAGCGTGGCCGAAGCATTCCTGCGCATGTACTACCTGGAGAAGGCCTGTGAGATCCAGTTGGCAGCGCAGATTGCCGGGCAAGTGATACTGCCGCCGGCTGAAGTGTGCGCGCATACCGAGCGGCAGTTCAACGCGCCGGGGAGGGGGTTGAAGCAGGGTGAGCTGACCGACCCGGATGCGCTACAGCTGGCGTGGGCGGCATTGTTGCGGATGCTGGAGCGGGTAGCGCCTGGTTATCAGGATTGAGCGCCGTCCAGGCGGCCAGGAACAGTCACTGTTGCGCAACCCTTGGCCGCAACTGTAATGGTCCCATTTGAGGGAATCGTCTTATGCTGTAACGAAATATGTATATAAAGCTTGAGGAAGGACGCTGCAATGCCGCTTAAGGACCTGCTCATCGCCCTGGTGGTGATCGTCGCCTGGGGAGTCAACTTCGTGGTCATCAAGGTAGGCCTCGATGGCTTGCCGCCGATGTTGCTGGGGGCGCTGCGCTTCTTGTTGGTGGCGTTTCCGGCAATCTTGCTGGTCAAGCGGCCGAAACTGCCCTGGCGCTGGTTGATCGCCTACGGCGCGACGATTTCGCTGGGTCAGTTTGCCTTCCTGTTCCAGGCCATGTACAGCGGCATGCCGCCTGGGCTGGCCTCGTTGATCCTGCAGTCTCAGGCATTCTTTACCCTGGGTTTTGCCGCGCTGTTTCTCGGTGAACGGCTGCGCGTGGCCAGTGTGCTGGGGCTGCTGGTAGCGGCCAGCGGCCTGGCGTTGATTGGCAGCGAAGATGGCGGCCATGTGCCCCTGCTGGCACTGCTACTGACCTTGTGCGCTGGTGCCATGTGGGGCATGGGCAACATCATCACCCGGCGTTTTGGCTCGGTTGACCTGGTGGCGTTGGTGATCTGGGGCGGGCTGATACCGCCACTGCCGTTCCTGGCGTTGTCCTGGTGGCTGGAAGGGCCGGAGCGGATCGGCCATGCACTGGCCAACATCAGCTGGAGCTCGGTGCTGGCCCTGGTGTACCTGGCCTTTGTCGCCACCATGCTCGGCTACAGCCTGTGGAGCAAGCTGCTGTCGCGCCACCCGGCCGGCAAGGTGGCACCGTTCTCGCTGCTGGTACCCGTGATTGGCTTGAGTTCGTCGGCGCTGTTGCTGGGCGAACGCCTGACCGCCATCCAGGGCTGGGGCGCCTTGCTGGTGATGGTGGGGTTGCTGGTGAACGTGTTCGGCGCGCGTATCGGGCAAAGGTTGCGGGCAGTCAGCGCGTAAACCGCGCAAATAGGCTGCTCGGCGCTCTGTTAGAATCGGCCTCTTTATCCAGGCCTACGGAGCGCTTTCATGATCATTTCCACCACCAGCCAGCTCGAAGGGCGCCCGATTGCCGAATACCTGGGCGTGGTCAGCTCCGAATCGGTGCAGGGCATCAATTTCGTACGCGATTTCTTTGCGCGTTTTCGCGACTTTTTTGGCGGCCGCTCGCAAACCTTGGAAAGCGCCCTGCGTGAAGCACGCGAGCAGGCCACCGAAGAACTCAAGGCGCGGGCACTGCAGTTGCGCGCCGACGCGGTAGTGGGTGTGGATTTCGAGATCAGCATGCCGTCAGTGCAGGGTGGCATGGTGGTGGTATTTGCCACCGGCACGGCGGTGCGCCTGAAGTAGAGCAGTTTGCCACTGGTCGGCTGCAAGGCCCTTGTCCGGGCGGTCCGCAAATGACCAGCTAGTCTCTTTTTCACAGGCCGCGTTTTCTGGGCGACTCTTCTGGTTGCCGGCGCGACTGCCACTGGAGGGAGACAGGGCATGAGCGAATCCTTTTTCGAAGACCTGAACGATGCGTTCCCGATCAACAGCCAAGTGCGTTGCGGCCAGGCGGCCTTCCGCCTGGGGTTCGCCCACATGACGCTGGATGATTCCGAACAGCTCCAGCCTGCACATTTGCAGCGCAGTAAAAAAGGCCGCTTCATGCCGCGGGTTCCGCTGAAGAAGTGATCCCGCCCCAGCACATAACCCCGCCCAATGGCGGGGTTTTTATTGCGCTTTATTGATCCGCCTCATGGCATTGCCGGGTTGCGCTCGCCGGCTGGGTGAGGTTGTGGTTTTCTGTCGGGGCATTCCAGCAACGGAGGATTGAATGCTCATGCGCGTCAGGGAACAGACTTATTGGCAGTGGGCCGACGCCCAGTTGCACAGCCGCAGCCACGACGAAGTCCTCAGTGACGGCACCACGCTGGATGTGCAGGTGCGGTTGTCACGTCTGGGGGCGACTCAGCTGTTTTTGGGGTTGTATGCCGGGGATGGGCGGGCATTGCTGGAGGAGTACTACCCTGCGCGGCCAGGGGAGACCATGACCCGCGCCCTGGTATGGGGTGTGGACCGTGCCCGTGCGATGGCTACCGGGGCCTTGCCATTGCCGCAAAGCCGCCGCCAGCGGCGCCAGGCATGAAAAAGCCCGGCCTATGTGGGCCGGGCTTGGTTAAGGGTGAGAACCCTCAGTTGAGCGGTTCGATCACCTTGACTGCCTGCCGCTCACGGGCGGCTGGCCATTCTTGTTGCAGGGTCTGCAGGACGCGGCCAACGAACTCGGTGTCGGCGGCGGCCTTCTTGCCGACGTAGCCTTGGCCACGGCGGTAGACCTTGAAGCGGGCACGCATGCTGGGCAGGTGCTCTTCAAATTCATCTTCGATCGTGTTCGGTGGCAGGCGGTCGAGCCGCACCTCACCGGTTTGGCTGACCCACAGCAAGTGATCGTCAAGGCTGTCCTTGCGTACGGCGAACAGCTGCGCCAGTTGATCGATAGTCGGATTGTTGTTCAAGTTCATCATAAAGCCCCCATTACCCATTCGTAGGTGATTTTCACAGTTGGCGCTAACACGGTGTAGCGCACTACCAACGCTGCTACAGCAGCATCGCAACAGGGGCTTTCTCACGCTGCCTTTTGGACAGTTCCCTCTCCACGGACGGCCTGCGTTACCGCGCAAGCCGTCTGGAACACCCTTGCCACCGCTCCCGATCAGGGAGACGGCTTCATCATGCACAAGGGCGATGAGCGGCGTCAATGGTTTTGTAGTGAATTTTTTTACCCACTACATTTCTGTCGTTTTGTTCGACAATCGCTGCTCGTACTACAGCCCGGACAGTATCTTGAAGGCTGCGCGAACCCGCTCTTCGTTCGGGTAATTTCGATTCGCCAGCAACACCACTGCCAGCTTTTCACTGGGCACAAAAGCGGCGTATGCACCGAAACCGTTGGTTGCACCGGTCTTGTTGTACCAGGCCGCTGGCAGCGGCGGCAGGGCCGGTTGCAAGCGCGTGGTCGCATGCGGTTCACGGATCATCCGCGCGCTGTTGCCGTCTACCAGGGTACCCAGCGTGACCGGGTAGGGATAACGTTCCCAGCCCAGGCCCTGGGTCATGCTGCCGACCTGGAAGTAGCCCTGCCCGGTAATGGCGGTTGCTTTTGCAAGTGCCGGTGGCAGGCCCTGCGGCTGCATGTGCAGCCGCACGTACTGCAGCAGGTCGCTGGCGCTGGTCTTGATGCCGTAGGCCTCGTCGGCGTACGGGCCGGGGCCGACGCGCACCGGTTTGTCGGCGGCGTCGTAACCTTGGGCATAAAGCCCCTGAGCACTGGCCGGGACGTGCAGGTAGGTGTTTTTCAGGCCCATTTTAGCCAGCAGGCCCTCGGTCATCAGTGTAGAAAACGGTTGATGCTGCGCGCGGGCGGCCAGGTCACCGAACAGGCCAAGGCTGGGGTTCGAATAGCAGCGCTGGGTGCCGGGTTCGGCATGGGGTTGCCAGTGGCGGAAGAAATCGACGACTTGCTGCGGTGTCTGCACCGCATCGGGGAACTGCAAGGGCAGGCAGTCGGCACTGTAGGCGCCCAGTTCCAGCACCGTCGCATCACCGATGGGCGCCCCCGCCAGTGCCGGATGGTAGCGCTTGGCCGGGGCGTCAAGGTCCAGCTTGCCCTCGGCGCTGGCCAGCGCGGCCAAGGTGGCGGTGTAGGTCTTGCTCAGCGACCCGATCTCGAACAGCGTGTCTCGGCTGACGGGCACATTGTCGGCCTTGCTGGCCACGCCATAGCTGAAATAGTGCGCATGGTCGCGGGCGTAGATCGCCACGGCCATCCCGCTGATACCTTGCTCCTGCATCAACGGGCGGATGATCTGGTCGACCTTGGCTTGCAACTGGTCGTCGGCCTGGGCGCCGGTGTGGCCCAGAACCAGTGCGATGACAGCCGCTAGCGCGGCCGGGCGGGAGAGGGGCATGAGCGGGTCCTTTTGCGGAACGTGTCCGTTGAGCGATACCGATGGGGGTTCCGGCGTTAGCGGCGAAAAGCCGTAGACCTTATCGTCTGCCCTTGCACAATGACAAGACGGACACTGTGATGAAGTATTTGCGCATGTTATTCGATAATTTCACCCTGGCCTTGCTCGGGGTGGTCCTGATCGCCACCGTGCTGCCTTGCTCGGGCGACGGTGCGGTGTATTTCGGCTGGCTGACCAACCTGGCCATCGGCCTGCTGTTCTTCCTGCATGGCGCCAAGCTGTCGCGTGAGGCGATCATTGCCGGCGCCGGGCACTGGCGCCTGCACCTGCTGGTGTTCTCTTGCACATTCGTGATGTTCCCGCTGCTTGGCCTGGCGTTCAAGCCGCTGTTCGTGCCGCTGGTGGGTAACGAGTTGTACCTGGGCGTGCTCTACCTGTGCGCCTTGCCGGCCACGGTGCAGTCGGCCATCGCCTTCACCTCGCTGGCCCGCGGTAACGTGCCAGCAGCCATTTGCAGCGCGGCGGCATCCAGCCTGCTGGGCATCTTCCTGACCCCCTTGCTGGTGATGATGTTGCTGGGCGCCAGTGGTGACACCGGTTCTGGCCTGGATGCCGTGCTGAAGATCACCCTGCAACTGCTGGTACCGTTCGTTGCCGGGCAGATTGCGCGGCGCTGGATCGGCGCCTGGGTCAAGCGCAATGCGCGCTGGCTCAAGGTGGTGGACCAGGGTTCGATCCTGCTGGTGGTGTATACCGCCTTCAGCGAAGCCGTGGTCACGGGCTTGTGGCACACGGTATCGCCGCAGCACCTGGCCGGGTTGTTCGTCGTGTGCGGGATCCTGCTGGCGGTGGTGCTGTTTGGCACCCGCGTGCTTGGCAAGGCATTGGGCTTCGACCTTGAGGACCGCATCACCATTTTGTTTGCCGGCTCCAAGAAGAGCCTGGCTACGGGCGTGCCCATGGCCCAGGTGTTGTTCGTGGGCAGCGGTATTGGCGCGATGATCCTGCCGCTGATGCTGTTCCACCAGATCCAGCTGATGGTCTGCGCGGTGCTGGCGCAGCGTTATGCCAGCCGTGAGCAGGACGCTGAAGAGGCTTCGGCGGCGTCCTGAGCGCATGCGCGGTCCCCTGTAGGAGTGGCCTTGTGTCGCGATGGGCTGCAAGGCAGCCCCGGCGATATCCGCAGCGATACTGAAATGGGGGCTGCTTTGCAGCCCATCGCGACACAAGGCCGCTCCAGAGATCGCGTAGTAACTGATATCAGCGGGCCTGCCCCGAAGCGCGTTCGCGCAGCGCCTTGCCGACTTCGGCCTCGATCTTGTAGGCCGGCCCCTCCAGATCGTCATAGTTGCGCGTATAGCGTCGGGCAAATTCCTCCACACCCAGCTCCTGATACTGCTGTACATGCTTGAGCTCGTGCGCCCACAGGGCCACATTGTCCTCGGCATCGCCGGCCCGGCGGAAGATGATCGTGTCGATCAGCGTCACGGCGTTCACGTCGGGGTTCTGCAGCAGCGCGTTGGCCGCGCTCATTTGCTGTTCGTCACCCACCCGGAAGCGCGCCGCATCGAGCACGGCAAAGTCGTACCAGGGTTCGAGTTGCGCACGGATATGCAGCGGGATCGGCTCGACGCCGCTGGCGGTGGCCTCATCCCTGGCCTGGCGCAAGGCGAACGTCAGGCTGGATGAGGCCATGACCTCCACATCCTTTAGAATCTGGCCCGCTTGACCAGGGTCTATCGGCGCACAAAAACAGCCCATCAGGCACACTTGATACTGCCCGGGTGGGCAGGCTTGTTCGGCAAGCGCGGGCAGCGCCAGCGTCAGGCCCAGGAGCAGGCTAATCCACTTCATGCAGGGCCTTTTCGACAAACTGGCGGCTTGCGTCCAGCACTTGCGACTGCACATGTTCAGTGGCCAGCATGCGGCCGACCATCAATGCACCTACGCACTGGCTGATCAGCACCCAGGCCAGTTGATCATCCTCCAGCGTTGCGCTCCAGGCCTGGTGCAGGTCGACCAGCCAGTGCTCGGCCTCTTCGCGCACCGGTGCTGCGGCCCGGGCGATTTCCACACCCAGCGGCGGCAGCGGGCAGCCGCTTTCGGCATTGTGCAGGTGGGCCAGGCTCAGGTACTGCTGCAGGCAGCGGCCCAGGCGCTCGCGGCTGGCGCCTTGAGTGGCCAGGCGGGCCAGCGGGCTGTTGTGCAGCTCCTGGCGTACCACCTCGGTAAACAGGTCATCCTTGGAAGGGAAGTGGTTGTAAAAGGCGCCGCCGGTCAGGCCAATTGCCTTCATCAGCCCGGCGACGCCAGTGCTGGAAAAGCCCCCACGCTTGGCCAGCGCACCGCTGCTGCTCAGCAAACGTTCGCGGGTTTGCTGCTTGTGTTCGTTGGAATAACGCATTCACTTGCCTCTGCAGGCGGGCTTGACGATGACGGGGATCATAACATAGCGTTCGTTTACTAAACGATCATTCACTAATGGAGGCGGGCATGTCAGAACAACAAAAAGTAGTGCTGGTGATCGGTGCGGGCGACGCTACCGGTGGCGAGATTGCCAAGCGCTTTGCCCGGGAGGGCTACATTGCCTGCGTGACGCGGCGGCAGGCAGAAAAGCTGCAACCGCTGCTGGAGGAAATCCGCGCCGCTGGCGGCCAGGCCCATGGTTTTGGCTCCGATGCGCGCAAGGAGGAGGAGGTGGCAGCGCTGGTCGATACTATCGAGCGCGATATCGGCCCGATCGAGGCGTTTGTTTTCAATATCGGCGCCAATGTGCCCTGCAGCATCCTTGAGGAAACCCCGCGCAAGTACTTCAAGATCTGGGAAATGGCCTGCTTCGCTGGCTTTCTTACCGCTCAGGCGGTTGCCCGGCGCATGGTCCAGCGTGAGCGCGGCACCATCCTGTTCACCGGCGCCACCGCTGGCACCCGGGGTGCGGCAGGTTTCGCGGCTTTCGCCGGGGCCAAGCACGGCTTACGCGCCCTGGCCCAGAGTATGGCGCGAGAGTTGGGGCCACGGAATATCCATGTCGCGCATGTGGTGGTGGACGGGGCCATCGACACCGCCTTCATCCGCGACAGCTTCCCCGAGCGCTATGCCCTCAAGGACCAGGACGGCATCCTCGCCCCGGCGCACATTGCCGACAGCTACTGGTTCCTGCACGCCCAGCCCCGGGACGCCTGGACGTTCGAACTGGACCTGCGCCCCTGGATGGAACGCTGGTAAGCCCCTCTCACCACGCAAGGACCGTAACCATGCACAAGACTGTCGATTTCTTTTTTGACTTGGGCAGCCCGGCCAGCTACCTGGCCTGGACCCAACTACCAGGCCTGTGTGCCCGCCAGGGTGCCACGCTGCATTACCGGCCCATGCTGCTGGGCGGAGTTTTTCAGGCTACCGGCAATGCTTCGCCGGCCATGGTCCCGGCCAAGGGGCGCTACATGTTCACCGACCTGGCACGCTTTGCCGCGCGCTACGGGGTACCGTTCGGGCTGCCGCCGGGGTTTCCGGTCAATACCTTGGCCTTGATGCGTGGGGTGATGGGCACCCAGTTGCGCTCGCCAGAGCGGTTGGAGGCGTTGCTGTCGGTGCTGTTCAATGGGCTGTGGGTGCAGCGTTGCAACCTGAGCGATAGCGCCGTTCTGGACGAAACACTGAGCCAGGCAGGGTTCGACCCGCAGGCGTTTCACGCGCTGGCGGCTGACCCTGAAGTGAAAGCAGCGCTCAAGCAGGCGACCGAGGTGGCAGTCGAACGCGGCGTGTTTGGCGCGCCGACCTGCTTTGTCGGTGAGGCAATGTTCTTTGGGCAGGACCGCCTGGACTTTGTCGAGGAGGCGTTAAGTCAGCGGGCCAGCAGCTTCTCGAGCTGAGTGCGTTCCCACAGGCTGAGCAGGTCGACCGGGTTGGTGCCGTAGCGCTGCCAGTCCTCGGTCCCGGCATGCTGGCCGTCAGGGGATTGGCAACTGATGCAATGCGCCAGGCCTTCGGCATCGAGGGCCAGCGTCAATTGCCAACCCTGGATGTCGATATCGACCAAACCGCCATCGCGGCGTGCTCTCACCTCAAGGTGATGCACGCCAAGGGCCGCGTTGCGCAGGCTCTGGTAGATGGCTCGGGTGTTCAGCGTACCGCTGCGCGTCAAGGTCAGAAATTCGCCGGTGTGTTGGCGCTGATGATCTCGGCCTCGTCCGGGCCGATGTTCTTGAAGCTGTGCGGCAGGGTAGTGGGGATGTAGTAGCCGTCGCCCGAGCTGAGCACGCTGACTTGGCCATCGACCCACAGCTCCACGGTGCCGCGGGTGACCAGGCCACATTCTTCGCCTTCGGCATGCACGATCGGCTCGCCGGAATCCGCACCCGGTGCGTACAGCTCGCGCAGCATGCGCATCTGCCGGCCCTCGACACTGGCGCCGACCAGCAGCATGCGCAGGCCGTTACGGCCCAGATCGGGCTGCTCGCCGCCACGGAACACAAAGCGCTCTTCTCGCACCGGCTCGTCGAAGCTGAAGAACTCCGCCAGGCTCATGGGAATGCCTTCGAGCAGTTTTTTCAGGGAGCTGACCGAAGGGCTGACGCGATTCTGCTCGATCTGCGAGATCGTCGAATTGGTCAGCCCGCTGCGGCGGGCCAGTTCCCGTTGGGAGAGGTTGTTGCGTTCACGCACCAGTTTGAGTCGCGTCCCCGTGTCCATAGCCGCCTTGTAATCAGAGGTGTAAAAAATAATGAGCGATGCGCATTAAAACACACTCTGCACGCTTGCGCGCTGTGCTTCTCAGGCACGCTGGTCGCGCGGCATCGGCCATAGCCCGACCAGCAGCAACAGCGCGGCCACGGCCAGAAATGGCAGGCGCGGATCGAGGGCATAGACCAGGGTGCCGGCCATTGGACCGATCACCGCGCCCATGCCTTGGGCCGCACCAATGGAACCGGCTGTGGCACCTTGCTCGGGCGTGCATGGCGTTGGCCGCCAGCGCTGAAAACGACGGGAAGACAAAGCCCATGCCTGCAGCCGCGACGAAGTAGCAGCCCCATAGCCAGGGTGCGGTGGTCGCGAGCGCGCCGCAGGCAAAGCCCAGGGCCGAAACCGTAGCGCCTACCCGGATCATTTTCAGTGGCGGCCATTCCAGTTTGCGCAGCAGTACCTGTGACAGCATCAGTGCCACGCCCACCGTGGTCAAAGCGATACCGGCGGCCTGGGCAGCTTCTGTCGGGCCGAGGTGCAGGCGGTCCAGGGCAAAGAAGCCGACAATGATCTGCGACACGGTAACACTGAGCATGGCACTGAACGCTACCAGCAAGGGCCGGCGCAGGCGTGGGTCGTTCAAACGCACCGGGCTTGGGGCATGGTTGTGGGGTAGCGCCTGCGGCTTGAGGGTGAACAGCAGCACGAGAAAGGCACTGGCCGGCAGCAGCGACATGATATGGAAAGGCAGGCTCAGGCTGTGCCGCGCCAGTAGCGCCGCCAGTGCCGGCCCTACTACCAGGCCGACCGCGTTGGCCGCCCCCAGCGAAGCCATGGCCCGAGCACGCCGCTGCGGCTCGACATGGTCGGCGATCAGCGCGTTGCAGCCTACCGGGATTGCAGCATAGAAGGCGCCGATGCAGCCGCGTGCGACCATCAGTCCGATGAACGCTGCGGTCGCGCCCGGCAGCCAGCGCAGCGCGCCCTCGACAAACAGGCATAACAGCCAGTAAGCCAGGGTGAAGCCGGCGGTCCCCAGCAACAGGATACGTCGCCGGCCCAGGCGATCTGCCGCACGGCCCCAGGGCCGGGCCAGCAGCACCCAGACTACGCCGGCCACCGTCACGGCAGCGCCGGCCTGCCAGGTGGCCATGCCGAGTTGGCGGGCAATCGGGCCGATCAGGGCGACGAAGGCCATCATCGACATGGTACAGGCCATGTTGGCCAGCAGCAGCGGACGCAAGTCCAGGGTGCTGGCAGGTTTCAGGGTTGCAGGATCCTTTGCGACGTTCATTGGGCAGTCCAGGGCAGTAAGGCAAATAGAAAGCCGATCTTATTAAGAACGATTATTGATTGTCGAATGCCCCGGGCTGCTGCAGGTCATTCGCTGCGGCGCAGGGGGCCAGGCCACATGCTACGCAACACGCCGTCACGGCGCACCCACGCGTGCATCAAGGCTGCACCCACATGCACCAGCACTGTGGCGAACAGCAGGTAGCCGGCCCAGCCGTGTGCCAGGCGCAACACGGCATACAGTTGCAGGTTGTGCGGGGCGATGGCGGGCAAGCCCAGCGGGCGAGGGTAGTCACCAGCCGACAGCATGGCCCAGCCCAGTAGCGGCATGGCCAGCATCAGGCCATAGAGCAGCAAGTGCGATGCCCCGGCGGCCCAGCGCTGCAGGGTTGGCAGGTCTCGCGGCAAGGGTGGGTGAGGCACGGCCAGGCGCACCCCGATACGCAGCACTACCAGCACCAGCAGTGCCAGGCCGGTGGCCTTGTGCAACCCGATCAATACAGGATGGCGTAGCGACAGGTCTGCAACCATGCTCACACCAATGAACAGCATGGCCAGGATCAGCACGGCCATCAGCCAATGCAGCAGGCGGGCAAAAGGGTGGAAGGCTTCGGGTTTCATGGGCGGGCTCCGGTGCTGAGCGATTCACGGCTGCGGCGGTTGAACGATTCCGAGTAGGCAGCCGAACGGGCGGCGAGGATCGGGTCGGCAGATGCCTCTATGCCTCGGGGCAGGATCAACGGGTCGAAATTGAGGTCGCGGCATGCCCCCTGCTCAGGGGCGTCGACCTGTTCCAGCACCAGGGTGCCGGCGTCTACGCTGCGCCGCTCGGCGGGCCAGGGCCGGGCAGGGTCATCCACCGCATCGCCGGGTTCGGCCAGCACCAGGCGAAGCGTCCAGCGCAAGGGGCCCTGGGCCAAGCGTTGCTGCAGGTCGTGTTGTAGAAACTGTTTGTCATCGATCTGGGTGGGCAGCGCGGCAAACGCGGTTTGCGGCTCAAGCTGCCAGCGCACCGGGTGGCGCGTGCCGCCTGCGTCGATCAGGTGAAAGGCGTTGATACTGTGGTATTGGGTGCTGGCGAAGCTGTTGCTGGGCTTATAGCCCGCCGCCCATTGGCGAAACGCCGCGCTCTCCGGGTGGGCTGCGAAAAACGCCTGCAGGCTGGCAGGGTTCGGTTTGCCGGTGGCCGGGTCTGGCGTGTTGGCCAGCACTTGCTCGTAGAACCCTTGCGGTGTGCTGATTGCCAGCACTGGCGGGTTGTTCATGCCGGTGCGCCATACCTGCCCGTCGTCGGTACTCAGCTGAATGGCCAGGCTGCGCACGGGTATGCCGGTGTCCGGTGCGAACGGGTTGGCACCGCCAATGGCGAAACGGCCGGTTACCGGCACGCGTGCCTGGCTGAAGACGCGCGCAGTAGAAAGGTTGGCGGCCTGCCCGCTGGCCTGGAAGTAGCCGCTGACGCACAGGCCCTTGGCATGGTTCTTCCGGTAGCCTGGGTAATGCCCGGCCTGGGCCTCGAAGGTATCGATGATACGCTGTGGCGTCAGCCGGCTTTCGCCGAGCCAGCCGGCGGCGTAGGCAAAGCCGGCGCCTGCGGCCAGCATCACGGCGCCGATGGCAGCCAGGCGCACGGCTTTCGCCGGGCCGTGCAAAGGTGAGTTCATGGTCATCGTCCGGTTTGGTGAAGGTGCCAGTACGACGCGGCAGGGAAAAACTTATTCCATCGGCGGGAATAGAATTTCCTGGCAGGCGTCTGCCTTTACAATGACAACTTCAACGGCCGGGACTTTTCCATGCACGATCTGGATGACCACCAGTGGCGCGAGCTGCTGGCCCGCCTGCGCCGCTTTGCCGTGTGGCTGACCCGCGAGCCGGGCAGCGCCGATGACCTGGTGCAGGCCACGGTCGAGCGGGCCCTCAGCCGACGTCACCAGCAACGCGATGCCGAGGCGCTGCGGGCCTGGCTGTTTACCATCCTCTATCGGCTTTTCCTTGATGGTAAGCGCCGCGACCGCCTGCATGCGCGCTGGCTGTCCTGGTTCGGCCGTGCCGAGTACGAGGAGGAGCCGCAAGGGGCCAACCTTGAGGCCAGTGTCCTGGCCCAGGCCGACTTGCAGGCGTTTGCCCGGCTGACGGCCGAACAGCGCGCCTTGTTGCTGCTTATCAGCATCGAAGGCTTGAGTTACAAGGAAGCCGCCCAGGCCCTGGGCATCCCTATCGGCACTGTGATGTCGCGCCTGTCGCGCGCCCGCAGCGCCTTGCGCGAACTGACCGAGGGCAACCCCCAGCCCCCGGCCTTGCGGAGACTGAAATGACGCGTCTGATCCCCAGCGAAGACGAATTGCACGCTTACGTCGATGAGCGCCTGGCGCCTGTGCGCCGGGCCGAGGTGCAGGCCTGGCTGGCGGCCAACCCACAGGCGGCGGCACGGGTGGAGGGCTGGCGCGCCGATGCCCGCCGGTTGCGTACTGCGCTGGCCGGGTTTGGCGAACTGCCCGGGGCAGCGCAATTGGACCTTGGGCAGGTGCGTCGGCAATTGCGACAGCGTCGGCAGCGGCGTTGGGCCGCAGCGGCGGTGGTGATGCTGGCATTGGGTGTGGGAGGGCTGGGCGGCTGGCAGGTGCGCGATGCGTCCCTGGCACGAGTCGACCTGCCCATGGCCGATGCCGTCCAGGCGCACCGTTTGTTTGCCGGCAGCGAGGCGCTGGATATCCAGGCCAGTGATGCGGGGCAGTTGCGCGACTGGTTGGGGCGGCATTTCAGCCGCGTAGGGCAATTGCCGGACCTGGCGGGCTATGGCTTCAAACCGGTGGGGGCGCGCTTGCTCAGCAACGAGCAGGGGCCGGCGGCGCTGCTGGTGTTTGAGGATGGCAAGGGCCAGCGCATCAGCCTGTTCTTGCGCTCACCAGGCGAGCTGTATCGGCGCATGCCGGACGGGCAGCGGGTCGATGGCCAGCTGGAGGCGCGGTACTGGTCGCATGGGGCTTACAACTTTGCCCTGGTCAGCGCGGCGGACGATGTCCGTGGGGCCGGGGTGGGGGAGGCGTTGCGGTTGGGGTTGTGAGTGCGGAGGTCGAAAGCGCCACACACCTACTGTGGGAGCGGCCTTGTGTCGCGAAAGGGCCGCGCAGCGGCCCCAGGATTTCTGCGTCAACGTCTACATTGCTGGGGCTGCGATGCAGCCCTATCGCGACACAAGGCCGCTCCCACAGGGTGGCGGTGATGCGGATATGGCACCCGGCGATCAGCTCAGTTCCAACCAGATCGGCGCATGGTCCGAGGGCTTTTCCATGCCACGCAGTTCATAGTCCACGCCCGCTGCCTTGATGCGCGGCACCAGGTGCTGCGAGGCCATGATCAGGTCGATGCGCAGGCCGCGCTTGGGATCGTCCTCGAAACCACGGCTGCGGTAGTCGAACCAGCTGAAACGGTCGGTGACGTCCGGGGGCAGGTGGCGGAAGCTGTCAACCAGGCCCCAGCCTTTCAAGCGCTCCATCCACTCACGCTCTTCTGGCAGGAAGCTGCACTTGCCGGCCTTCAACCAGCGCTTGGCGTTGTCCGGGCCGATGCCGATGTCGCAGTCCTGCGGCGAGATGTTCATGTCGCCCATGACAAGCAGTGGCTGGTCGTTGCGGAACTGGCCTTCCAGCAGTGCCTGCAGGTCGCTGTAGAAACGCTGCTTGGCCGGGAACTTGGTGGGGTGGTCGCGGCTTTCGCCCTGGGGGAAATAGCCGTTCATGATGGTGATCGGGTTGCCATCGGCATCGGCGAAGGTGCCCCAGATGAAGCGGCGCTGGGCTTCTTCTTCATCGGTGGCAAAGCCCTTGTGCAGGCTCAACGGGGCCTGGCGCGACAGCAGCGCCACGCCGTAATGGCCTTTCTGGCCGTGGTAGTGCACGTGGTAACCCAGCGCCTCCACCTCGGCCAGCGGGAACTGATCGTCGCTGACCTTGGTTTCCTGCAGGCCGATTACGTCCGGCTGGTGCTTTTCGATCAGCGCTGCCAGCTGGTGCGGGCGGGCTCGCAGGCCGTTGATGTTGAAACAGACGATCTTCATGGAAAGACGATCCCGGTAAAAGGCGGGATGCTAGCCGACATCGCCCCACATCACCAGCATGGCGGCTTCGGGAGCCTGCTGCTAACGTGCTGTAGGGGGTGAACGAAGCGCGGTGGTGCACCTCCAAGGCAATGTACGCCCATTCCAGGAGGTCTGCCCGCAATGCCCGAAACCACTGCCGCCCCGGCTCAAGTCTGCCTGCTCGATGACGGCTACAGCCGCGAGGCGCGTTCGCTGCTGTACAACGCCTACCGCCACGAACCTACCTTTGCCTATATCTTCGAAGCCCAGCGCCCAGGGTATGAGCAACGCTTGCGGGTGATGGTGCGCGAATGGGTGCGCCAGCACTTTTACTTGCAGTTACCTGCCATCGGTTTGCTGGTGGACGACCGCCTGATTGCCCTGGCCCTGATCGTGCCGCCGGTGCGCCGGTTGGGCGTTGCCGACAGCTGGGCCTGGCGCCTGCGCATGATCCTCGGCACTGGCCTGCGCTGCACGCGGCGTTACATGGACTACCAGGCCGCCCTGTCCACCTGCCTGCCCACCGATCAGGTGCATGTGTTGCCATTGCTGGGGGTACATCCGCAGTTTCAGGGCAAGCATTACGGGGAGCAATTGTTACAAGCCGTGCACGACTGGTGCGCGGATCAACCAGGCACCCAGGGCGTGGTGCTCGACACCGGCAATGAGCATTACCTGGCCTTTTACCAGCGCCAGGGCTATGAAGAAATTGGTGAGGTCGCCGTAGGACCTATCCGGGAACGGGTCTTCTTCCATCCCAATCCAGTCTCTTCAACCTCCACTTTTGCCTGAACATCCCGCCAGGCGGCTCCCTTGAGCGCCTGGCTCTGGTAGCATTTGCCGCATGACGTATTCAGGAAGATTGACCTGGGGCCTGGTTATCTGGGCCGCCAGTTTCGCAGCATGGGGCCAGAGCGAGTTGCTGGTGAAGGTAAAACCAGCCAACAAAGCGCTCAAGGCCAATGTCGAAGGCTATATAGGCACCCTTGGTGACCGCGATGAAGAAGCATTGTTACGCTTCAGTCGCGGGGCAGAGGAGCAGGCGCGCAAAGCCGCGCAGGCACTTGGCTACTACCAGGCGCAGATTGATACCGAGGTAAAGCCCCCCAAAGACGCAGACCATTCCCCGCAACTGATCCTCAGCATCAACCCGGGCGAGCCGATCCGCCTGCGCAACGTGACCGTGCGCATCGAAGGCCCCGCCAGCGAAATGAAGGCCTTCCGTGTGCCCGACAGCAAGGCACTGCGCCCAGGTGAACAACTCAACCACGGCCATTACGAAGATGCCAAGCGGCTGATCCAGAACCAGGCGTCGCGCTACGGTTTTTTCAGTGGCCGCTTCAGCAGCCAGCGCCTGGCCGTCGACCCGCAGGCCGGTGTGGCCGATATCGAACTGGTCTACCTGAGTGGTCCGCGCTATCACTTGGGCGCAGTGACCTTCGGCGGCGACACGCCGCTGGACGATGACCTGCTGCAGCGCATGGTGTCGTTCAAGCCGGGCACCCCCTACGACTCGGAGCTGATTGCCGAACTGAACAATGACCTGCAATCGAGCGGGTATTTCGAAGGCGTGCGGGTGGATGCTGCGCCCACCGCCGCGGTGGGTGAAGAAATCCCGGTGGATGTCCGCCTGGAAACCCGCAAACCACGCACCATGGGCTTGGGCCTGGGCTTCTCGACCGACGTCGGTCCGCGTGGCAAGGCCAACTGGACCCGCCATTGGGTCAACCCGCAGGGCCACAGTTATGGTTGGGAAACCGAGCTGTCGGCACCGCGGCAGAACGTTGGCCTGTGGTACGACATCCCCCTCGACCCGCCACTGACCGACAAGTTGCGCTTCGCCGGCGGCTACCAGAACGAGGAGCTTGCCGGTACCGATACCCTCAGCAAACTGCTGACAGTCGGCCCCGAGTGGCACAGCAAGCTGCCCAGCGGCTGGCAGCGGGTCATTTCGCTCAAGTACCAGCGCGAGGAGTATCGCCTGGGTGACGATTCCGGGCTGAGCAACCTGCTGATGCCTGGCGTGAGCTATTCCTTCCTGCGCAGTGACAACCGCATCGATCCGCACAACGGCTACCGACTGCAGTTCGATGTGCAGGCGGCCAAGGAAGGGCTGGTTTCCGACACCAACCTGTTGCACGGCAATGTCCTGCTCAAGGGCCTGACCACGCTTGGCCAGAACCACCGCTTGCTCGGTCGCGTACAGTTCGGCGGCAGTGCGACCAATGGGTTCAAGAACAACATTCCGCCGTCGCTGCGCTTCTTCGCCGGTGGCGACCAGAGCGTGCGTGGCTACGACTACCAGACCCTGTCGCCGAAAAACAGCGATGGCGACCGCATCGGCGGGCGTTACATGGTGGCCGGCAGTGTCGAGTACCAGTATTCGTTGACCGAAAAGTGGCGGATCGCGACGTTTGTCGACCAGGGTAACTCGTTCAACAACCTTGAGCTGCCCAGCCTCAAGACCGGTGTCGGTTTTGGTGTGCGCTGGGTATCGCCGGTCGGGCCATTGCGCCTGGACCTGGCCAAGGCGCTGGATGACGAAGGGGGCATTCGCCTGCACTTTTCCATGGGGCCTGAGCTGTGAAACGCGTGATCAAATACATTCTGCTGGGCCTGCTCGGGGTAGTCGCGAGCCTGGGCCTGGTGCTAGGCCTGCTGCTGGGTACCGAGGCGGGCAGCCGCTGGGCGCTGGGCAAGGTGCCCGGGCTTGAGGTGGCCGATTTCCAGGGGCGCCTGGCGGGTAGCTGGCAGGCCAGCATGCTGCGCTGGGCCGACGGTGGCAGCACGGTAGAGTTGCAGGCACCGCTACTGGCCTGGTCGCCTGCCTGCCTGCTGCGCGCCACCCTGTGCATCGACCGGTTGCAGGCACAACGCATCGACATGGCCTTTGCGCCAAGTGTCGAGCCGGCCGAAAGCGGCCCGCTGCAGCTGCCGGCGCTGCGCTTGCCGCTGGCCATCGAACTGGGCGATGTCAAGGTCGGCCAACTGCGGCTGGATGGCAGCGACCTGCTGGGTGACTTGCAACTGGCGGCGCACTGGACCGGCACCGGGATGCGCATCGACAGCCTGCACCTGCAGCGCGATGACCTGCAATTGAACCTGCAGGGCGACCTGCAGCCCGAAGGTGACTGGCCAGTGCAACTCCAGGCGCAGCTGCAACTGCCAGCCGTGGACGGCAAACCCTGGCAGTTGGCACTGACCGCCACCGGCGGATTGCAAAAGACCCTGAAGCTTGCGGGCACCAGCAGCGGTTACCTCGACGCCACGCTGAACGGGCAGTTGCAGGCGTTGGCCGAGCATCTGCCGGCGACCCTGCAGATTCGTTCAGAGGCGTTCAAGCCGGCGGGCTCGCTGCCCGATACCTTGCAGTTGAATCAGCTCAAGCTTGATGCCAAGGGCGACCTGCTCAAGGGTTATCAACTGTCGGGAACGGCCAGCCTGCCGGCTGAACAGTCGCCAATCGCGTTGGCGCTGTCCGGGTTGGTCGACAGCAAAGGCGCCAGGCTCGATGCCCTTGACCTGACCGCCAGCGACACCCAGCGCGTGAAACTGCAGGCCACGGCCGACTGGCAGCAAGGCTTGACCGCCGATGCGCAGCTGGACTGGCAGGACTTCCCATGGTTGCGCCTGTACCCACTGGAGACACCGCCCGAGGTTACCCTCAAGCGTTTCAATACTCAGGTGCATTATCGCGATGGCAATTATCAGGGCACCTTCAAAGGCGACCTCGACGGCCCGGCAGGGGCGTTCAGCCTGGTCAGCCCGTTCGAAGGTGACCTGACCCAGGTGAAACTGCCGCAACTGGCGCTGACCGCCGGGCAAGGCAAGGCCGCCGGCAGTGTGGCCGTGCGTTTTGCCGACACCTTGGCCTGGGATGTCGACTTGCAGCTTTCGGCGCTCGACCCGGCCTATTGGCTGGCGGAGCTGCCGGGCACCTTGGCGGGTCCGCTGCGCAGCAATGGCGAGATGAAGGGCGAGGTGCTCACCCTTGATGCCCAGCTTGATCTCAAGGGCCGCCTGCGCGGCCAGCCGGCAGTGTTCAAGGCTGAGGCCCAGGGGGCGGGGCAGAACTGGACACTCGGCGCCCTGGCGATCCAGCTGGGGGACAACCGTATCAACGGCAGTGGCAGCTTGCAGCAGCGCCTGGCCGGGCGAATCGACCTTGACCTCCCGCGCCTGGGCCAGCTGTGGCCAAGGCTGCAAGGCCAGGTCAAGGGCCGGCTGGATGTTGCCGGCACCTTGCAGGCTCCTCAAGGCACGCTGACCTTGCAGGGCCAGCGCTTGGCCCAGGCCGAAAACCGGCTGCAACAGCTGGACCTGGATGCCCGCCTGGACAACGCCCAGCGCGGTGTGATCGAGCTAAAGGCCACTGGCATTCACCTGGGCGACACGGCATTGGGCACGCTGCAGGCCAACGGCAAAGGCGACATTCGCCTGCAAGCCTTGACCTTGGCGCTGGATGGCCCGCAACTCAAGCTTGACCTGGGCCTGGATGGCCAGTTGAGCAAGGGTGACTGGCGTGGCCGCCTCGCGAGTGGGCGTATCCAGGCCGGTGGCCAGGATTGGCAGCTGCAATCGCCGGCACGCCTGCAGCGTCTGGCCAGCGGCCAGCTGGACTTCGGTGCCCATTGCTGGCGATCTGGCCAGGCCAGCCTGTGTGGTGACGACCAACGCCTGGCGCCCGAGCCGCGCTTGCGCTACCACCTCAAGCAGTTCCCGCTCGACAGCCTTGCCCAGTGGCTGCCAAAAGACTTCGCCTGGCAGGGCCTGCTCAATGCGGATATCAATCTGGACATCCCGGCCAGCGGCCCCAAAGGCAACATTGTCATTGATGCCAGTGGCGGCACGCTGCGTGTGCGCGACAAGGGCCGTTGGGTCGATTTCCCCTATCAGGCCCTGCGTGTCGACAGCACGTTGGCGCCACGGCGTATCGATACCCGCCTGGTGTTCCGTGGAGAGCGCCTGGGCGAGCTGAACGTCAATACGCGCCTCGACCCGTTGGGCAAGAACAAGCCTCTGTCAGGTGATTTCCGCCTGGCCGGGCTGGACCTGTCGGTGGCGCGTCCGTTCGTGCCGATGGTCGAACGCCTGGCCGGGCAGCTCAACGGCAGTGGGCGGCTTTCAGGCACCTTGCTGGCACCACAGGTCAACGGCAACCTGATGCTCAGCGGTGGCGAAGTGAGTGGCGCCGAGTTGCCGGCCAGCCTTGAGGACCTGACATTGCAGGCGCTGATCGCCGGCGATCAGGTGCAACTCAATGGCAACTGGCGCAGCGGCGATGCAGGGCGCGGCCAGTTGAGCGGCAACCTCACGTGGGGGCAGGCATTGGGCATGGACTTGCGCCTGCAAGGCCAGCAACTGCCGGTCACGGTCGAGCCTTATGCAACGCTGGAGGTCGCCCCGGACCTGACCTTGCGCCTGATCGACGACAAACTGGCGGTTACCGGCAAGGTGCAAGTACCCAAAGGCAAGATCACCGTGCGCGAACTGCCACCGTCGACCGTGAAGGTATCGGATGACACGGTAATCGTCGGTCACCAGACCGAAGAGGGCAAACCGCCCATGGCGATGGCCATGGACATCGATGTCGAGGTGGGCCGCGACAAGTTGTCGTTCAGTGGCTTTGGCCTGACCGCCAACCTGCTTGGCCACGTGCATATCGGCGACAACCTCGACACCCGTGGCGAGTTGAGCCTGGCTGACGGTCGTTACCGTGCCTACGGCCAGCGGCTGACCATCCGCCGTGCGCGCTTGCTGTTCGCCGGCCCGATCGACCAGCCGTACCTGGACATCGAAGCCATCCGCACGGTCGATGATGTGATTGCCGGTATCCGCCTGAGCGGCAGTGCCGAGCAACCCACAACCAAGGTGTTTTCGGAACCGGCCATGAGCCAGGAGCAGGCGCTGTCGTACCTCGTGCTGGGGCGGCCTCTGGGCAACTCTGGCGAGGACAACAACATGCTTGCCGAGGCAGCGTTGGGCCTGGGGCTGGCAGGCAGTGCCGGCATCACCGGCAGCCTGGCATCGAGCTTGGGGATCGATGACTTCCAGCTGGACACCGAAGGCTCGGGCAACAGCACCAGCGTGGTCGCCAGCGGCAACATCACCGAGAAGCTGAGCCTGCGTTACGGTGTGGGTGTGTTCGAGCCTGCCAACACCATCGCGTTGCGTTACAAGCTGAGCAAGAAGGTGTACCTGGAAGCCGCCAGTGGGCTGGCCAGCTCACTGGACATCTTCTACAAGCGCGATTTCTGAAGCGGTGTCGGGGCGGCCGTCAACGGACAGTGGCCGCCTCGATGAATTCGTTGGTGTCGGGCGAGGGCAGTGGGCCGGGGGCGCGTACCGGGGTGATCAGGCTGGTGTACTCCTCGATGAGCCGGTTCAGGGCTTCCGGCGGCTCGCTGGCCTGGAACTGCATGCGGATCTGCACTTCGTCAGGGTCACGGCCTTCGCCCTGACGGCCTTGGCCACCGATGGTGACCTTGAAGCTGGCAGCCTTGTTCTCGCTCGCGGTCAGCAGTGCCTGTTGTGCTTCGGTCCCTTTGACCCGGACCGACAGGTCCACCTGCATGCGCTCCAGGGCCAGGCCCTTGGGCGACACCAGTGCAAACAGGGGGACGCGCATGATGTGCTGCCCATCCATGGCCACTTCGACCATCTTGGCTTTCATGGGGGCGCCCAAGGCGTCGCTGTCGCACTCGAAGAACTGGTCGAACAGGTTGATGTACTGCTGTGCAATCAGGCTGTTGGTGGCGCTTGCGGCTTCCTGCAGGCCACGTGTGATCTCACGCAGGTCAATGGAGGTCATCGGGGCAGGGGGCTTGTTCATGGGCTCGACTCCTCAGGCCAGGTGGTGCCCCCCCGGTGCTGGCCAGGGGGCTGTTTGCGGCTCGTGGAGCGTCTCAAGGGGTGTTGTTGCCTGCATCGGCAGCAGGGTCTTTCAAGGTGTCGGCCTGGGAAATTTCGTCCGGGCTCTGCAGTTCGGCAGTTCTGACCACGGTTGGCTTGGTTGCCGCGTCGGTGAGGAACTCGATCACCCTCATCATTGCTTCAGGTGGCTCCTGGCGCTTCATCGTCGTATTGAAGGCGTAGCGGGCGCGGGTGTCGGTCTTGCGTGTCTGGGCGGACTTGTGGCTGACGCTGCCCTTTACGTTCAGCTTGAAGGGCCCCCACCCCAGTGAGCCGGTCACGTCCGCACCCATTTCCGTGCTGGAGGTGTCTTCCGACATCTGATTGATGATCAGCTCGAATTCGACATTACCTTCATCGATGGAGATGTTCGGGTGTGTGATGGCCGCCAGCAAAGGCACCTTCATGGTCTTGCTGACCACGCCCTTGTATTCACCCTGTTCGTCGACGATGGTCTCGTCGTAATCGAACTGGATAGCCACGGCCTTGCCGTCCTGCACACATACCTGCATCAGGAAGTCGGCGTACGACTTGCTGGCGGTAACCTGGGCCTGGACCATGGCCTGCAGGGGGCCTGCGATCATGCGGTCCATGGGCAAGGCGTTGATCACGGATCCGATGAGGCTGTTATCTATCGACATGTTTTGTTGCTCTTTTTATGGAGGGGAAGGGTGGCCACCTCTGGCGGCCTCGGTGCTGGTCGTCAGCGAGCGCAAGGTTCCTGGCGACGGATGTTGCCGATCTGGCGCAGGCTCAGGCCGTACTTGTTGGCCAGCAGGCTGCGTGAAAGGCCATTGGCGCTTTCTTTCTGGATCTGCTGATTGCGCAGCTGGCGTAGGAAGTGGTCAGCCTTGGGGATCTCCAGGGCTACCCCGGCAAAGCGCTTGATCAGTGCGTCCAGCGCTTCGGCCGGCAGTACGTCGGCGAGCTTGGTACGCTCGCGGTACTTGGGGATGTATTTGGGCCTGCCGCCGTAGGCGCAGGTCAACTGGTAGGCATTGTCGATGCCGATACAGTCGACCAGGGCCTGCAGCGAGTGGGGCAGTTGGCTGATATCGATGAGGCTCAAGTCTGGTAATTCCATATGGCGCTCCTTCGGGATGGGGGTGTGCGACCCGATCACCAGCGGCGTTATGTCGACGGTGTGAGCAAATTCTGTGTGACAGCCACGGCGCGTCGCTAGGCGGCATATGGGTTGCAATTTGTAGCCTCGGTGAACAGCAGTTGCAGGCAGCGATATCCTGCGTTGTAGGACATGTCTTCAAGATGTGGCTGTGGCGGTTGATTTCCCATCAGGGCGCTGTGCACGTCGAGTGATGGGGCGGGGCACCCCTCAGTTACAGGGGTAGCTGGTCACCAGACTGGCGCTGCGCAGGTAGGCCTGAGGCGCATCGAGCATGCTTTGTGGCAGCGCCCGCCAGTCGACCAGCAGGCACAAGGCATGCAATGGCTGCCCGCCGCGCTGACCGATAACCGTGCCGGAAAAGCTGCGGCGGTACAACGCCTGGGTCTGGTGCAGCGCCTGCACCTGATCGGCTTGGGCCAAGGTCTGCCGGACCAAATCGGGCAACTGGGCCATGGGGGCGCTGAAATGCAGTGGGGCGCCGGGTGCCTGCAGGTAGCCAGCCTGACGCACCCGCTGCCACAGTTGTTGCCACTGGCTGGCGCCAGCATGGCGCTCCAGGTCGCGACCAAGCTCAAGCAGTTGCGCTGCCGTTACCTCGCGGGTGTCCAGCGCGTGAAGGGTAAGCGGGGTCAGAATCAGGGACGCGAACAGCAGGGGTTTGTACATGGTGCCTCCGGCATGGGTGCTTGGAGACCCATGCTTTCAGGCAGTCGCCACCCTACCCAGCAGGAAATGCAGCGCCGGGCCCTATGGGCGTTGTATCATTGCCACGGCTCGTTGCGAGCCATTTGCCTTTGATGTTGCAAGGAACTTTCGATGACACACGTGCAGCGCCTCAAATATTCCCTTCTGATCATCCTGGTGGTACTGGGCCTGATGCTGGGCCTGTCCCACCTGCAGAAGCAGGGCACGATCAGTGAGCAGACCTTCCAGATGGCGGCCATCGCCATCGCCGTTGTGGTCGTGGTGATCAACGGCATTCTGCGGCGCAAGGTCAAGCCCTGATCCGTGCGGGCCGGCCAGGTGTGGCCGGCCATGCGCTCAGCGCGTGTGTGTCTGCTCCAGTACGGCGCGCGCCTGGGGGTTGAGGCTGTAGCACTTGTCGTTGCCCAGTTCGATGACACCTTCGGTGCACAGCCGCTTGAGCACCTCACGCACGCTGAGGAACGACAGCGGAATATCCAGCTGTTCCAGTTGTGCGTGCACGCCGCGTACGCCAATGCTGCGGCCATTGCGGTCAGCGGCGTGCAAGGCATCGATCACCTTGAGCCGGATCAGGCTGGTTCGCAGGCCGAAAGTGCGCAGCAGCTCGCGGATCTGTTCGTTGCCGATGCGTTCCTCAGAAAAAACGTCCTGTCCGTTGGGCGCTTTGCCTGGGACGCGCCCGGCGTGAGTCGAGGGTTGCGGGTTGTACATGTGAATGCTCCTTTTCGTGGACGAACCCGAAATGTGGTTGCCTCACTTACTAGGACGAATGAGAACGCAAAAACTGCAACCCACTCGTAAAAAAAATGGCTGTTCCTCTTCAAGACGTTCCATCGCCTTGTAACACGTAAAATTTTCACCTGGCCGTTCGTCTGATCGGGATAGACCCCGAATCCGAGGAGTGCCCGTGTTTCCACTTTCCCGTCCCATGACGTGCGCAGGCCTGGCCGCTGCACTGGTGGCCTTCAGCGTTGCGGTGCAGGCGCAGCCCGCTACTGATGCCAGCGCGCAGATCCGTCGAACCAGTTACGGGGTGCCGCATATCGTGGCCAAGGATGAGCGCGGCCTGGGCTACGGCGTTGGCTATGCCTATGCCCAGGACAACCTGTGCCTGCTGGCCAACGAGGTGCTGACCGTGAGCGGTGAGCGCTCACGCCATTTTGGTGCCAAGGGCAAGACCCTGGAGCAGCGTGACAACCTGACCAGCGACCTGTTTTTCACCTGGCTCAACAGCCCGACGGCGGTCGACGCGTTCCTGCAAGCGCAACCGACGCAGGTGCAGGCACTGCTGGCGGGCTATGCCAGCGGCTACAACCGGGCGCTCGCCGAGCGCCGCCGCGAAGGCTTGCCCGCCGAATGTGGCAGCGGTGAGTGGCTGCGGTCGATCACCAGCCAGGACCTGGTCAAGCTGACCCGCAGGCTATTGGCCGAGGGGGGTATAGGGCAGTTCGTCGAGGCACTGGCAGGCGCGCACCCACCTGCGGCGGGCAGCCAGCAGGCGTCGGCAGGTTTCGCCAAAGCGCTGGCGCGGCAAGAACGCTTTGCCACGGAGCGCGGCAGCAATGCGGTGGCCGTGGGCGCGCAGCGTTCGGCCAATGGCCGCGGCCTGTTGTTGGCCAACCCGCACTTCCCGTGGATGGGCGGCATGCGCTTCTACCAGATGCAGCTGACCATCCCTGGCCAGCTCGATGTGATGGGCGCGGCATTGCCGGGCCTGCCGGTGGTCAATATCGGTTTCAACAGGCACCTGGCCTGGACGCACACCGTCGACACCTCCAGCCACTTCACCCTGTATCGGCTGCAGCTCGACCCCAAGGACCCGACCCGTTACCTGCTTGATGGCAAGTCGCTGCCACTGGCCAGGCAAACCATCAGCGTTGCGGTCAAGGCAGAAGATGGCAGCGTGAGCCAGGTAGAGCGGCAGGTCTACAGCTCGCAATTCGGCCCGGTGGTGCAATGGCCCGGGCGCCTGGACTGGGATGCGCACGCGGCCTACAGCTTGCGTGACGCCAACCTGGACAACACCCGAGTGTTGCAGCAGTGGTACCAGATCAACCGTGCCGACAGCCTTGCGGCGCTGAAAGGCTCGGTCGAGCAGTTGCAGGGTATTCCTTGGGTCAACACCTTGGCCGTGGACCAGGGCGGTGGGGCGTTGTACCTGAACCAGTCGGTGGTGCCGTATGTCGACCAGCAACTGCTGGGTGCCTGCAGCAACCCACAAGGGCAAGGGCGCATGGTGGTGCTGGATGGTTCGCGCAGCGCCTGTCAGTGGAAGGTCGATGCGCAGGCTGCGCAACCGGGAATCTTCCCGGCGCGACTGTTGCCGAGCCTTGAACGCCAGGATTTCGTGCAGAACTCCAACGACCCGGCATGGATGGCCAACCCGGCGCAGCCGCTGACCGGCTATTCACCCTTGGTCAGCCGCAGTGACCAGCCGCTGGGCATGCGCAGCCGCTTTGCCCTGCAGCGCCTGCAGGGCACGGCAAGGCTGGGCGTGGATGACCTGCAGCGCATGGTGACCGACGACGAGGTCTACCTGGCCAGCCTGGTGCTGCCAGACCTGCTGCAATGGTGCAAGGGCGCAAGCGCGGATGTACAGGCCGTGTGCAGTAGCCTGGCGGCCTGGAATGGCAAGGCCGACCTCGACAGCGGCATTGGCCTGGTGCATTTCCAGAACCTGTTCAACGCCCTGGCCGAACACCCGGAAAGCTGGCGCGTAGCCTTTGACCCGGCCGACCCGCAGCACACGCCGCGTGGTTTGGCGGTGGAGCAGGCGGCCGTGCGCAAGCTGGTACACGAGGCGGCACTGGCTTCGCTCAAGCAGGTGAGCGACAGCGGTGTAGCGGGGGAGGCGCGTTGGGGGCAGGTGCAGCAGGCGCTTGATGGCACGCCGGTACCGGGTGGCCCGCAGGCGCTGGGCGTGTACAACGCGATGTACAGTGTCCCGCACGGGCAGGGCAAGCGGCTGGTGGTGAGTGGCACCAGCTACCTGCAATTGGTCAGCTTTACCGACAAGGGGCCAGAAGCCCGTGGCCTGCTTGCCTTTTCCCAGTCGAGTGAGAAGGCTTCGGCGCATGCCAGTGACCAGACCAAAGCATTTGCGGCCAAGCAACTGGCGGTGATTCCGTTTACCGAGGCTCAGATCAAGGCAGACCCGGCGTATCGGGAAGTGGTGATCAGTGAGCGGGACAAGGGGGTGGTAGTCAGCCAGCCCTGAAGCGTCAGCGTGCGCCGGCCCATTCGCGGGTAAACCCGCTCTCACAGGAATCGCTCCGCTTGCAGCGTTGATACGGAGTCTGTGGGAGCGGGTTTACCCGCGAAGAGGGCGACCCGCCGGGTCAGGAAAACTCGAACGGCGCCAACTGAAAGCCCTGCTCGTCAACCTGCAAGGCCCAACCGCGGCGGTCCCAGTCCCCCAGCACGATGCGCCGTGCCGGCTCCCCATCAACCACCAGCTTGTGTATCGCCGGCCGGTGGGTATGGCCATGCACCAGCGTACGCACGCCATGCGCCGCCATCACCTTGGGCACTTCCTCCGGTGTGACGTCGACAATTTCGGTGGACTTCATCCGCACTTGCGTGCTGCTTTCACTGCGCAGTTTGCGCGCCAGCTTGTAGCGGGCTGACAGTGGCAGGTGGCGCAAGATCCACAGGCTCAGCGGGTTGCGCAGCAAGCGGCGCATCTTCATGTAACCCAGGTCGCGGGTGCACAAGGTGTCGCCATGCATCAGCAGTACCTGTTCACCGCCCAGCTCGATCACACTGGGGTCGCTCAACAACGTGCAGCCCGCAGCATCGCAGAAAGCCTGGCCAATCAGGAAGTCACGGTTGCCATGCATCAGGAAGATGGCCGTGCCGCTGTCGCTCAGCCGGCGCATGGCCTGGCAGATCGACTGCTGGAAGGCGGTCATGGCATCGTCGCCGATCCAGGCTTCGAAAAAGTCGCCCAGGATGTACAACGCCTTGGCGTGGCGGGCACGGCCGTCGAGCAGATCAAGAAACGCCCGGGAAATGTCCGGGCGCTCTTCTTGCAAATGCAGATCGGAGATCAGCAGTATCACCCAATGATCTCGGCTTTCTCGATGATCACGTCTTCTTTTGGTACGTCCTGGTGGCCGGACTTGGAACCGGTGGCGACCTTCTCGATGGCATCAACCACTTCACGGCCTTCGATCACTTCGCCGAACACCGCGTAGCCCCAGCCCTGTACGTTCTTGCCGCTGTGGTTGAGGAAGTCGTTGTCGGAGGCGTTGATGAAGAACTGCGCCGAAGCAGAGTGCGGCTCCATGGTGCGGGCCATGGCGATGGTGTACTTGGCGTTTTTCAGGCCGTTGTCGGCTTCGTTCTGGATGCTGGCACGCTTGTCACGCTTTTCGTTCATGCCTGGCTCGAAACCGCCGCCCTGAATCATGAAGCCTTTGATCACCCGGTGGAACACGGTGTTGGTGTAGTGGCCTGCGTTGACGTATTCGATGAAGTTGGCCACGGTAATCGGGGCTTTTTCAGCGTTCAGTTCAATGACGATGTCGCCGTGGTTGGTGGTCAGTTTGACTTTGGACATGCTGAAACTCGCTTTTTCAAGGCAATCGGGAATTAGGGTGCGCAGGGCGCCGATTATCACCTGACGCATGTTCAGGCGATCACGACACATGGCGCGCACTGGCCATTTTGCCAGGCTTGGGCAAAAAGCCGTGATAAATCACGCCAGTTTGTCCGGGCCCGACTGTCAGCAGCTTGACTGCTTCGGCTATGATAGGCCCTTTGATTCAATCGGCCTACCCAGGCCGGACACGTGCATTCAAGGATCCTATGAGCAAGCCCACTGCCGACAACGCGCCCAACGCCGCTGCCAAAGGCGCCCCCGCTGTCCCTGCGAACTTCCTGCGGCCGATCATCCAGGCCGACCTGGACTCGGGCAAGCACAGCAGCATCGTCACTCGCTTCCCGCCGGAGCCTAACGGCTACCTGCACATCGGCCACGCCAAGTCGATCTGCGTCAACTTCGGCCTGGCCAAGGAATTCGGGGGCGTCTGCCACCTGCGTTTCGATGACACCAACCCGGCCAAGGAAGACCAGGAATACATCGACGCCATTCAAAGCGACGTCAAATGGCTGGGCTTCGACTGGGCCGGTGACGTGCGTTATGCGTCCAGCTACTTCGACCAGTTGCACGACTGGGCGGTGGAGCTGATCAAGCGTGGCAAGGCCTATGTCTGCGACCTGACCCCTGATCAAGCGAAAGAATATCGCGGCAACCTCAAGGAACCGGGCAAGAACAGCCCGTTCCGCGATCGTAGCGTGGAAGAAAACCTCGAGCTGTTCGCCCGCATGAAGGCCGGCGAGTTCAAAGACGGTGAGTGCGTGCTGCGGGCCAAGATCGACATGGCCTCGCCGAACATGAACCTGCGCGACCCGATCCTGTACCGCATCCGTCATGCCCACCATCACCAGACCGGTGACAAATGGTGCATCTACCCCAACTACGACTTTACCCACGGCCAGTCGGACGCTATCGAGGGCATCACCCACTCGATCTGCACCCTGGAGTTCGAAGGGCATCGCCCTTTGTACGAATGGTTCCTCGACAACCTGCCGGTGCCGGCGCACCCGCGCCAGTACGAGTTCAGCCGCCTGAACCTGAACTACACCATCACGTCCAAGCGCAAGCTCAAGCAGCTGGTTGACGAAAAGCACGTCGACGCCTGGGACGACCCGCGCATGTCGACCCTGTCCGGCTTCCGTCGCCGCGGCTACACCCCGGCTTCGATCCGCAACTTCTGCGAAATGATCGGCACCAACCGTTCCGACGGCGTGGTTGACATGTCGATGCTCGAGTTCAGCATCCGTGACGACCTGGACCGCACCGCACCGCGCGCCATGTGCGTACTGCGCCCACTGAAAGTGGTCATCACCAACTACCCGGAAGGCCAGGTGGAACAGCTTGAGCTGCCACGCCACCCGAAAGAAGACATGGGCGTGCGTGTGCTGCCGTTCGCGCGCGAGCTGTACATCGACCGCGATGACTTCATGGAAGAGCCGCCGAAGGGCTACAAGCGCCTGGAGCCGGCCGGTGAAGTGCGCCTGCGTGGCAGCTACGTGATTCGCGCCGACGAAGCCATCAAGGACGCCGATGGCAATATCGTCGAGCTGCGTTGCTCGTACGACCCGGACACCTTGGGCAAGAACCCTGAAGGCCGCAAGGTCAAGGGCGTGATCCACTGGGTGCCGGCCGAGGGCAGCGTCGAGTGCGAAGTGCGCCTGTACGACCGCCTGTTCCGCTCGCCGAACCCGGAAAAGACCGAGGACGGCGGCAGCTTCCTGGACAACATCAACCCGGACTCGCTGCAAGTGCTCAGCGGTTGCCGTGCCGAGCCGTCGCTGGCCCAGGCGCAACCCGAGGACCGCTTCCAGTTCGAGCGCGAAGGCTACTTCTGCGCCGACCTGAAAGACAGCCAGCCGGGCCGCCCGGTGTTCAACCGCACTGTCACCCTGCGTGACTCCTGGGGCAGCTGAGGAAACGCCGTGCTTACCATTTACAACACCCTGAGCAAAGCGAAGGAAACCTTCAAGCCGCTGGATGGCAACAAGGTGCGCATGTACGTGTGCGGCATGACCGTGTACGACTACTGCCACCTGGGCCATGGCCGCAGCATGGTGGCCTTCGACCTGGTCACCCGCTGGCTGCGCAAGAGCGGCTACGAGCTGACGTATGTGCGCAACATCACCGACATCGATGACAAGATCATCAACCGGGCCAACGAGAACGGCGAAAGCTTCGACGCGTTGACCGCCCGCATGATTGACGCGATGCACGAAGACGAGCGCCGCCTGAACATCCTGCCGCCAGACCAGGAGCCACGTGCCACCGACCATATCGCCGGCATGCACGCGATGATCCAGACCCTGATCGACAAGGGTTATGCCTATGCCCCAGGCAATGGCGACGTGTACTACCGCGTCGGCAAGTTCGTCGGCTACGGCAAGCTGTCGCGCAAGAAGATCGAAGACCTGCGCATCGGCGCACGCATCGAGGTCGACGAAGCCAAGCAAGACCCGCTGGACTTCGTGCTGTGGAAGGGCGTCAAGCCCGGTGAACCGAGCTGGGAATCGCCATGGGGCCCGGGCCGTCCGGGCTGGCACATTGAGTGCTCGGTGATGTCCACCTGCTGCCTGGGTGAGAGCTTCGACATTCACGGCGGTGGCAGCGACCTGGAGTTCCCGCACCACGAGAACGAGATTGCCCAGAGCGAGGCGGCCACAGGCAAGCAGTACGCCAACGCCTGGATGCACTGCGGCATGATCCGGATCAACGGCGAGAAGATGTCGAAGTCGTTGAACAATTTCTTCACCATCCGCGATGTGCTCGAGAAGTACCACCCTGAAGTGGTGCGTTACCTGCTGGTGGCCAGCCACTATCGCAGCGCGATCAACTACTCCGAAGACAGCCTGCGCGACGCCAAGGGCGCGCTTGAGCGCTTCTACCACGCCCTGCGCGGCTTGCCACGGGTAGCGGCCAAGGGCGGCGAAGCGTTTGTCGAGCGTTTCAGCGTGGCGATGAACGACGACTTCGGCACCCCCGAAGCCTGCGCCGTGCTGTTCGACCTGGTACGCGAGATCAACCGCCTGCGCGACAGCGACCCGGAGGCTGCTGCCGGCCTGGCTGGCCGCCTGCGCGAGCTGGGTGAGGTGCTGGGTGTGCTGCAACTGGAGGCCGATGACTTCCTGCGTGCAGGTGCCGAAGGCAAGGTCGATGCTGCCGAGGTGGAAGGCCTGATTCAGGCGCGGCTGCAGGCGCGTGCGGACAAGAACTGGGCCGAGTCGGACCGTATCCGCGACCAGCTCACCGCGATGGGTGTGGTGCTGGAAGACAGCAAGGGCACGACTACCTGGCGTTTGGCTGACTGACCGGCGTACTGGGGCTGCTTTGCAGCCCTTCGCGGGCACGCCCGCTCCCACAGGTTGGCGCGACATGTCCGGTGTGCGCTATCCCTGTGGGAGCGGGCGTGCCCGCGAAGGGCCGCAAAGCGGCCCCTGCTTTTATTTGGCCAGCCCGGCAAGCGGGCAGTGCAATACCAACTTCGCCCCACCCAACTCGCTCTCCCCAATTTCCAGCCTGAACCCATGCAGGTCCACGATCGCCGCAACGATCGACAATCCCAGCCCAAACCCGGCATGGCGATGGCCTTCATCGCTGCGATAGAACCGCTTCAGCACCGCAGTACGCTCTTCTTCGGGAATGCCCGGCCCGCTGTCCTCGATAGCCAGGTGCACGCCGGTGTCGTCGTGTGTCGCGCTAATTCGCACTTGCCCACCTTCGGGCGTGAACTTGATACCGTTGCCCATCAGGTTGGCCAGTGCCTCGAACAGCAGTTCGCGGTCACCGTGCAGTGCCGGCAGCTGCGCGGGCTGGTGCAGTTCCAGGTGGATGCCGCCATCCTCGGCCAAAGGCAAATAGAAGTCGTGCAGTTCGACCAGCAGTTCATGCGGGTCAAGCTGGACGAAGCCGGCCCGGCGCTGGCGGTCTTCCAGTTCGCTGATGCGTAGCAACCCGCGAAAACGCGCCATCAGCGTGTCGGTTTCGCCGATGGCCTGGTCCAGCGCCTCGGCTTGCGCGGAGTCGACGTCGCTCTGCTGGCGAATCCGGTACAGCTGGGCGCGCAGGCGGGTGAGCGGGGTGCGCAGGTCATGGGCAATGTTGTCGCACACCCCCTTGACCTCATGCATCAGCCGCTCGATGCGGTCCAGCATGGCGTTGACGATGGCTGCCAGCATGTCCAGCTCATCGCGCCGGGCCGACAACGGCAGGCGGTGGGTCAGGTCGCCGGCAACGATCAGCTCGGCCTGGGCCTGGATTGCGCGGATACGCTTGAGCGGCCTGCGCCGTAGCAGGTACCAGCCGGCAAAGCCTGGGATCAACGTCAAGGAGATACCCCAGAGCAGGGCATCGAGGATGATCCGGGTAACCACGAACAGTGAGCCGTTATCGCGGAACAGTACCAGCCAGCGGCCATCTTGCACTTTGATCGCCACCGCATCGCAGCTGTCGCGGGGCAGGTGTGGGTCGTCGGCATCCAGGCAGCGTTTCAACTCATGGATCTTGCCGTCCAGCCTGAGCTCCGGGGGCAGGGCGCGCACACTGCCGCCAATCGGGTTGAGCTGGGTGTCGAACAGGCCATAGGCGTCAAAGCTGCGCTCCTCGAAGGCCTGGCTGGCGATCAGGGCGTCGTCCAGCTGCTTGCCGCTCATGTGCGCGAACAGGTGTTGGCGCTGCAACATGGAATGGCGGGTGAGCTTGTTCAGGTAGCTGGACACCTCGAAGTACAGCACCCCCATGAGGATGCTGCTCCAGGCCACGAACAGAAAGCTGTACAGCGCCAGCAGGCGGCTTGTCGAGGAGCTCCAGCCTTTAGACGGGTTCAGCAATGGCATAGCCGGAGCCCCGTACCGTACGGATCAGCGGCGACTGGCCGGGGGAGTCGATTTTCTTGCGCAGGCGACCGATGTGCACGTCGATCAGGTTTGTGCCGGGGTCGAAATGGTAGCCCCAGACTTCTTCGAAAATCATCATCCGTGTGATCACCTGGCCGCTGTGGCGCATCAGGTACTCCAGCAGTTTGTATTCGGTGGGCAGCAGGTTGAGCGTATTGTCACCGCGGCGCGCCTCGTGGCTGATCAGGTCCAGTTGCAGGTCGGCGACCTGCAGGCGTGTCTGGGTCATGGGCACACTGTTGCGGCGCAGCAATACCTCGACCCGTGCGGCCATTTCGTCGGAGGCAAACGGCTTGGTCAGGTAGTCGTCACCGCCGGCCCGCAGGCCGCGTACCCGTTCGTCGACGTCGGAGAGGGCGCTGATCATCAGGATCGGCGTGGCGATCTTGAGGCTGCGCAGGGTGGTGACGATGGTCAGGCCATCGACCTCGGGCAGCATGCGGTCCAGGGTGATCAGGTCGTAGCCACCGGCAATGGCCTTGGCCAGGCCTTCACGGCCGTTGTCGGCCCATTCGACCTCCAGGCCGTGGCTGGTAAGTTCGGCGACGATTTCCTGGCCGGTGACGGCGTCGTCTTCGATGGTCAGTACGCGAGGCATGCTGGTTCCTGGGCATCTAATAGAGATTTGATTGTGCCAAAGAATAGACAACCGGCGATTTAAGAAAAATTCATCTAGTCATCTGGCTGCTCTGGAGCGATCCGCTGTCTTGCCTGAATTCAGAAGCTTGCGCGGTCATTGTGGGAGCGGGCATGCCTGCTCCCACAGAGTATCGTGCAGTTCTGGATTGAGGGCTCATCGGGCGCCGATACCCTCGGCATGCATGATCTGCGCAATGATCGGCACCGGGGTCATCAGGTGCGAGCGCATCATGGCGCTGGCGCGTTCGGCGTCACGGGCGAGGATCACCTCGACCAGCGCCGCATGCTCCTGGCGCTTGAGCTCAAGGGCCTGTTCGGAGAACACCGTCTGCGTCAGCCACAGGTGGCGGTAGCGCTCGGCCTGGTCGAACAGGTAGGTGCGCGCCTGAAGCAGGTGCTTGGAACCGCAGCCCGAGGCAATGGCGGTATGAAACGCCTTGTGCCGCTCGTCCCACACATCCAGGCGCTGCTCGCGGGTTTTCACTTCCACCACCTTGGCCAGGGTATGCGAGTGGGCCAGCACTGACGCCTCCCAGGCGTCGTCGCCGCGCTCGATGGCCAGGGCGATGATCATCGCCTCCAGGTTGGCGCGGGCATCGTAGATGTCGTTCATCTCGTCCAGCGACATGGGCGCCACCCGGTAGCCTTTCTGGCTGATCGCGTTGACCAGGTGCTCGGCCACCAGTTGCGACAGTGCTTCGCGCAGCGGACCCACGCCCAGGTCGTAGCGTTCCTTCAGGGCGCTCATCAACAGTTTTTCACCGGGTTTGAACACGCCCCGGATGATGTCCTTCTTGAGCCTCTCATACCCGCTGAAAGCTGAGTTTTGTCGGGGGGCGAGCGCGTCCAAGATCCTGTTCCTCAAAACGTTTTGCCGATCATACCGAAACCGCCTGCTGACGAAAAACAATGGATAAAAAACTAAATTGTCGCTCAAATACAAAAATGTAGACATTTTCAGTTAGTGGCGATATTTTTACCTCGCCCGCACTGATCCAGGTCATGACCGGACGGCGCTCTCCACTTTTTCTGCCAGGACACTGCCATGAACGCTTTTACGCAGATCGAAGAACTTGTGATGCCACTGCCCCTCGAGCCGCGTGGTTACACCATTGCCCCTTCGAAACAGTCGCCGCGCCTGCTTGAACTGACCTTCGCCCCTGAAACCGTCGAAGCGTTCGTCCAGGCTGTTGCCGAGTGGCCGGTGCAGGCGTTGGAGTACAAATCGTTCCTGCGTTTCCGGCTGGGTGAAATTCTTGACCAGCTGTGCCAGGGCACCCTGCGCCCTGTGCTGCTCAACACCATCCTCGATCGAGCCACCGGCGGCATGCTGATTACCCCGCTGGGCCTGGATGACGTGAGCCAGGCCGAAGACATGGTCAAGTTCACTACCGCCTGCGCACACCTGATCGGCCGTTCCAACTACGACGCCATGAGCGGGCAATTCTATGCGCGCTTCGTGGTGGTCAACTCCGACAACTCAGACAGCTACCTGCGCCAGCCGCATCGGGTGATGGAACTGCACAACGACGGCACTTTCGTGAACCAGATCACCGATTACGTGCTGATGCTGAAGATCGACGAAAAGAACATGGAAGGCGGCAACTCGCTGCTGCTACACCTGGATGACTGGGAGCAGTGCGAGGAGTTCTTCCGCCACCCGATGGCCCGCCGCGAAATGCGCTGGACCGCACCGCCGAGCAAGAAGGTCGCCGAAGATGTGTTCCACTCCGTTTTCGACACCGATGGCGAAGGCCGCCCGACCATGCGCTACATTGACCAGTTCGTGCAGCCGGAAAACTACGAGGAAGGCATCTGGCTGAACGCCCTGTCCGATTCGCTGGAAGGCAGCGGGAAGAAGGTGTCGGTACCGGTGGGTGTGGGCAGCTTCCTGCTGATCAACAACCTGTTCTGGCTGCATGGTCGCGACCGCTTCACCCCGCACGAGGGCCTGCGCCGTGAACTGATGCGCCAGCGTGGTTACGTCGCCTTCCCCAAACCGCTATACCAGCGCGGGCAATAATGACAGGGCGCAGGGCGGGCGCCCGCCCATGCGTCGTTGCACAACATGATGCCACCAGGGCCCGAGCGGGCCTTGGTGAGCGAGCCAGGCAATGCCTGCGTGTGAGGTAAGGCTGTGTACGATTTCATCATTATTGGCGGTGGCATTGTGGGCATGTCCACGGCCATGCACCTGATCAAGGTCTACCCGGACGCGAAGATTCTTCTGCTGGAGAAGGAGTCCGGCCCGGCCCGCCACCAGACCGGTCACAACAGCGGCGTGATCCACGCTGGCGTGTACTACACCCCCGGCAGCCTCAAGGCGCGCTTCTGCCTGGAAGGCAACAAGGCCACAAAGGCCTTCTGCACCCAGCACGGTATCCCCTTCGATGAGTGCGGCAAGCTGCTGGTGGCCACCAACGAGCTGGAAATGCAGCGCATGAAGGCGCTGTGGGAGCGTACCGCGGCCAACGGCCTGGAGCGCCACTGGCTGTCGGCCGACGAACTGCGCGAGCGCGAGCCCAATATCGTGGGGATGGGTGGCATCTTCGTGCCGTCCAGCGGCATCGTCAACTACGCCAAAGTGACTGCTGCGATGGGCGCTGAATTCCAGCGTGCCGGCGGCGAAACCCGCTATGGGGCAGAGGTGGTCGGCCTGCAGGAGCAGGCCAGCGAAGTGATCGTGCGCACACGGCGCGACGAGTTCCGTAGCCGTTTCCTGGTGACCTGTTCGGGCCTGATGGCCGACCGCGTGGTCAGCATGCTGGGCCTGCGCACCGAGTTTGTCATCTGCCCGTTCCGGGGCGAGTACTACTTGCTGCCCAAGCAGCACAACCAGATCGTCAACCATCTGATCTACCCGATCCCCGACCCGTCGATGCCGTTTTTGGGCGTGCACCTGACCCGCATGATCGACGGCACCGTCACGGTTGGCCCCAACGCCGTACTGGCGATGAAGCGCGAGGGCTATCGCAAGACCGACGTCAGCCCCGGCGACCTGTTCCAGACCCTGACCACCCCTGGCATTCTCAAGGTGCTGGCGAAGAACTTCCGCCCTGGCCTGATCGAGATGAAAAACTCGCTGTTCAAGGGCGGCTATCTCAAGCAGGTGCAGAAGTACTGCCCGAGCATCACCAAGGCCGACCTCACGCCTTACCCGGCTGGTGTGCGCGCCCAGGCGGTATCGCGCGACGGCAAGCTGATCGACGACTTCCTGTTCGTCAACACCGCGCGCAGCGTCAACGTGTGCAACGCACCGTCGCCGGCGGCCACCTCGGCCATCCCGATCGGCGCCTACATCGTCGACAAGGTGTGTGAGCAAGTCACCCTGGCGGGTGGCAGCGTCCCCAAGGCGGACCTGGCGGCCAGCCGGCGGGCGGCCAGCTGACAACGCGGTAACAGGTTCTGCGGTTTCCTTTTACTCAACCCGAACTGCCCTGCTAACCATTCAGGGCAGGGCGGGCTTTTTCGCGCCTGCGTCGGCGACCGTGCAGCCGGCGGCACCAGCGTGGGCATGACAAAAACAACAAGGTAGTGCCATGCAAACCCACAAGAACAATTTGAGTCATGGATTGAAATCACGGCATGTCACCATGCTGTCCATTGCCGGTGTGATCGGCGCCGGCCTGTTCGTCGGCTCTGGTCGTGCCATTGCTGAAGCAGGGCCGGCCACCATCCTGGCCTACATCCTGGCCGGCGGCCTGGTGGTGCTGGTGATGCGCATGCTGGCCGAAATGGCGGTTGCTTCGCCGGATACCGGTTCGTTTTCCACCTATGCCGACCTCGCCATCGGCAAGTGGGCGGGTTATACCATCGGTTGGCTGTACTGGTGGTTCTGGGTACTGATCATTCCCATCGAAGCCAATATTGCCGCCACCATCATCAATTCCTGGGTCCCGCAGATGGAGATCTGGGTATTGTCGTTGGTGATTACCCTGTTGCTGACCGCCACCAACCTGTTCAGCGTGAAGAACTACGGTGAGTTCGAATTCTGGCTGGCACTGGTAAAAGTGGTGGCGATCGTCGCGTTCATTGCACTGGGTGTGTGCGCCATATTTGGCTTGCTGCCCGGTACTGGCGTCAGTGGTGTTTCGCGCCTGTGGGATACCGGCGGATTCATGCCTAATGGTTTCGGTGCGGTGCTGAGCGCCATGCTGATCACCATGTTCTCGTTCCTCGGCGCCGAGGTGGTGACCATTGCCGCAGCCGAATCCTCTGATGCGGGCAAGCATATTTCCAAGGCCACCAATTCGGTGATCTGGCGGATCACCTTGTTCTATATCCTGTCGATATTCATCGTCATCGCGCTGGTGCCCTGGACTGACCCGCGCCTGGCGACCGAAGGTTCCTATGTCACGGTGCTGGATACCCTGGGCGTGGCGAATGCCAAGGCCATCATCGATTTTGTGGTGTTGACTTCGGTGACCAGCTGCCTTAACTCGTCGCTGTATACCGCTTCGCGCATGGTCTACTCGCTGAGCCGCCGCGGTGATGCACCGGCTTGCGCCCAGGTGACCAGCCGCAGTGGCACGCCGGTGGTAGCGGTACTGCTATCCACTGGCGCGGCATTTTTGGCCGTGATCGCCAATTACCTGGTGCCGGCCAAGGTGTTCGGCTTCCTCATGGCCAGCTCGGGGGCCATTGCCTTGCTGGTCTACCTGGTTATCGCGATTTCCCAGCTGCGCCTGCGCCAGCGCCTGACCGCACAGGGCAAGAGCCTGGGGTACCGCATGTGGCTGTTCCCGTGGCTCACCTGGGGCGTGATCGTATTCATCTGCAGCGTGCTGGTCGTGATGCTGCTGCGTCCAGATCATCGCCTGGAAGTGGTGTCGACCATGGTGCTGGCTGTTTTGGTGGTGTGTTCCGGCTTGCTGGTCACGCGCCGGCGGGCGCGCGGGGTGCCGATCAACAGCTTAGGGCAGGGCGCCTGATCAGCCTGGGCTGAAGACAGACGAGCAAGTCGTCCCCGGCTGTGAGAGGATGTCGACCATCACAGCCAGGACCCCGAACACAGCCTGATGAAGACACCCAAAAGAATCGAACCCCTGATCGAAGACGGCCTGGTCGACGAAGTACTGCGGCCGCTGATGAGTGGCAAGGAGGCCGCCGTGTACGTGGTGCGCTGCGGCAACCAGGTGCGCTGCGCCAAGGTCTATAAAGAAGCCAACAAGCGCAGTTTCCGCCAGGCCGCCGAATACCAGGAAGGCCGCAAGGTGCGCAATAGCCGACAGGCCCGGGCCATGGCCAAGGGCAGCAAGTTCGGCCGTAAAGAAGCCGAAGATGCCTGGCAGAACGCCGAAGTTGCGGCATTATTCCGCCTGGCCAGTGCGGGTGTGAGGGTACCGAAGCCCTACGACTTCCAGGACGGCGTGCTGTTGATGGAGTTGGTGACCGATGCCGATGGCGACGCCGCCCCACGCCTGAACGACGTGCACCTGGAAGCCGAGGATGCCCGCACGTTCCATGCCTTTGTCATTCGCCAGATCGTCCTGATGCTTTGTGCGGGGCTGGTGCATGGCGACCTGTCCGAGTTCAACGTGCTGCTCGGCCCGGACGGCCCTGTGATCATCGACTTGCCGCAGGCCGTGGATGCAGCCGCCAACAACCACGCCTTCAGCATGCTGCAGCGCGACGTGGACAACATGGCCCATTATTTCGGGCGCTTTGCCCCGGAGCTGAAAAGCACCCGGTATGCGGAGGAGATGTGGGCGCTGTTCGAGGCCGGTGACTTGCTGCCCGACAGCCCGTTGACTGGGGTGTTCGCAGATGACGAACATGAAGCTGACGTGTCCGGGGTGATGCGCGAGATCGACGCGGCCCGTCTGGATGACGCACGCCGCCGTGCGGCGCGTGACGAGGCTGAGCATGGAGCGGTCAAGGCTGAGGAACCCACGCCACCCTGGTTGCAATAAGCCGTTGCAGACGCCTCACATCGTTGTGGGGCCTTTCCTGAAGCTGTGCTGTCTCTGTGGGAGCGGGTTCACCCGCGAAGGGGCCGGCACAGGCAAAACCTGGCCATTGCCATTGACGCAAGACACAATCTCGTCATTTAGCCTTTTCACTGGCGCGCGACAGGCATAAGGTATACGCCGTTCAAAATGCCCTGGAGCTGTCATGTCCAACCAATTCCCGTCCGTTCGTCCACGCCGCCTGCGCCAGAACGAATCCCTGCGCACGATCTTCCAGGAAACCGAATTCCGCCTGGAAGACCTGATCCTGCCGATCTTCGTCGAAGAGGGCATCGATGACTTCGTGCCGATCTCCAGCATGCCTGGGGTCAACCGCATCCCCGAGAAGCTGCTGGCCCAGGAAATCGAGCGTTATGCCCGTGCCGGTATCAAGTCGGTAATGACCTTTGGCGTGTCGCACAACCTGGACGCCACCGGCAGCGACACCTGGAACGAAAACGGCCTGGTTGCGCGCATGTCGCGCATTTGCAAGGACACCGTGCCGGAAATGGTGGTGATGTCCGACACCTGCTTCTGCGAATACACCAGCCACGGCCACTGCGGCGTGCTGCATGACCATGGCGTGGACAACGACGCCACCCTGGCCAACCTGGGCAGGCAGGCGGTCATTGCCGCCGCTGCCGGTGCGGACTTCATCGCCCCGTCGGCGGCAATGGACGGCCAGGTACAGGCCATCCGTAGTGCGCTGGATGGGGCCGGTTTCCACGACACCGCGATCATGGCCTACTCCACCAAGTTCGCCTCGTCGCTGTATGGTCCGTTCCGTGAAGCCGGCGGTACCACGCTGAAGGGCGACCGCAAGAGCTACCAGATGAACCCGATGAACCGCCGCGAAGCCGTGCGCGAATCGCTGCTGGACGAGCAGGAGGGGGCGGATGTGCTGATGGTCAAGCCAGCGGGCGCCTACCTTGACGTGATCGCCGACATCCGCGCTGCCTCGCGCCTGCCGTTGGCGGCGTACCAGGTGAGTGGCGAGTACGCGATGATCAAGTTCGGCGGCCTCGCGGGCGCCATCGATGAAGGCCGGGTGGTGCGTGAAAGCATCGGCGCAATCAAGCGTGCCGGCGCCGACCTCATCCTGACCTACTTCGCCATGGACCTGGCGCGCGAAGGTATCTGAAGCCAGGCCTTGGGTACGAAAAGCCGCTGCAGTTGCAGCGGCTTTTCTTTGTGCGCTGTTGGTGAAGCGGCGCAAACGCACAAAAAATCAGTAAGCGCTGAATTATTTAGTGTCCCGTTGTATCTGATCCCTTAGAGCATTCATCGACAGGGATACGGGTATGAAACCTCGCAAGAAAAAAGTCCAGCCAATCGGCCTGAAGGACATCACCATTGTCGACGACGCCAAGATGAAAAAGGCGATCACCGCCGCCGCTCTGGGCAATGCCATGGAGTGGTTCGACTTTGGCGTCTACGGCTTCGTGGCTTATGCCCTGGGGAAGGTGTTTTTCCCCAACGCCGACCCCAGCGTGCAGATGATTGCGGCGCTGGCCACGTTCTCGGTGCCGTTCCTGATCCGGCCATTGGGCGGTTTGTTCTTCGGCGCCTTGGGCGACAAGTTCGGGCGGCAGAAAATCCTCGCGGCGACCATCGTCATCATGTCGCTCAGCACCTTCGCCATCGGCCTGATTCCGTCCTATGCCAGCATCGGCATCTGGGCACCGATCCTGTTGTTGCTGGCCAAGATGGCCCAGGGCTTTTCGGTGGGCGGCGAGTACACCGGCGCGTCGATCTTTGTGGCCGAATACGCCCCCGACCGCAAACGCGGTTTTCTCGGTAGCTGGCTGGACTTCGGCTCGATTGCCGGCTTTGTCCTGGGCGCGGGCGTGGTGGTGCTGATTTCAACCATTCTGGGCGAAGAAAAGTTCCTTGAATGGGGTTGGCGCCTGCCGTTCTTCCTGGCCCTGCCGTTGGGCATCATCGGCCTTTACCTGCGCCATGCGCTGGAAGAAACACCTGCGTTCCAGCAGCATGTCGACAAGCTGGAGCAGGGCGACCGCGAAGGCCTGGCCTCCGGGCCCAAGGTGTCGTTCAAGGAAGTGGCCACACAGCACTGGCGCAGCCTGGTGACCTGCATCGGCGTGGTGATTGCCACCAACGTCACCTACTACATGCTGCTCACCTACATGCCCAGCTACCTGTCGCACAACCTGCATTACAGCGAAGACCATGGCGTGCTGATCATCATTGCGATCATGGTCGGCATGCTGTTCGTGCAGCCGGTGATCGGCCTGCTCAGCGACAAGTTCGGCCGCCGGCCGTTCATCATCCTCGGGAGTGTCGGCCTGTTCGCCCTGGCCATTCCAGCGTTCATGCTGATCAACAGCGGCGTGCTGGGGGTGATTTTTGCCGGGCTGCTGATCATTGCCGTGCTGCTGAACTTCTTCATCGGTGTGATGGCCTCGACGCTGCCGGCGATGTTCCCTACGCACATCCGCTACAGCGCCTTGGCAGCCGCTTTCAACATTTCGGTGTTGATCGCCGGGCTTACCCCGACCCTCACTGCCTGGCTGGTGGAGAGCACGGGCGACCTGTACATGCCGGCCTACTACCTGATGGTGATCGCCGCTATTGGCCTGCTGACCGGGCTGACCATGAAGGAAACTGCCAACAAGCCGCTGCGCGGCGCGGCACCGGCGGCGTCGGACATCGAAGAAGCGCGTGAGCTGTTGCAGGAGCACCACGACAACATCGAGCAGAAGATCGAGGACATCGATGCGCAGATTGCCGAGCTGGAAGCCAAGCGCGAGACGCTGGCACAGCAGCACCCGCGCATTGATTGATCAGCGCGGCATGTAGCCACGCTGCCAGCCGCGCGGGATGAACCGCGACACCAGGGCCAGCACACAGGCCAGCGCGCAGCTGCCAGCCAGTGCCTGCAGGCCCAGGCGCTGTTGCAGCCAGGCGCCCAACGCGGCGCCTAGCAGCATGCCGGCCCAGGGCACTAGCTGCACCCGCCAGCCGTTGCGCCGCTCGCCCATCAGCCAACGCCCCAGGCCACGGCCGAAGCGGGACAGGGCGCCGGTGACGTAAGTCAGGCCGATGGGCAGGCCGTTCACCTGTTCAACCACGGCATTGATCATGCCCATGGCCAGTGTGGCGGCCAACAATGCCGGGAAGGTGGCCGCCAACGGCCACGCCGCTGCGAACGCCAGCAGTACCGCAACCATCAGCAACACGGGCCAGGCCCGGCGGCGCAAACCACGCGCCAGCATCACGCCCAGCGCATTGCCAGCGACAAAACCCAGTATCGCGCCACTCAGGCGCAGCACCAAGGCAAGGTCTGCCTCACTGATGGCCACTGCCAGGCGTGTTGTATTGCCACTCATGAACGACACGAAGTCCCCCAGCGCCAGCAGGCCGATGGCATCGGTCATGCCGGCCAGCACCGACAAACCAGCGACCAGGCCAAGGCCGACACGGCCACGCAACACTTGCACGCGAAGCCGCCTGGCCGTGCGCGCGGGGAGGGCGTTAGGCAGCATGGGCAGGCCTCAGCGCAGCAGTTTTTCGCGGGCCAGGGTGCCTTTGATGGTGCGCTCCACCACATCGACCAGCACCATGGTCTGGTGATCGACCTCGATATTGAGCTGATCGCCGGCCTTGTAGCTGGCAAAAGTGGTCTGGCGCAGGGTTTCCGGGATCAGGTTGATGGTGATGACGTTGTCGTCGACATCGGCGACGGTCAGGCTGCAACCATTGACCCCGATGAAACCGCGTGGGAACACGTACTTGCCCCATTCCGGGGGCATGCGGAACTTGATGAAGGCGCCGGTTTCCTTGATCGACAGTTCGACGATTTCGGCGGTGGTGGCGATATGGCCGGCCATCAGGTGGCCACCGACTTCGGCGTTCATTTTCGCCGAACGTTCAATGTTGACCCCCTGGCCCGCCTTGAAGAAGCGTAGGTTGGTGCGTTCGAGCGTGGCGGTCATGGCGTCGAACCTGACTTGGGTGCCGGCGATTTCAGTGACCGACAGGCAGGTGCCTTCGACACTGACGCTGGCACCGATCTTCAGCTCCTCGAGCAGCTCCGGTGTGAGGTCGATGGTGAACTGGTTGTGGCCCGGGTAGGTGGTCACATCAAGCAGAGGGCGAACGGCCTGGACGATGCCGGTGTACATGGAATTGCTCCTGGGCACGGAAAAGAAATCCCCCGAACGCTATGCCCGTAGCGTTGTAAATGCAAGACCGACCTGCCCCTCTGCTGCTGCACCGCCTTAGCCCGGCGCCATTTACACATGTCCACTGCTGTTGACGATTCGCAGGCACAGTGCCTCGTACGGGTCCAGGTTCACCAGCAGTCGCCCATCCTCGGTCAGGTCCCCTTCGACCGTTTCGTTGATCATGTCCACTACCGGCCCCGGCGTGAACCCGGTCAACTGCAATTGCTCGGCAATTACTTCCTGGCCAAAATTCAGTGCACTGATCTGGATACCGCGCCCGGCTGGCAGTTCATGCACCATCACCAGCAACCCTGGGCTGCTGACTTCAGGTACCAGCACCTGGCGGCTGGTGGCGATGCCATAGGCCTGTCGCACTGCCAGCAGTTTTTTCACCTTGCAGGCAAACGAATCACCACGGTCCAGCTGGCTGTCGAGGCTGCCATACAATGCCCGGGCCCGCGGCATTCCGCGCACTGATTCCTCGGCCTGTGGGGCGAGCCCGGCCAAATCGTAACCGCCTCGGTGAATCCAGCGGGTATCGCCATCCAGCATTCGTTGCGCGACCGCCTCGGCGGGCAAGGGCAGGGCGCCGACCAAGTCCCAGCCGGACAGCGCGACCACCCCGGGCTGCATGGCGTTGTACATGACCAGCAGCAGGTGCACTTTCTGGATCAGCTCGATTTCGGCTGCACCGATTTGCTCAAGGTCGCGGATGCCCAGTGCTGCGGCGATCAGGCTGGCCGTGGTGCAGGCGATGCCATTGGTCACGAAGCGCAGGTTGTAGGGGGCGTGCTCGCCCGAGAGGCGTTCGTAGATCTCTTCGCGGACATGCTCACGCAGGATGCTGCCGGGCAAGGTCTGGCCCTTGTACAGGTACATGTCGTGGGCGTGCAGGGTCCAGAAATGCACCAGTTCCACGGTCAGCTCGTCGTGGTTCTGAAGGGCATGGATCAGCGAGGCCGGGTCGATGCCGAAGGCGTGCATTTCCTTGAGCATCAGGCGCAGGAACTCAGTGTCACCGGTCAGCAGCGCATGCTGATAGGCCGGGCGGGTGATGAAGTCGTAGGACAGGTCGGCCCCGCCCTTGGACATCTGCGCGATGTCGTCCAGGGTCAGGTTCAGTTCCTGGAAGCTGAAGCCGCCCGCCTTGCGGATCATGCCGCCGATCAACTGGTTGCCGACGATCGACAGGGGGTGGCTTTCCGACCAGGCGGTGCCGCTGGCCCGCGTTTCCACGCCCAGAAAACCGTTGGCGTCCAGGCGCAGGCCGCGCGCGCCCAGGCAGTCCAGGGCGTGCAGGGCATCACCAATGATCATCTGCTGGGCCGCGAAGGTCGGGTCCAGCCAGTTCAGCGAGGGTTGGCCGTCCTTGAAGTAGTGCAGGTAGACCCAACGACGGGTTTTGCCATCGACACCGGTGATGGGCGGCGTGACGCTCCAGTCGGTTTCTTTCACTCCGGGCTCGAAGAAGATCACCCGTTGCAACTGGCCGACGATGTAATGGCGGGCCTTGAGCTCGTCGCACTGGGCCGGCAGCAGGTTGACCGAATCGCGGCCGTTGGGCACCTCTGGCAGTAGTGGCCAGTCTTCTTCGCGGATTTCGACCATGTGGTACAGCCCCGGGTAAGGCCCGTGGGCCATCTCGGCCAGGCGGAAGTCGGCACCTTTGCCGGTGTGCGAGGGGATCAGGTCGTCGATGGTCACGGCATTGTGCGCGGCGGCCATGCGGCTCATCTGCACCAGTTCCTGCTCGCTGCCGTACAGCGGGTCGATATCGAAGCTGATGCGGTCGAAGTTACCGTCCACGCTGGGGGTGAGTTCGCGGCCACGGATGCCGCCGGACAACTTGATCGGGCCAGTGTGCAGGCCTTGAACGCCGATCTCCGACAGGCGCTTCCACAGCGCTTCGTGGGCCAGCGCGCCGAGCACGGAGCAGTCTTGCGGGGCGATGATGGCGTCGGGGTAGACGGTCAACCAGACCGAGGCGATTTCAGTGGCGCGGCGGGGCTGGGCTTCGGCGTAGGGCTGTTGCCACAGGCGTGACTGCCCTGAATACAGGCTGGCCCGCTCTTGGGAAGCCTTGAGCATGGCGCGGTCTTCGAGCCATTTGACGTATGACGGGTCGGGCTGGGTCATTTCGCGTCCTCTTTGCGTGTCGGCACCGGCTCAGGTTATGACGGCAGTGTGGCCTGATCGTTCGGCTGAAACCTGTGATGGCCTCTTCGCGGGTAAACCCGCGAAGAGGCTGGCCCTGCCAGTACACCCTCAGCGCCGGGCGGACAACTGCTGGGGCGCCAGGAACGCATCATGGAAGTAATTACGCACGGCCTGCATCGCCGGGCTGAATGCCCGCTCACGGTGCCAGGCCAGCCCTACACTCATGGGTGTGACCGGGTCGCTGATGGTCACCGTCTCGATGCGCTTGCCCTCCAGCGACCAAGGTCTATGCACCAGATCTGACAAGATCGCCACACCACTGCCATTGGCAACCATGCTGCGCACGGCTTCCACCGAACTGGTCCGCACCCGTACGCTCGGGCGCTGCCCGCCCAGTTCCCAATAACGCATGGCGCTTTGCTCGGCCTCGTCTACGGTCAGCAGGATGAACGGTTCGCAGGCGACATCGGCCAGGCTTACAGCCGAACGCTCGCACAGCGGGTGGTGGCCGGGCAGCCATAGCCGGCGCTCGGAGTTGAACAGGGTTTCGGAGACGATGTCGGGGTGGGTGAGGTTGGCCGTGAGCACAACCGCCATGTCGAAACGCCCCTCCAGCAAACCTTGCTCGATGGCGCTGCGCTCCTGTTCGTACAGCTCCAGGGTCACATCCGGGTGCCAGTGTTCCAGGCGCTGCAGGTGGTGTGGCAGGAAGTAGCCGATCACTGTGTAGCTTGCCGCCAGGCGCAGCAGGCCGCTGGCGCGCACGTTCGGCAGCGGGCTGTTCAGTGCGTCGTCAACACTGCGCAGAATCACGTAGGCGCGGTTCAGGAAGTGCCGGCCAGCCTCGGTCAAGCTCATGCCTTGGGCCGAGCGCTGGAACAGCAGCACGCCAAGCATGGCTTCCAGTTCCTTGATTGCCGTGGTCACCGCCGACTGGGAGATGTTCAGGTGGATGGCTGCCTGGGAAATCTGGCCGATCTCGGCGGTGGCAACGAAGTAGCGGACCTGGCGCAGGGTCAGTGACACGGTTGGCTCCTGAGGTATCTGATTTTCCGAAGACACCCTATCTGTTTATAGATCTTCCCAAGGGGGTAGGGAGAATCTAACGTGGCTTGCATGCAGTCACAAGCACCAGGAGAGACAGTCATGCAGGTGGTGGATTTCAACTCGGACATGGGTGAGGGATTTGGTCCGTGGACCATTGGCGACGGCGTCGACAATGAGCTGATGGGCTACATAAGCACGGCCAACATCGCCACGGGTTTTCATGCCGGCGACCCCGGCACCATGCGCCGCACCGTCGAGCGGGCCAAGGCCCTGGGCGTGGCGGTGGGTGCGCACCCGGGCTTTCGTGACCTTGTCGGCTTCGGTCGCCGGCACATCAACGCGCCAGCCCAGGAACTGGTCGACGACATGCTCTACCAGCTGGGTGCACTGCGCGAAATTGCCCGTGCCCAAGGGGTGCGCCTGCAGCACATCAAGCCGCACGGTGCGCTGTACATGCACCTGGCGCGTGACGAAGAAGCTGCCCGCCTGTTGGTGGAAAACCTGCGGGTGATCGAGCCGGAGCTGCTGCTGTACTGCATGCCGGGTTCGGTGATCTGCCGTATTGCCCAGGAACTTGGCCAGCCAGTGGTTCGCGAGTTCTACGCCGACCGTGAGTACGACCTGAGCGGCTCGATCGTGTTCACCCGCAATGTGCGCGGCCATGAGCCCAACGCGGTTGCCGAGCGCGTATTGCGGGCATGCCAGCAGGGCCTGGTGCGCACGGTCGAGGGGCAGGACCTGGCCATCGAATTCGACTCAATCTGCCTGCACAGTGATACCCCCGGCGCGCTCGACCTGGTCGAGGCCACGCGCAGGGCGCTGGACGCGGCGGGTATTGTGGTGCGCGCGCCACGCTGAGCCCGTGAGGCATCCGTCTGGCACAAGCCGGAGCCCGTGTATTTTTTTCGCCTGCCTTTCTATAAAGATTCCAAGAAAAGGAACAGTCATGGCCGAACCGCTTGCTACAACCCCGATCCGCTACAGCTTCGGCGCAGACGAGCACCTGTTTGCCGAAGTCAGCGACAGCATGTCGCTGGAAGCGTTTTTCAAGGGCATGGCCGTCACCCGCGCCGTTGAACGGCTGGCTCTGGATGGCGTGCTGGACGTGTGCCTGGCAAATGCCTCGTTCCAGATCCGCTTCGACCCCGACCGCATTGCGCCGCAGGCGCTGCTTGAAGCGGTGCAAGGTGCCGAGGCCGAGGCTGTGGCCGAGCGCTCGTTGCAGACGCGGATCATCGAGATCCCGGTGCTGTACAACGACCCCTGGACCCATGAAACCCTGATGCGTTTCCGAGACCGCCACCAGGACCCGGCCAGCACCGACCTGGAATACGCGGCGCGCATCAATGGGCTGGCCGATGTCGACGCCTTCATTGCCGCCCACAGTGGTGCGCCCTGGTTCGTGTCGATGGTCGGTTTCGTGGCCGGCCTGCCGTTCATGTTCCAGATGGTCGAGCGCGAGCGGCAGTTGCAGGTGCCTAAATACCTTCGCCCGCGTACCGACACGCCCAAACTCACCCTGGGCCATGGCGGTTGCTTCGGTTGCATCTACTCGGTGCGCGGTGCGGGGGGCTACCAGATGTTCGGCGTCACCCCGGCACCGATCTACGACCCTCGGCAAACACTGAACTACCTGAAGGCGCACATGGTGTTTTTCCGCCCGGGTGACATCGTGCAGTTCAAGCCCATTGATCGCCGGGCCTACGACCAGGCAGTGGCAGATGTGGAAGAGGGCCGTTTCGACTTGCGTATTCGCCCGGTCGAATTCTCCCTGGATGCCTTCCTTGCCGACCCGGTCGGTTACCCCAAGTCGCTGCAGGAGGTATTGGCATGATCAAGGTACTCAAACCCGGCCTGGCCACCTCGGTGCAGGACCTGGGCCGTGAAGGCTACTACCACCTGGGCATTCCGCCGTCCGGTGCACTCGACCAGTACGCCCTGCGCGCGGCCAACCACCTGGTGGGCAACCCGGCCGGCGCAGCAGCCCTTGAGTGTGCGCTGGTGGGGCCGGAGCTGGAGTTCCAGCAGGATGCGCTGGTAGCGGTCTGCGGTGCACAGATGCCCGCTTTGCTGGATGGCCGCGAGCAGCGCCCCGACACGGCATTTACCGTGCGCGCAGGGCAGGTTTTGCGCTTCGGCTTCCCCACGGCGGGCGCCCGTGCCTACCTGGCCGTTGCCGGTGGCATTGATGTACCTGAGGTGCTCGGCAGCCGTTCTACCTACGCGCTGGGGGCGTTGGGCGGGTTCCAGGGGCGCAAGCTGATGGCAGGCGACGTGCTGCCGGTCGGTGTGCCCAGCGGCAAGACGCGCGCCGGTGCGAGCCTGCCCATGGCCCTGCGCCAGGCCCTGGGCGGCGAGGTGGTGGTGCGGGTGGTGCCCGGGCTGTACTTCCATCGCCTGACCGAGGCCGCAGCGCAAAGCTTCTTCACCCAGGCCTGGACAGTCGGCTCCGAAGCGGACCGTATCGGCTATCGCTACAAAGGCGGCAGCGCCTTGAGCTTCCAGCCGCGGGAGCAACCGTTCGGTGCCGGCTCGGACCCGTCGAACATCGTCGATAGCTGCTATCCGATCGGTTCGATCCAGGTGCCAGCGGGGCTGGAACCGATCGTCCTGCACCGTGATGCGGTGTCGGGTGGCGGCTACGCCATGATCGGCACGGTGATCAGCGCCGACCTCGACCTGATCGGCCAGATGCAGCCCAACCAGCAGGCAAGGTTCCTGGCGGTGAGCCTGGAGCAGGCGCTGGAGGCGCGGCGATCATACAAGAAGAAACTGGCCTGCCTGGCCAAGCTCTTTGGCTGAGCGCGAGGCGCTTGTGGAAGGGTTGTGCGATCCCTGCAGGAGCGGAAAACCCGCTCCTTCAGGGCGCTATTCTCTAGCAGGATGTTGCCAGGGAAACGTTTGGAAACTTGATTCAGAGAAGGATCCTACAAGCATTTGGGAAGCCCCAGACTCCTTGGAGAATTGATTCCCCGATAGTGTTCATGTCTTCAGTTTTCTCGAAGACAAGGACCACTTCATGCCCGGCCCATCCGATCTGCCTCCGGTAAAACCCGACGGCGCTGTCGATGCCCATGACGCTTCAGAACGCAGCGTCTACGCGATGCTCGAAGTGCCGGAGGGCAGCGATTCACCCTATCCGGCTGACCAGGGGCAGCGAGCAGGACCGGATTTTGAAGGTTACCCCGCCGACCTGGAGTTCCAGCTGCGTGGCGGCTTCGCAAACCTGATGCTCGACGCGGCAAGCCCGCTGTTCGGGCTGGTCATTCGCCTGCGCACCCTGGATGACCTGCCCAACCTCTCCTACGTGCACAAGACCGTGCAAAACCAGGTCAGCAACATTCGCGAAGAAATCCAGCAGCACGGGTACCCCATCGTGCACCAGGAAGTCTATTCCTACGCCCTGTGCCTGTACCTGGACGAGGCCGTGATGAGCCGCCCGTGGGGCAGCAATTCGTGCTGGAGCCACCAGCCGCTGCTCAGCATCTTCCACGACGAAACCCAGGGCGGCGAAAAGATCTTCGTGCTGCTCGAGCGGGTCATGCAGGCGCCCAGGGAATTCCAGGATGTACTGGAGTTCCTGTACTACTGCTTCTGCCTGGGCCTCAGGGGCAAGCACGCCCTGGACCCCAAGTGCGAAGACATCATCAAAGCCTTGATCTCGCGCATGCACACGGTCATCCGCGAACTGCGTGGCCCCACGCCGGAAGAGGTGTGCGACCCCTACAGCAACGTCGTTCATTGCCCCCACCGCCCGCGACGCTGGGAGTGGCCCTGGTGGAGCCCGCTGGTGATCTCCGCCGTCGCCATGGTCTGCGCTTACAGCTACTACAGCTACTACAGCTACCGCCTCGACCTGCTCACCGCCGAAGTCCTGGAATCGCTCAACGCGATTCTGCAGCAGTAGCAGGGGCCGCCATATGCCTAGCCAATCCGATTTGCGCTTTACCTTCCAGCCGCTGGCTGGCCGGAGTGAGTTCGAAGTGGTGTCGTTCGAACTGGACGAAGCCATCAGCACGCCGTTCCAGCTGAAGCTGGAACTGGTCAGTTTCGAAGACGATGTCGACTTTGGCCAGTTGCTCGACAAGCCGGTGCTGTTCACGATCTGGCGCGGCGAGCGCCCGCTGCGTTACGTGCACGGCCTGGTCAGCACCTTCAGCCAGGGTGAAACAGGCTTCCATCGCACCCGTTACCGCGCCCTGGTCGAACCCGTGCTGGCCCGCGCCGGGCTGCGCTCGAACTGGCGCATCTTCCAGCAGAAAACCGTGCCGCAGATTCTTGAGATCATGCTCAAGCGCCAGGGCATCACCGGCTACGAGCTGAGAAGCATCGACAAGCATGAGGTGCGCGAGTTCTGCGTGCAGGCCGGTGAAACCGACCTCGACTTCATCGCCCGCCTGGCCGCCGAAGAGGGTTTTGTCTACCGCTTCGAGCACACGCCAAAACTGCACAAGCTGCTGATCACCGACCGGCTGCTGGGGCTGGGGCAGATCAGCCAGGGCGCCATCAAGGGCGATGACGAGGACGAAGTTTTCTTTGACGACGACACCGACCCCAACCAGGTGCTGTACCACGCCAACAGCGGCGGCAACCAGGCCAGGCCGTGCCTGCGCCGCCTGCGTTACAGCGAGCAGGTACGTACCGCGCGCCAGGTGCAGCGCGACTACACCTTCACCCACCCGGCCTACCGCCAGGAGCAACGTGCCGACGGCAGCGACCTGAAGCACCAGTCCACCACGTACGAGCGCTTCGACTACCCCGGCCGCTACAAGCGCGGGGCGGTCGGCGCGCCCTTCACCGCCACCCGCATCACAGCCTGGCGCCATGACGCCCGCATGGCCGAGGTGGGCGGCGACGACGTGCGCCTGCAGCCGGGGCTGAGCTTCACCCTGATCGAGCACCCGCGCAACGACCTGAACATGCATTGGCGTGCAACCCGCGTGCACCATGAAGGCACCCAGTTCACCAGCCTTCAGGAAGAGGCTGCGGGTGCCCGGCAAGACACCCGCTACACGCAGGCAGCCGTGCTGGTGCCCGGCAGAACCGAATGGCGCCCGGCGCCGTTGCCCAAGCCGCGCATCGACGGCCCGCAGATGGCGACGGTGGTGGGGCCCAAGGGCGAGGAAATCTACTGCGACCAATGGGGCCGGGTGAAGGTCAGCTTCCCCTGGGACCGGGAAAGCCAGGACAACGAGTTCAGTTCCTGCTGGGTACGCGTGTCGCAAGGCTGGGCCGGTGGCAGCTGGGGTTCGATGGCCATTCCGCGCATAGGCCAGGACGTGATCATCCAGTACGTCGACGCCGACCCGGACCAGCCGATGATCACCGGGCGCACCTACTGTGGCAATCAGCTGCCGCCGTATGACCTGCCCAAGCACAAGACGCGGATGACCATCAAGAGCCAGACCCATAAGGGCGATGGCTTCAACGAACTGCGTTTCGAGGATGAACTGGGCAAGGAGGAAGTGTTCATCCATGCCCAAAGGAACCAGGTCAATGTGGTGGGCAATGACGAAACCACGACTATCGGGCGCAATCGAGTGGAGCAAGTTGGCCAGGATGAGCAACTGACCATCGGCAACAACTTCCGCCAGGACACGGCCCGTGACCATACCCAGGTCATCGGGCAAAACAGCCGTGTGGACATCAAGCATGACCTGAACGAACAAGTGGGCAACAACCGCAGCGAGTCAACGGGCGCCAACCAGCGGGTTGTCATCGGCAACAACAGCGAGCTTGTGATCAAAGGGGTTCAATCGATCAGCGTCGGACAGGGGGTGCAAACACGCACGACGGTCTACCAGTTGCTGGCCAGTGAACGCATCGAGTTCAGAAGCCCCGGCGGCAGCATCGTGCTGGATGCCCAGGGCATTACCATCAACGGCTTGACACTCGATCTGCAGGGGCAGACCAAGGCGGTAGCGAAGGGGGATGGCAATAGTCAGTCACTTGAGTTTACGGCTGATGGCAGTAACAAGTGCGAGGTCAAGGCATGAAGATCGAGAACCTGGCCCGCAGCATTGAAGGGCACCATGCGGCGCATTTGCATTGCCATGTACTGATAGACCCACTGGCGGTTACGGCTGGAAGCGACCAAAACTTGCTTGCCCGACTGCGCGAAACGTTAGGCGAAGCGGCGTTGACGCGTGTGCACAGGGCCGATCTGGCCCATGTGCCTCACCTGCACCCGGTATTGGCCTGCTTGGCCTCGCCCGGATCTTTTCCCCGCAGTGACTTGCTCGAATTGACGGCTCGTGCAGCGTACAGAGGGCTGCACCAGCACCGACGCTACTTGAGTGGCTGGCTGTTCAGCGAGGCAACACCGGCCACTGTAGCCGCTCACCTCACGGCCATGTGCCAAATACCCGATGCCAAGCGCCACTTCAACTTTTACCCAGTCTATGAACCCGTTCGCCTGGAGCTGCTCGCGGCAACGTTCAAGCAGGTCGAGCATGGCCCGTGGTGGCCGATCAACAGCTGGTTGTTCCTGAGTAGCGGTGGAAGGTTGGCCCACCTCAAAGGGCAGAGCGGACCGCGGCACTCTTTGCCGGAGCCTGCCCAGCGGATTCAGGAGGATGTGGGGTTGGTCGAGCGCGTGCTGGCTGTCTGGAGAGTGCTGCGTGCGGGCTCGGAGGACGCGAGCCAGTGCCAGATACCGCCATTAGCCGCCGTGCGTGTATCAAACCATATTGACGACGCGCGAGCGTTGGGCCTGAGCGCAGAGGAGGACATCACGGTTTTCGCTCTTCATCACCTGTGCATCCATCCCAAGCTGAATGCCGTTGCTGCAGTGCGCAGCATGGTTGAGGCAGCCGTCAACGATCGCCGTCCACTTGCCCCAATGCTCGCTCGTTATTCCGAGGCGCAATGGTGTCGCCTGATCGACCCCCTCCCAGTAAACGAGAGGCGCTTATGACCCTCAGTCAACGTATCGCCATTGCGACAGCCGAAGCCGGGCTCCCTTCTGACCAGTGCATGGCCTGCGAGCGGCAAGGTTTGCCGATACTACCGCTGCGCCGCGCCCTCGTGCCGGATGCGCGCCCAGGTTGCGTCACCACCGTCGCCGGTAGCCTGCACGTTTCAGCCAGGATGGGCCTGCGCACCTTGCGCCTGGGTTACCTGTATGTGCTGCTTGATCAGCAGGTCTGGCATGCCTACGAAGTCAGCGAACAGGGCCACCTGCGGCGCTTCAACCCCTACGAACCGTCAGACGGCCTACCCGCGTCGCTACCCGAAAAGTGTGTGAATGAGAACCACGATATCCCTTCGGCCTTCCTGAACATCGATACCGACCGGTATGGCACAGCCTGGCTGGCCTTCTCCAGCGATGCCTGGCCGGTCAGCGTGCTGAATGCCTACAAGAAAGGCCAGGCGCCTGCGCACCGCTTCGAGGGGGTCGACCTCACGCAAGCCCGCAACAACCCAGAATTACTGGGCATGGCCATGACGCCCGACAACCTGCAGATCGACAAGGATGTGTTCGAGTACGCACAGCGCGGCTGCTCACCGTTCGACAGTGCACATGGGTTTCACAGCCGCTGGCTGCGCCGGTTTGCGATGCGCGGCTATCTGGTCAACGCGATGAACCGGCACAAGCTGGAGAACGGCGTGCTGGCGGTGGTGCTCGACGATACCGTTGGCCTGATTCAGGAACTCAACCATCAGCGGTTGAACTGGGTGGTGAAGCGCCAGGTCTGGCGCGAAGACCCCATGCGTGCCTACCAATTGCAGACTTCGCAGATCCTGCAGGTCATTCGCGCCACGCAGCGGGAGTGGGCAGCGCAGAAGGTGCCTTCACTGGAGCCGATGGCGGGTAGAGGGCCGTTTGTACCGATTGACCCTACGGTAGAGCGGCCGCGTATGGTCGAGCAAGCGATGAAGGACAGCGACGATAAACTCGAACAGCGCTACCACGAACCGCAACGGGCGGCGTTCCAGGCCGGGTATGACCAGCAGGAAGCCGAGTTTCAGCGCTACATCGACAAGGACGCCCGTGCTTACGCCGTGCTGTTCGACACGCCCATGTTCAAGGTGGCCGAGCAGTACGACTACGACGGCGATCATCGTGAGTCTGGCGTGGCGTACGCCAAGACCATGGCGCTGTGCCTGGGTGGCGGGATTACCGAGGCGATTGTGCCTGGCGCGGCTGCTGCGGCCGGCACTAGCGAAACCCTCTGGCTGAAATGGCTAGAGGATCCAGACAGCCCACCCTACCGCGCATTGCTGATGCGCGACCGTATGTTGTTGGCTGGCCTGCTTCCCAGCTTTTCAGCTGCCGAAACCATCAACTGGAATGACAGCGACAAGCTTTATTCGATGCTGAGCAAAATCATCGCCAGCGACGATGCCGGCTTGCACATGCGCAACACCCTCAAGCAAGCCATCGCCGAAACCCAAGGCGCGCTCAACGCCGCCAGCCAACGGTTGTCGCCCAACTTGCCCCCTGGCATTCAGACTGCTGTGCGGCACCTGAACAGTGCAACCCAGTTCCTTTACAACGGCGTGCACCTGATCGAGCTGGAAGTGAAGATGAAGCTGGGCGAGTACTACGCCCTGCAGAGTGCTCATTTACGCGAATTACAGCACAAGGCCAACGCCTCGATCGCCGAGGCCAGGGACCGGATGCATCGCAACATTGATGACATCGACATTCATTCAACCAGGGCCTGGAACAAGGTGCGGCCGATCATCCAGCACGGGCTGATGAGCCTGGCAGTGCTGGATCCGCGGTTTACCAACACCATGATCAATGTGTCGGTGTGGGTCGAGGGTACTGCGGCGGACGTGCAGGGTCGGTTGTTTGAGGAAGCCAGCATGAAGGTGACTCAGGCGAGCAGCTTGGCGCAGCGGGCGTTGGTGGATATCTCGGTGGCGGCGGGGACGCTAGAGCCGGATGCGCGAAAGGTGTTCCAGAGGATGAAGATCACTGCGCAGCAGGCGGCGGAGTTGGTGCGGACTGGCTTTCGCGGCTTGCGGGGTGTGGCGGGAAGCTGGGAAGTACTGCTGGCGATTGGAGGGCTGTACTTGCAATACGACAGCCTGGCCAAGAATCAGGAAAAAGCGGAAGCGGAGATTGGGCCCAAGGCGCATGAGGCCAAGTTAGCGTTGCAGGGTTCGCAATTGGGGTTGCTGGGCGGGCAAATTGAGCTGATTGGGCTCGTGCTGAGGTCAATACCCGGGGCTAAGGGCGCGGCGGGAACTGGCGTTTCGCTAATCAAGTTTGGTGCAATTATTAGTGCAATAGCCGGGATATTCGATACGGCGCAAGCATTTGCTGCAGCAAAGCGCGTGCTAGCAGCAGGAGACAACAGAGCCGGAGCTATATATATCGGGGCGGGATTTGGGTTCACCGTTTCAACTGGCGTATTTGTATATGCAGTATTTAAACCGCTCATATTAGGGCCTTTAGGGTTGGCAGTGATGCTGGCGCTCACGGCGTACGCAATCAGCAAGTGGGCTGAAGGAAACGAATCTGTAGCCTTGGAGCGATGGGCGCGACGCTGCTGCTTTGGCAAAGCTGATGAGAAGCCAGCCGTATTCTGGGGCAGCCCGGAATATGCGGATATTGCGTTTGCAGAGCTTAATGCGGCGACCCTGGGTGTTTGCGCGGCGATTAACTTCGAGTCCAATCGGTCAATCAATTCGGCTGCGCCCAGGATAGGAGGGTTGGTCAGTTTGGAGTTAGAGCATAAACTTAAATTTCAAGTCGTGTTACCTAGTTACAGTGATGAATGCTCAGCTTTTCGCTTGGTCCTCGTAGTGCATCGGCATGGTGATGGCACTTTCCCCGACTTCTTTGGTGGAGAAACTGTGCTTGTGGAAGAATATCAGGCTCTCCCGATTGAGGCTCTCACTAAAGCGGCAAGATTTTCTGGTTTCTCTCAGCCCAGACTACCCGACTATAGAAAAAATATTTCAGTGAATAGAAAGCGTAAATCCGAGAGGTCAGAGGATTTGGCAATATCTTGGCTGGAAATCACTGGGGTTACAGAACTGGTGCCGACTATCGGGTCGCACACCATAGGTGCTGCGACGCTGCTAGTAATGTACTGGCCAGATACAGCGCTGCCGGATGCTTATATTGAGATTTGCGTCAAGGAGCTTAACGAGTGAAAGCCAAGCCTAGAGCTCTTTGGGATAGGGCTTTGTTTTGGAGCTATGATCTGCCTGATGTGAATTCGCAGTCAGCTCCGCGTTTTGGTGTTGAGGATGTTAAGCCAGCGCCGAATTATCTTGATGATGTGTGCCTAGAGCTTCCGAGGTCGAGTGTCAGTTTGCGCGGTGTTGCTGCTCTGGTAGGAGGGGCAACTTTAGTCATATCATTTGGAATGGCCATATATTTATATTTGCTAATGTTGAATGTTAATTGGTCGCGTGACTGGTTTGTTTGCCTCGTCATGGTTTTATTGCCGCCGATCGCCATGTGGGCAATTGCATCCCATGTAAAGATGGACCTGATGCTCCCAAGGGACGAACCCATTCGTTTCAACCGCCTGCGTCGGAAAATCTATCTCTATCAATTCAGATTCCATTACATCTACCTATTCAGCCGAAAACACTGGGGTGTTAAACCTGTCGCCTACAACTGGGACGACGTAACCGCCGAGGTTTATCGCGTCTATGCCCCCGGCCACGGCGGCCTGATAGAAAACGTCATGCTGTCGGTGCGCAATCCTGAAAGCAACGAAGTCATCGATCGCGTCTTCTTCACCCACGACCTCTACCACGGCGAGGCCTACTGGGCCATCGCCCGGCTGTTCATGCAACAAGGCCCCGAAGCCCTGCCAGAATTCGTGCACCCACCCCGCGACTGGAACGATGACGATGGCTTGAGCCACATGCATTGCCTGGCGCCGAAGGTTCATTGGCCGGAGGCCATAGATCGCGAATCCCGTACTGCACCGTCTGAAGGCGAAGCCCTATGAATCCGGTTGTACTTGTAGGACACCAACATAACTGTCCGCTGCATGGGGTAAACCAGGTCGAAAGCGGCAGCGCTACGTATACGTTTAACGGCAGGCCGGTCGCCAGGGTAGGTGACCGGACCACCTGTGGCGCGGTGATAGAGAGTGGGGCCGGGCATTTCCTGATCGAAGGTGCGGCGGTGGCCCGCAAAGGCGACCGGACGGATCACGGTGGTGTGCTTGAGGAAGGGGATGCTGGGTGGCTGCTGTAAGAGGGGCTTGTGAAGCAGGTATTGAAGTGGATGGCACCGGCTACGCCGGTGTTCGCGGCTAAAGCCGCTCCCACAAAGATGGCGTGTGACCTGGGCTTGCGCCGTACCTGTGGGAGCGGGCATGCCCGCGAAGCAGGCAACGCGGTGGATGGCACGGGCTGCGCCCATGTTCGCGGGCGCGCCCGCTCCCACAGTGATCGTGCAAGCCTCAAGACGCCATGCAAGACAACGTGAGACAGTTATTTTTTCAGCTATCTGCTGGCGCGTTGATCTGTTTGCCGGGTTTGGCGGCAACTTCAACGGCTTGGCCGTCCCGCTGTTTGCCTTGGCGGGCCAGGCCTTCGAGTTGCGGTATCAGCATGCCTTCCGGCAAATGCCGCCAGAACCGCCCGGGCATGTGCAGGCGCAGGGCATCGGGGTTGAGGCGGGCGGGGTTGAAGGTGTGGCGGTAGTAGGTGCGCCATAGTTCGGCGCCTGGGTCGTCAGCGTTGCGCGCCCATTGCTGCCAGCGCTCGGGGCATCGGCGTTGGTAATCGAACACCTGGCCGTCGAACCGAATGCCATCCTGTGGTGTGGCGATCAACCAGCGCAAACGCCCCAGGCGGTCAGCAAAATGTGGGCTGGCACTTTCCAGAATGTCATGTGCCGGTTCGTGGTAAGCGACCAGATCAAGTTGCAGGCGTTCTGCCAACGCCTCTGGCAATGGCACGAAGCGCACAAACGCATGCAGGTGATGCGCCTCTCGGCTGACTTGCTTGATGCGCCTTTGCAGTTCACTGCCCAATCGGTCGCCCGCCAGCATGGCCGTGCGGTCACCATGGGCCACCCGCCAGAGCACTTCGTACAACAGGTTCCAGCGTTGCTCGCCGCAGTAACGGGCAGCCTGCTCCAACTGGTCCAGCAGCGCGGCAGGCACTTTGGCGCGAAAAGGGCCAGGGCCTTCGGGGGGCGACGCAGGCACTGCCAACAGGTCTGCCATCGGGCCCTGTGACCAGGTGACTTGCGACGGGTCGATGCCATGCCCCAGCAACACGCGGGCCTGATCCCGCCAGGTGGCGAACCGGTCATCGCAGTCGAGCGCAATCATCCCCACAGCCCCATCTGCACCGGCGCTTGCGGTTCACGCAAACGCGCCCGCAGCAAGCCGCTGCGCAGCTCGGACTGGGCTGGGCGGTAATCGCTGGTGACGATAAACGGCCGTGCCTTGTCCAGCACGCAGCGCAGCTGGATGAGGTCGTCATAGCGGATGCGCCGTTCCCGGCGCAGCGCGACCAGGCGCTGCACGCTGCGCAGGCCGATACCGGGAATACGCGCGAGCAGCGCAGGCTCGGCGCGGTTTACATCCAGCGGAAAAATGTCGCGGTTGGCCAGCGCCCAGGCCAGTTTCGGGTCGATGTCCAGCGCCAGGTTGCCGCTCTGTCCCAGTAGTTCACCTGCCTTGTAGCCGTAGCCACGCAGCAGGAAGTCGGCCTGGTACAGGCGGTGCTCGCGCAGCAGCGGCGGTGCAGCCAGGGGCACGCTGCCCGGGCTGTCGGGGATCGGGCTGAAGGCAGAATAGTACACGCGCTTTAGGCCGTAACCTTGGTACAGCGACTCGGCATTGCGCAGCAGGGTGCTGTCGTCGGTGCTGTCGGCGCCGACGATGACCTGGGTGCTTTGCCCGGCAGGGGTGAAGCGCGGGGCCTTGGGTTCGTTGGCCACGGCTTGCTGGCCCTGGTGAATCACGCCCATCGCCTGGCGGATGGTATGCGCGTGTTTTTCCGGCGCCAGGCGCTTGAGGCTGGCGTCGGTGGGCAGTTCGATATTGACGCTGAGGCGGTCGGCCAGGCGGCCGGCCTCTTCGATCAGTAGCGGGTCGGCATCGGGGATGGTCTTGAGGTGAATGTAGCCGCGGAAGTTGTGCTCTTCGCGCAACAAGCGGGCTACGCGGATCAGTTGCTCCATGGTGTAATCCGCCGAACGGATGATGCCGGAGCTGAGGAACAGGCCACTGATGCAATTGCGTCGATAGAAATCCAGGGTTAGGCGCACCACTTCCTCAGGGCTGAAGCGCGCGCGGGGGACGTTGCTGGACCGGCGGTTCACGCAGTACTGGCAGTCATACAGGCAGAAGTTGGTCAACAGTACCTTGAGCAGCGACACGCAACGGCCGTCGGGGGTGTAGCTGTGACAGATGCCCATGCCGTTGGTAGCGCCCAGGCCGTCGCCGCCGCGCGAATTGCGCTTGGGTGCACCGCTGCTGGCGCAAGATGCATCGTATTTGGCGGCGTCGGCAAGGATGCCGAGTTTGGCGATGAGTTGCATGAGGCTGTCTCACTGTACTGAATATTCATACAGTATTTTGAGATGTGTCTGATTGCAAGTGGTTGTGCGCCAGCCATGCCCGACTAAATCCGTCAGCTAAGCTTGTGGCTGGACTTACGGATAGCAACGAGGCGCGGAAAAGGTTATGAAAATTACCCTGAAGCCGGAGCTGGCGCTGGCCGGGCTGGCCTTGGCCTTTGGCATGTTCAATGCCCAGGCCGCAGAAACCAGGAAGGTCGATGTGATGCTGGTAGGCGGCGGCATCATGAGTTCTACGCTGGCGGTCTGGCTCAACGAACTGGAGCCGGGCTGGTCGATGGAAATGGTCGAGCGCCTGGACAAGGTCGCCGAAGAAAGCTCCAACGGCTGGAACAACGCCGGCACCGGCCACTCGGCCCTCGCCGAACTCAACTACACCCCGGAAAAAGACGGCAAGATCGACATCAGCAAGGCGGTGGAGATCAACGAGTCGTTCCAGGTCACCCGCCAGTTCCTGGCCTGGCAGGTGAAGCAGGGGGTGTTGAAGAACCCGCATTCGTTTATCAACACCACGCCCCATATGAGTTTCGTCTGGGGTGACGACAACATCCGCTTCCTGAAAAAGCGTTATGAGGCGCTGCAGGCCAGCCCGTTGTTCAAGCCCATGCAGTACTCCGAGGACCATGAGCAGATCCGCAAGTGGGTACCGTTGATGATGGAGGGGCGCGACCCCAACCAGAAACTGGCGGTAACCTGGACGCCGATTGGCACCGACGTCAACTTTGGCGAGATTACCCGGCAGTACGTGGGCTATCTGCAGACCCGGCCTAACTTCGACCTCAAGTTGTCCACCGAAGTACAAGACATCACCCGTAACGACGACGGCTCGTGGCATGTCGAGTACAAGAACCTCAAAGATGGCAGCAAGGCGGCCACCGACGCCAAGTTCCTGTTCATTGGTGCTGGTGGTGCGGCGTTACCCCTGCTGCAGAAGTCGGGGATTGACGAGGCCAAGGACTATGCCGGTTTCCCGGTCGGCGGTTCGTTCCTGGTCACCGACAACCCGGCTATCGCGCAGCGTCACATGGCCAAGGCCTATGGCATTGCCGCCACCGGTGCGCCACCCATGTCGGTGCCGCACCTGGACACCCGGGTGCTCGATGGCAAGCGCATGATCCTCTTCGGGCCGTTCGCCACCTTCTCGACCAAGTTCCTCAAGCAAGGCTCGCTGCTCGACCTGCTTGCCAGTACCAGCGTGCACAACGCCTGGCCGATGGTGCGGGTCGGGGTACGCGAGTTTGACCTGGTCCAGTACCTTATCGGTCAGGTGCTGCAATCCGACAATGACCGCTTCGAAGCGCTGCGCACTTACTTCCCCGAGGCGAAGAAGGAAGACTGGCGGCTGTGGCAGGCGGGCCAGCGGGTACAGATCATCAAGAAGGACGAGGCATTGGGTGGCGTGCTCAAGCTCGGTACTGAGGTGGTGATGTCCAGGGACGGTAGCATCGCCGGGTTGCTGGGCGCCTCGCCGGGTGCCTCGACCGCGCCACCGATCATGCTCGATGTGCTCAACAAGGTGTTCAAGGACAAGGTAGCAACGCCGCAATGGCAGGGTAAGATCAACCAGATCATCCCGTCCTACGGAACGCGCCTCAACGACCACCCCGACCAGGTATTGAAGGAGTGGGCGTACACCAACGAGGTGCTGCAACTCGATCCGCCAGCCGGCACCGCTGCGCCGTAGCACGGCGGGGGAGCAGGTTTTAACGAGCGACGGGCGCGTCTGCCCAGGCAAAGCGGTAGACGTGACCCGGGGCAGCGGTTTGGCAATGGCCGTTGTCGGCATCGGCACCCACCACATACCACTCGGCCCGCGAAGTCTCGCCAAGCTTGCGTGCCTTGTCGGCACTGAAGCAGCGGCCCAGTTCGGAGGCCGGGATCAGGGCGAAGGCGGTGGGGTTATGGCGCAGCCAATAGGCCGCCGCATCCGCCCTGGATTGGCCGGTAAAGCCGAAATGCACGATGGGCTGCCGGGCAAACAGCCAATGCCCTTCGCGCCAGTTGACCAGCACCAGCTCGGCTCCGCCGGTGGCGCGTGCCGCTTCGCTCATCAGCGCCTCATGCGGGTTGCGGCCCTCCTTCAGCGGCTCGACGAAGCCGCGGGCGAACCACAGCGCGAACCATGTCAGGGCCACGGCGACAAAGGCCTTGCGCCAGGCCGGCCGGCCCAGCAACCAGCGTTTGAGCAGCCACGGTATCAGCGGGGCGATGGCCAGCACCAGGCCCGGCAGCGCTGGGAAGATGTACAACTTGCGCTTGCCACTGCTGAAGCTGAAAAACAGCAGCACCAACGCCACCCAGCCGAGTAGCAGCAAGAAGCGCCCGTCGCGCTTTTGCAGCTGGCGTCGCCACGCCGGTACCAGCCAGGGCAGGGCCAGCACCAGCGGCAGCCAGTACTTGGGAATGACCTTGACGAAGAAGTACCAGAATGGCTCGCGATGGTCCCAGGCATTGGTATAGCGGCTGGCGGTCTGGCGCAGCAAGATTTCGTTGAGGTAGGCCAGCTCCGCTGCGCCACCGCCCTGGGCGATCGACACCAGCAGGGGCACAAGCCACACCGCGCAACCGGCCAGCAGGCAAAGCAGCCCAAGGCTCCAGCGCCAACCTTGGCCAGGCAGGGCCACAACGCCGTGCCAGCCTTGGCGCACCGCCCAGGCATAGGGCAGCAGCATCAGCGCCGGCACAAAGCCCACGCCCTTGCTGATGATGCCCAGCCCCATGGCCGCACAGGCCAGGTAGAACCAACCCCACGCCGGCCCCGATAGCAGGTGGCGCACCATGCCATAAAAACCCAGCGCTACCCATAGGCACAGGAAGCTGTCGATCTGCCCGGTACGCAGGATGCTGTAGCTCTGGTAGGTGGCCAGGAACAGCAAGGCGGCGATCACGCCGATGCGCCGGCTCCACAGGCGCCGCCCCAGGTCGTGCAGCACCCAAGTGATGGTTGCCGCCGACATCAACCCGGGCAGGTAGAGGGCAACCTTGGGCGAGCCGGTCAGTTGGCTGAACAGGGCCACGGTCCACATGAACAGCGGCGGCTTGTCGCCGTATATTTCCGCTGCCCGGTGGGGGATGAACCAGTTGCCGCTTTGCAGCATTTCCAGGGCTACGCCCAGAAAGCGCTCCTCATCCACATTCATCGGCTGTCGCCAGCCGATACCTGCGCCCACCAACATTACGGCGAGGGCAATCAGGGCCAGGCGTTCGGCCCCAAGCGTCTTGAACCTGGGCAAGGGCTAGTCCTTCTGTTCCTGGTTGCGGGCGATCAGTTGCAGGTTGCGCAGGTACACCAGAAAGCCGAAGCTCTGGCCGATGATGAACACCGGGTCCTGGCGGTAGATGGCGTAGGTCAGCAGCAGGGCACTGCCGAGCATGCTGAGGTACCAGAAACCTACCGGGATCACGCTGCGGCGCTTGAACTCGCTGTACAGCCACTGCAGCACGAAGCGCCCGGTGAACACCGCCTGGCCGGCGAAGCCGATGATCAGCCACAGGGTTTCGCGGGTCATCCTTCAAGTTCCTGCGGGCGGCTGTCCAGGCGGGTGCGGCGAATCAGCCACCACACCCCGAACAAGTCGAGGATGCCAACCAGGGCGCGGTCCAGGTTGCCGTACTTGGAAACCCCGGCATGGCGTGGCCGGTGGTTGACCGGGTGCACCAGCATGCGGCCGTTGTGGCGCAGGATCAGGGCCGGGATAAAGCGGTGCATGTGGTCGAAGTAGGGCAGGCGCAGGAAGGCTGCGCGTTCTATCAGCTTCAGCCCGCAGCCGGTGTCTGGCGTGGCGTCCTTGAGCAGGCGCCTGCGCAGGTTGTTGGCAAAACGCGAAGCCCAGCGCTTGCTGGCGCTGTCACGGCGGTTGACGCGGTGCCCGGCGACCAGTTTCACGCCGCCGGCCAGGGGCTGGTTGGCGCGCACCAGGGCCAGCATGCCCGGGATGTCTGCGGGGTCGTTCTGGCCGTCGCCGTCGAGAGTGGCCAGCCACTGGCCGCGGGCCGCCTGCGCGGCATGCCACAGTGAGGTGCTCTGGCCCAGCGAGCGCTCGTGACGCAGTATGCGCAGTTGGGTGTAACCCTGGCTTTTCAGTTGCTGCAGCACGCTCAGGGTACCATCGCTGCTGCCGTCATCGACCACCAGTACTTCATAGGCTTCGGCCGCCAGTGCGGCGCGGATTTCCATCAGCAGTGATGGCAGGTTTTCGACCTCGTTCCTGGCGGGGATCAGTACCGAGAGGTGAAGTGGATCTGTCATGAGGCTACCTGTGGTCTTGTTGTGAGGGCGCGGCTCAAACCCGGTAAAAATCCCGGTACCAGCCAACGAAAGCGTTAACGCCGTGTTCCAGCGATGTGCCCGGGATGAAGTCGATCCAGCGCGCCAGCGAGCCCACATCGGCCCAGGTCTCCAGCACGTCTCCCGCTTGCAGTGGCAGGTAGTCGCGCTGGGCCTTGATGCCCAAGGCGTCCTCCAGGCACTCGACGAAATGCAGCAGCCGCACCGGCTGGCCACGGCCGATGTTGAACAGCTGGCAGGGCGGTTGCCCGTGGGCAGGCTGTGGTGGCTTCAGGCGCAGGCGCAGGATGCTTTCGACGATGTCGTCGATGTAGGTGAAGTCGCGCCCCATCAGGCCGTTGTTGTAAATCTCGATCGGGCGGCCTTCGAGCATGGCGCGGGTGAACTTGAACAGCGCCATGTCGGGGCGGCCCCACGGACCGTAGACGGTGAAAAAGCGCAAACCCGTGGTCGGTAGGCGATACAGGTGCGCATAGCTGTGCGCCATCAGTTCATTGGCGCGCTTGCTGGCGGCATAGAGCGACACCGGCTGCTCGACCGTGTCGTCGACGCTGAACGGCAGCTTGGCGTTGGCGCCGTACACCGAGCTGCTGGAGGCGTAGATCAAGTGGCGCGGCGGATGCTGGCGGCAGGCTTCGAGCATATTGAGGAAACCGACCAGGTTGGCTTGGCCATAGGCCCCGGGGTTGTCCAGCGAATAGCGCACCCCGGCCTGGGCCGCCAGGTGGATCACTTCACTGAACGCCTGCCCGGTGAACAGCTGTTGCAGGTCGGCGCTGTTGGCGATGTCCAGGGGCTGAAAGCGGAAATTGGCGAAGCCGGACAGTTGTTGCAGGCGCGCCCGTTTCAGCTCGACGCTGTAGTAGGCATTGAGGTTGTCGATGCCGAGCACCTCGATGCCAGCCTCGCACAGGCGGCGCGCGACGTGGAAGCCGATAAAGCCGGCCACGCCGGTAATCAGTACGGGCATGCTGGCTGCACCTGGCCTCGGCCGATACCGTAGTAAGTCAGGCCGGCAGCGGCCATGTGCTCGGGTTCGAACAGGTTGCGGCCGTCGAACACCACTCGATCGGCCAACAGATCCGGCACTTTGTCCAGATTCAGCACACGGTAGTCCTGCCACTCTGTGACGATGACCAGGGCATCGGCGCCCTCCAGCGCATCGTCCTTGCACGGCACCAGCTGCAAATCGGTGCGCGGGCCGTAATGCCGCAGGATTTCGTCCATCGCCTGCGGGTCGTGAGCCTGCACTCGCGCGCCAGCAGCCCACAGCGCTTCCAGCAAGATTCGGCTGGAGGCTTCGCGGATGTCATTGGTGTTGGGCTTGAACGACAACCCCCACAGGGCGAATACCTTGCCGCGCAGGCCATCGGGATAATGCCGCTGGATCTTGCTGAACAGCCGACCCTTCTGATGTTCGTTGACCGACTCCACCGCACGCAGCAACTGCGGCTCGAAGCCTTCAGCTTCGGCGCTGCGGCGCAGGGCTTGCAGGTCCTTGGGGAAGCACGAGCCGCCAAAGCCGCAGCCGGCGTAGATGAAGTCGTAACCGATGCGCGGGTCGGAGCCGATGCCGCGGCGCACCATTTCGATATCGGCCCCCAGGTGCTCGGCCAGGTTGGCGATTTCGTTGATGAAGGAAATTTTGGTCGCCAGCATGCAGTTGGCCGCGTACTTGGTCAGCTCGGCGCTGCGTGCATCCATGACCATGAGTTTTTCGCGGTTGCGGCTGAACGGCAGGTACAGCTCGCGCAGCAACTCCACTTCGGCCGGTTCGGCGCCGCCGATGATGATGCGGTCCGGCCGCATGCAGTCGTCCACGGCCGAGCCTTCCTTGAGAAACTCCGGGTTGCTGATTACCTGGAAGCGAGCGGGGTCGGCGACGGCCTGGGCTATGCGCGACTTGATGCGGTGCACCGTGCCGACCGGGGCGGTGGACTTGTTGACGATCACCTTGGCGCCGTCAGCATGTTCGAGAATGCTGTCGACCACGGCAAAAACCTGCTTCAGGTCAGCGCTGCCATCGGCTTGCGGCGGTGTGCCGACTGCAATGAACTGCAGCCTGGCGTAATTGGCTGCTGCCCTGGCGTCGGTGGTGAAGCGCAGGCGGCCACAGGCCAGGTTTTTCTCCAGCATCGGCGCAAGGCCGGGCTCGAAGATCGGGCAATGGCCTGCATTAAGGGTGGCAACCCGCTCGGCGTCGACATCCATGCACAACACCGAGTGCCCCACCTGGGCCAGGCACACTGCCTGGGTGAGGCCGACATAGCCGGTACCAAAAACCGTGACTTTCATCTTTCCGCTCCTTGATAAGAAAGCTGAAAAAAAATGTCACAGTCTTGTTTAGGAATTGTTACCTGAAGGAGGAATTCCGCCGCTATTTAGACGGGATCTCGTCGCGTATGTGCAGAAGATCTAGACTTACCGAGTGCTCGCGATAACGCGCTGTAGGGCGAGCACAAACCCTTGAACCGACCACCGCCTCCCCGGATCGGAGTTCCCTCGCTGGCGATGGCCTTCTTGCAGAGGAGGGCAGGTCATGGACGAGGCAAGGCTTCACGATTTCATGGGCAAGCTGGTGGGCGACATGGGTGCAGCGGCGACCCTGGCCAATGTCATCCTGGGCGATGAACTGGGGTTGTATCGAGCGATGGCCGATAGCCAGCCAACTACCCCCGAAGCACTGGCGGAAAAAACCGGCTGCCATCCGCGGCTGGTGCGCGAATGGCTGAACGCCCAGGCCGCTTCGGGTTACATGGCACACGACAAGGGCTCTTTTGTGCTGCCCGAAGAGCAGGCCATGGCCTTGGCGCTGGAGGACTCCCCGGCTTACATGGCCGGTGGGGCCGCAGTGATCGCTGCGCTGTTCCATGACAAGGACAAGCTGGTCGCGGCCATGCGCGGCGATGGCGGGCTGGCCTGGGGGGACCACCACCCGTGCATGTTCAGCGGTACCGAGCGGTTTTTCCGGCCGGGCTACCGTACGTTTCTGGTCGCTGAGTGGTTGCCAGCGCTCGAGGGTGTAGTGGCCAAGCTACAGGCGGGCGCCAAGGTCGCGGATGTAGGCTGCGGGCATGGCGCCTCGACGCTGGTCATGGCCCAGGCGTTTCCAGCGTCTACCTTTGTCGGCTACGACTACCACGGGCCTTCCATCACCACCGCCAACGATCGTGCGCGTGAGGCGGGGCTAGCCGAGCGGGTGAGTTTTCAGCAGGCCAGTGCGAAGGATTACCCGGGGCATGACCATGACCTGGTGTGTTTCTTCGATTGCCTGCACGACATGGGCGACCCGGTGGGGGCGGCCAAGCATGCCTATCGGGCGTTGAAGGCCGACGGCACGGTCATGCTGGTCGAACCTTTTGCCGAGGATTCGCTGGACGGCAACCTGACGCCGGTAGGGCGCTTGTTCTACGCAGCGTCTACCTTCATCTGCACGCCGAATTCGCTGTCGCAGGAGGTGGGCTTGGGGCTGGGCGCGCAAGCCGGGGAGGCGCGGTTGCGGGCGGTGTTCGAGGAGGCGGGGTTCAGCCGGTTCCGGCGTGCGACGCAGACGCCGTTCAACCTCATTCTTGAGGCGCGGAAGTAGGGTGTAGTCCTGCACGGGCCTCTTCGCGGGCTTGCCCCCCCACAGGATAACTTGAGGCCTGAGAAGCACGTTACCTGTGGGAGCGGGCGAGCCCGCGAAGAGGCCAGGCCTGGAAACGCAGAAGGGGCGCCATGTGGCGCCCCTTCTGTTTGTTACTTAGGCTTCAGCGTCCCAAGGACGATCGCCTTTTTCATCCTTGACGCAGGTTGGCAGGCCCATCACGTCCAGCGCCTTGAGGAACGGCTCGGCTGGCAGCTCCTCGACGTTGACCATGCGCTTGGCATCCCATTCGCCACGGGCAACCAGCAGGGCAGCAGCCACTGGCGGTACACCGGCGGTGTAGGAAATGCCCTGGCTGTCGGTCTCGGCGTAGGCTTCTTCGTGGTCAGCCACGTTGTAGATGAACACTTCGCGCGGCTGGCCATCCTTGGTGCCCTTGACCAGGTCACCGATGCAGGTCTTGCCGGTGTAGCCAGGGGCCAGGGAGGCCGGGTCTGGCAGTACGGCCTTGACCACTTTCAGCGGTACCACTTCCAGGCCTTCGGCGGTTTTCACCGGTTGCTCGCTGAGCAGGCCCAGGTTTTTCAGCACGGTGAACACATTGATGTAGTGCTCGCCGAAGCTCATCCAGAAACGCACGTTCGGTACGTTGAGGTTCTTCGAAATCGAGTGAACTTCGTCGTGGCCGGTCAGGTACAGGTTTTGCGAACCTACCACGGGCAGGTCGTCGGTACGCTTGACCTCGAACATGGTGTTGCTGGTCCACTGGCTGTTCTGCCAGCTCCACACTTGCCCGGTGAACTCGCGGAAGTTGATTTCCGGGTCGAAGTTGGTGGCAAAGTACTTGCCATGCGAACCGGCATTGACGTCGAGAATGTCGATCGAATCAATGCTGTCGAAATACTGCTGCTGCGCCAGTTTGGCGTAGCTGTTTACCACACCCGGGTCGAAACCGACGCCGAGAATGGCTGTAATGTTCTTTGCCTGGCACTCTTCGAGGTGTTTCCACTCGTAGTTGCCGTACCACGGCGGGGTCTCGCAAATCTTGCCCGGCTCTTCGTGGATGGCGGTGTCCAGATAGGCGACACCCGTATCGATGCAGGCACGCAGCACCGACATGTTGAGGAAGGCGGAACCTACGTTGATCACGATCTGCGATTCGGTCTCGCGGATCAGCGCCTTGGTTGCCTCGACATCGAGGGCATTGAGCGAGAAGGCCTGGATGTCGGCGGGTACCTTGAGGCTACCCTTGGCCTTGACGCTGTCGATGATGGCCTGGCATTTGGAGATGTTCCGTGACGCGATAGCGATACGACCCAGTTCGTCGTTATGCTGTGCGCACTTGTGGGCCACCACCTTGGCGACACCTCCTGCACCAATGATAAGAACGTTCTTCTTCAATTTACCTTTTGCTCCTTACTTGGAAAGCCGGCCTTACGACAGGCTGGAAACGTAGTCTTCAAAACCGAACTCGCGGACGACTTCGACGCTGCCGTCGAGTTGCTTGACCACGATGGATGGCATTTTCAGACCGTTGAACCAGTTTTTCTTGACCATGGTGTAACCCGCCGTGTCGATGAACGACAGGCGATCGCCAATGGCCAACGGGCGATCGAATTGGTACTCGCCGAAGATGTCACCGGCCAGGCACGACTTGCCGCAGACCATGTAGGTGTGCTCGCCGTCGTTGGGGGCCATCTTGGCGTTGAGGCGGTAGATCAGCAGGTCGAGCAGGTGCGCTTCAATCGAGCTGTCGACCACGGCCAGGTGCTTGCCGTTGTACAGGGTGTCGAGCACGGTCACTTCCAGCGAGGCGCTGTTGGTGATGGCCGCTTCGCCCGGCTCCAGGTACACCTGCACGCCGTACTTCTCCGAGAAGGCTTTGAGGCGTGCGCAGAAGGCGTCTACCGCATAGTCTTCACCGGTGAAGTGGATGCCGCCACCGAGGCTGACCCACTCGACCTTGTGCAGCAGGTGACCGAAGCGCTCTTCGATGTGCGTGAGCATCTTGTCGAACAGGCCGAAGTCGCCGTTCTCGCAGTTGTTGTGGAACATGAAGCCGGAGATCTGTTCGATCACCTGCTCGATCTTGGCAGGGTCCCATTCGCCCAGGCGGCTGAACGGACGTGCCGGGTCGGCCAGCAGGTAGTCAGAGCTGCTGACCTGCGGGTTGACGCGCAGGCCGCGCACCTTGCCTTCGGACTGTTCGGCAAAGCGCTGCAGCTGGCCGATCGAGTTGAAGATGATCTTGTCGCAGTTCTCGAGCATTTCCTCGACCTCGTCGTCGGCCCAGGCCACGCTGTAGGCGTGGGTCTCGCCGGCGAACTTCTGGCGGCCGAGCTTGAGCTCGAAGAGGGAGGACGAGGTGGTGCCGTCCATGTACTGCTGCATCAAGTCGAAGACCGACCAGGTGGCGAAGCACTTGAGGGCAAGCAGCGCCTTGGCACCGGAGTGTTCACGCACGTAGGCGATCTTCTCCATGTTGCTGAGCAGCTTGGTTTTATCGATGAGGTAATACGGCGTCTTGATCATTTAAAGGCCCCCGGCCAGGCCGGCCAAAAAAAGGACACGCATTGTGCCTTCACTTGCCGCAGACCGAAAGGGTGCGATACGCATTTCGTCAGGGTTGACGCCGTTGCGAGGGCATTTTTCCGGTTGCGGCGGGCTCAGTAGAACAGGCGCATGTGACTAACGTAATCACCACCGACAGGTGGCAGCCTCAATCGGCTTGCTGCAGCCACGCCCGAATTTGCTCAAGCGTTGCCGTAGCACCACCACAAACCACCACCAGCACATTCTGGTATTGCGCCAAGGCGCCCGGCGCATACGCCAATGCCAGCGCCGCTCCACACGCTGGCTCGACCAGCACGCGATGGTCCAGCAGGAACCGCTCACAGGCTTCCAGCGCTGCACGATCGCTGACCAGGTGGCTGTGCACCGGGTGTTGCTGCGCGCAGGCCAGCGCCTGATCGGCTACCCGCTTTGCCCCCAGCGAGGTCGCCACCGAGGCGATGCGCTCCAGCTCGACCGAATGCCCCGCCTGCATGGCCGCATGCAGCGACGCGGCGCCGTGGGTTTCCACCGCCAGCACCGGGACATCACCCCAGCCATTGCGCTGCAGCCCCTGGACCACGCCGCTGAGCAAGCCGCCACCGCCCACCGACAGCACCACGGCGTCCGGTTTGACGCCTGCTTCGGCGACTTCATCGATCAGGCTGGCATGCCCGGCCCACAGCAGCGGATCGTCAAACGGGTGGATGAACGCATCATCCGGCCCCACCAAGGTCTGCGCCAGGGCGTTGGCCTCTTGCCAAGAGCTGCCATGCACCACCACGTTGGCGTCTTCCAGGCGCAGCAGCTCCTTGGCCCGCTCGGTGGTGGTCTCGGGGACTACCACGGTCACCGGCACACCCAGTTTGCGCCCTGCATAGGCCACCGCCAGGCCGGCATTGCCGCCCGACGATGAGATGAACTGCCGGGCGCCACGGGCCTGATGCACTTCGCAGGCGTGGCCCACCCCGCGCAGTTTGAATGAGCCGCAAGGTTGCAGGGCATCGAGCTTGAGCCAGACGTTTCGGCCCGCAGCCAACGACAGCGAGCGGGATTCGATCAGGGGGGTGTGGATATGCAAGGTCATTGGCTGGTTCCGCGTAATTGTTCAAGGTAGTTGTAAATGGTGTAGCGGGTTACGCCGAGCGCACTGGCGGCCTTTTCCACGCCGCCCTTGACGATGAACAGGCCGCGCTCCTGCATGACCCGCACGGCTTCAACCTTGGCCTGTTTGTTCATCCGCCCTTGGCCGCTGCGTTGCAGGGAAGCCTGGATGATCTCGCTCATCAGCAGTTCCATGTCGGCGGGTTCGTTGACGGCAGGCGTGGCCCCCAGCGGTTGGAACTGCTGGAGAAAGTTCATGGCGGCGTCCAGGCCGGTGACGTCGGTGTTGACGCAGAGGCTGGCGAAGGGGTGGCCGGTGCTGTCGCGAAAGATCGCGGTGGCGCTGCGCAGGGTGCGGCCCTTCAGCGTGGTGGGGTAGTCGGGCAGTACCACCGGCTCGCTGCCGTGCTGGTCCGCTGAGGCCTGCATCAGTGCCTTGAAGCCTTGGTCCTGCTCTGGGGCGGCGAGGATCGGGCTGCCGACGCTGCGGCCGGAGAGGTGACCGTTGACGATCGCCACCACGGAATGCTCCGGGTGATCCAGGTCGTGCAGAAGGATTTCCATGTTGCGTGCGGCAACGCTGCCCAAGGCCTGGATGGCGGCCTTGAGCACCGTGAGTGTGAGGTGGCGTTCTTCGCTGGGGGGGATAGGCATGGCAGATCGCAAAATCAACATTTTGTGTATTTTTACACATTGAGTTGAATTAAGCGATCTGCGATGGGCCGCAAAGCGGCCCTTGTAAAAGTCAGCCCAGCGCCGGGGTGCGCGGCGGGATCATCCGGCGCGAGCCGGTCGCCTCGAAGGCGGCACCAAAGCTCAACAGCGCATTGTCGCTATAGGCACGCCCGGCAAAGGTCAGCCCCACCGGCATGCCGATGTCGGCCATCACGCCCATTGGCACGGTGACGGTCGGTACACCCAGGTGACGGATCGCCAGGTTGCCGTTGGCCACCCAGATACCGTTGCTCCAGGCGATGTCCGCCGATGCCGGGTTGACGTCGGCATCGGCCGGGCCTACATCGGCCACGGTCGGGAACAGCACCGCATCCAGGCCCAGGTTGTCCATCCAGTCTTCCAGGTCCAGTTTGCGGGTGTGCTCCAGGCCGCGCAGGCCATCGGGCACGGTCTCGATCTGGTCCCAGGCCTTCAGCCCGCGCTTGGCCATGTTGACGTACTCGTCCATGCCCGCAGCCAGGTCGTCCTCGCGGTTGGGCAGGGTGCCCGGGTCGTGCGGGAATATCTGTGGGCCATCGACATCGGCCAAGCGGTTGAGCTTGGGGTCGCCGTTGGCTTGCAGGAAGTCGTCGAACGCCCAGCCCGACAGCTCCCACAGCTCGTCATGCAGGAACTCCTTGCTGACGATGCCGCGGTTGTAAACGGTCGGTGCGCCCGGGCGGTCGCCCTCGCAGTTGGACACCAGCGGAAAGTCCACTTCCAGCACTTCGGCACCAGCCGCTTCCAGGGCCTGGCGTGCCTGTTGCCACAAGTCGATTACAGTAGCGCGGGTGTTGATGCGTTGGCCGGTCGGGCCACCGATGCCTGGTTTTTCGGAGGTGCCTGCTTCGGCATCGGCATTGATGTACATGCGCGGTACGCCAAAGCGTTTGCCCTTGAGTGCGCTGGCATCCACTGCCAGGTCCAGGTAAGAGGCAGGGCGCACAGTCGATGCCGCCGGGATCGGCACCCAGGGCTGCAGGCGCCACAGGTCGCCGCGCTTGTCAGCGTCATCGGCGACCACCACGTCGAGGATTTCCAGCAGGTCGGCCATGGTACGGGCGTAAGGCACCACCACGTCCATGGTCGGGGTCAGCGGCCAGTTGCCGCGCACCGAAATCACGCCGCGCGATGGGGTGTAGGCGCACAAGCCATTGTTGGACGCCGGGCCACGGCCGCTGGACCAGGTTTCCTCGGCCAGGCCGAAGGCGCTGAAACTGGCGGCGGTGGCGGTGCCGGCACCGTTGGACGAGCCCGAGGCGAAGGGCGCAGTCAGGAAGTTGGCGTTGTACGGGCTTTCGGCGCGGCCATACACGCCGCGCTGCATGCCACCGTTGGCCATGGGCGGCATGTTGGTCTTGCCCAGGCACACGGCACCGGCGGCGCGCAGACGCTCGATGGTGAAGGCGTCGCGTTGGGCTACCAGGTCCTTGAACGCAGGGCTGCCCGAAGCGGCCGTCAGGCCTTTGACCAGGTAGCTGTCCTTGGCGGTGTAGGGGATGCCATCCAGCGGGCTCAGAACCTGGCCTTGGGCGCGGCGGGCGTCGGAGGCCTCGGCTTCTTTGAGCGCCTCGGGGTTGCGTACCACGACAGCATTCAGGGCGGTGGCGGTGTCGGCGCCATCATAGGCGTCGATACGCGCCAGGTAAGCCTTGACCAGCTCGACCGCCGTCGTGCGGCCCGACTCGAGCGCGTCGCGCAGCTCGGCAATGGAAACCTCGGTTACCTCGATCATGCGTTCACCAAAAAATTTGTGCAGGTGGGGGCTAGTGCGAGGAGTGTACAAGAAGGGCTTGGCGGACGCAGGTTTGCGCGGGGGCAAATGGTTTTATGCAAGCGGGCATTGTCGGGGTCGCCCAGCGACCCCGGCCAACCCTCAATCCAGGTCCTGCGCCGTATGCCGCTCGGGCACCTGGCTGGCCTCATCCCCCCACGTCCGGTTTACCCGAGTTCCGCGCTGCACCGCCGGGCGCAGGGCAATTTCCGCGGCCCAGCGCTGTACGTTGGGATACTCATCCACCGCCAGGAATTCTGCCGCGTCATACAGGTTGCCGCGCACCAGCTGGCCATACCACGGCCACACGGCAATATCGGCAATGCTGTACTCATCACCGCCCAGGTAACGGCTCTCGGCCAGGCGGCGGTCAAGCACGTCCAGTTGACGCTTGGCCTCCATGGTGAAGCGGTTGATCGCGTATTCGAATTTTTCCGGGGCGTACACGTAGAAGTGACCGAAGCCACCACCCAGGTAAGGCGCCGCGCCCATCTGCCAGAACAGCCAATTCAGGCTCTCTGTGCGTGTAGCGGGCGATTTTGGCAGCAGTGCGCCGAACTTGTCTGCCAGGTACAGCAGGATCGAACCCGATTCAAATACGCGCACAGCTGGTTCGACGCTGCGGTCGAGCAGGGCAGGGATCTTGGAATTGGGGTTGACCTGGACGAAGCCGCTGGAAAACTGGTCGCCCTCACCAATGCGTATCAACCAGGCATCGTACTCGGCTGCGGTATGGCCCAAGGCAAGCAGCTCTTCAAGGGCAATGGTGACCTTGACGCCATTGGGTGTTGCCAGGGAATACAGCTGCAGCGGGTGCTTGCCCAGCGGCAGGTCCTTGTCGTGCGTCGGGCCGGCAACCGGGCGGTTGATGCTGGCGAACTGGCCGCCGGAGGCTGCCTCGTTGCGCCAGACCTTGGGGGGTACATAGGCGGGCTTGCTCATGCATGAATCTCCTTCATTGGCGCGAAACGGTCACGTAAAGACGTGGACCTGTATCTATGCCACGGGTTCGACGCCATGCGCAAATGCATAGGGTGCGCGCGCAACTTGCATGACGATGGTTTCATCCAGTTTTCATCCGGCGCCAGCCAGGCCGGCTCTATGCTGGGCTTTCTCTTCGCCCTGCAAGGAACCGCTGGCCGATGACTATTCCCCGCTGCCTGTTGGCGCTGGTCCTGCTCGGCGGCCTGCTGGCCCATGCCGAGGCTGCGCCGCGGGTTGTCGGCCTGCACCCTATGACCTTGGCCGACCCGGTCGATAGCCGGCCGATGCAAGCACTGGCGTTCTACCCCGCTATTGGTAAACCCCGTAGTAGCCGTATAGACGGCTATCCAGTCGAGGTGGCTGAGGAGGCACCCGTCGCCACGGGCCGATTCCCGTTACTGGTCCTGTCCCACGGCAATACCGGCAGCCCATTGGCGCTGCACTACCTGGCAACCGCGTTGGCGCGGCGAGGCTTCGTGGTGGTGGCGGTAGTGCACCCGGGGGACAACGCCCGCGACCACAGTCGTCTGGGCACCCTGAGCAACCTGTATGGTCGGCCGCTGCAAGTCAGCGCCGCAATCACCGCCGCCCGCGATGATGCATTGGTCGGGCCTTATCTGGACGAAGGCAAGGTGGGCGTGATCGGTTATTCGGCTGGTGGCGAAACCGCGTTGATCCTTTCCGGTGCGCGCCCGGACCTGGACCGCCTGCGCCAGTACTGCCTGGAACGCCCGAACGACGCCGACGCCTGCAAGACCCACGGCATATTGATTGCCGACCGCAGCGAACTGGCGCCGCAGGCCGACCCGCGGGTAGGGGCGGTGATGCTGATGGCACCGCTGAGCCTGCTGTTCGGGCGCCATGCCTTGGCCGGGGTTCAGGTGCCAGCCCTGATCTATAGCGGCGATAGCGACCAACTGGTGGCGGTGGACCGCAACGCCGAGGCTCTGGCCCGCAAGCTGCCGGTCACACCCGATTACCGCCTGTTGGCCGGCGCCGGCCACTTTGTGTTCATGGCCCACTGCGACGCCGAGCAGTACGCGCGGATGCCGGCGCTGTGCAAAGATGCCGAGGGCGTGGACCGCCGCCATATCCATCATTCGCTAGAGCGTGAAACGGCGGCGTTCTTCAGCCAGGCGCTGGGCACGCCGCAACTGGCCGAGCGGTCAGCTGCGGCGAGCGTGCCGCGACAGCAACAGCGTTAGGCCCACCCCGGCCAGGGCGAGCAGGGCAGCCACGCAGAAGATCGAGGCATAGCCCAGGTGCACGGCTACTGCGCCCATCACCGGGCCGGCGATAGCCAAGGCCATATCGAAGAACACCGCATAGGCCCCCAGCCCCGCGCCGCGGCTGCTGCTGGGGACCTGCCGGATTGCCTCGACGCCCAGCGCCGGGTACACCAGCGACAGCCCGAACCCGGTAAGCCCTGCGCCAACCAGAGCCCAGGCCGGCGAAGGCGCGAGCCACAGCAGGCTCAGGCCGAGCACTTCAGTGGCCATGCAGGCGACCGCCACGTTGTAACCACCAAACCGGTTGACCGCGTTGACGAACAGCAGCCGCGAAATGATGAAACACACACCAAACGCACTCAAACACCAGGCTGCGCCACCCCAGCCGCGCTCCAGATAGTACAAGGTGACGAAGGTGGTCAGGGTGCCATAGCCGATCGAGGCCAGGGTCAGGCCAAGGCCGCACGGCGCGACCCGGGCAAACGCCGACCAGAACGGCAGGCGTTCGCCGCGTACCACCACCACGTCGGGACGCTTGCGCAACACCAGCATGGCAAGGGTTGCCAGCACCAGCAAAGCTGGCCCCAGCACGCTGAAATCCAGCCCATCCACGGCCAACACTCCCAGGGGCGCGCCAATCGCAATCGCGCCGTAGGAGGCGATGCCGTTCCATGAGATCACCCGGGCGGTGTGTTCGGGGCCGACCTGGCTGATGCCCCAGCTCAAGGTGGCCACACCGATCAGCCCCTGGGCGATGCCGAGCAGCAAACGGCCCACAAGCAGCAGCGCCAGGCTCAGCAGGGGCAGCGTCAGGGTCCAGGCCGATAACAGGGTCAATACCCCGCAGCCGGCAATTCCCATCAGGCCGAAACGGATGGCTTGCTTGCCCCCGAGGGTATCTGCAACGCGCCCGGCAAACGGGCGGCTGAGCAGGGTGGCCAGGTATTGCAGGCCGATGGTTATCCCGGCGATCACTGCACCAAAGCCCAGTTGGTCGTGCACGAAGCTGGGTAGCACCGCAATCGGCAGGCCGATGCAGAGGAAGGCAATGAAGGTGTAGAAAACGATCGACAGGATCTGCTGAGTGATGTGCTGCGTGTTGCTGGCGGGGGCAGGTTGTTGCGCGGTCATGGGCTCTTTCGCGGGCGGGCGGTTGGGCGTGGTTCCATGATGGCTGTTACATGAAGGAAATGAAAGCAGGCTAACGAATTATTCGTCGGGTTGCGTCAGCTGTAGGGCTGGCGGTGGGATCTTCGCGGGCAAGCCCGCGAAGAGGCCCAGCCATACACAATGGCCAGGCCTTACCCATCAATCAGACCAGTACGCCCTGGCTGCGCAGGTAATCGTCGTAGGTGCCGCTGAAGTCCACCACGCCATCGGGCGACAGCTCGATGATGCGGGTGGCCAGCGACGACACGAACTCGCGGTCGTGGCTGACGAACAGCAGGGTGCCCGGGTAGTTTTCCAGCGCCAGGTTCAGCGCCTCGATCGATTCCATGTCCAGGTGGTTGGTAGGCTCGTCCATCACCAGCACGTTAGGCTTTTGCAGGATCAGCTTGCCGAACAGCATGCGGCCTTGCTCACCACCGGAAATCACCTTCACCGACTTGAGGATCTCGTCGTTGGAGAACAGCATGCGCCCCAGGGTGCCGCGAATCACCTGCTCGCCGGAGGTCCACTGGCCCATCCAGTCGAACAGGCTCAGGTCGTCTTCAAAGTCGTGAGCGTGGTCCTGGGCGTAGTAGCCCACTTCGGCGCTGTCGGTCCATTTCACCGATCCGGCATCCGGGGTCATTTCGCCGACCAAGGTACGCAGCAGGGTAGTCTTGCCAATACCGTTGGGGCCGATGATCGCAACGCGCTCGCCCGCTTCGACGGTAATGTCGAAGTTCTTGAACAGCACCTTGTCGTCGAAGGCTTTCGCCATCTTCTCGACCACTACCGCCTGACGGTGCAGCTTTTTGGTCTGCTCGAAGCGGATGAACGGGCTGACACGGCTGGAAGGCTTGACCTCGGCCAGCTGGATCTTGTCGATCTGCTTGGCGCGCGAAGTCGCCTGCTTGGCCTTGGAGGCGTTGGCCGAGAAGCGGCTGACGAAGGTCTGCAGCTCTGCGATCTGTGCCTTTTTCTTGGCGTTGTCCGACAGCAATTGCTCGCGCGACTGGGTAGCCGCAGTCATGTACTCGTCATAGTTGCCCGGGAACAGGCGCAGCTCGCCGTAGTCCAGGTCGGCCATGTGGGTGCAGACGCTGTTGAGGAAGTGGCGGTCGTGGGAAATGATGATCATGGTGCTGTTACGCGCCGTGAGGATCGTTTCCAGCCAGCGGATGGTGTTGATATCCAGGTGGTTGGTCGGTTCGTCGAGCAGCAGCACGTCCGGGTCCGAGAACAATGCCTGGGCCAGCAGCACACGCAGCTTCCAGCCTGGCGCCACTTCGCTCATCGGGCCGAAGTGTTGCTCCAGGGGGATACCCAGGCCGAGCAGCAGTTCACCGGCGCGGGATTCGGCGGTGTAGCCGTCCATTTCGGCGAATTCGGTTTCCAGCTCGGCGACGGCCATGCCGTCTTCCTCGGTCATTTCCGGCAGCGAGTAGATACGGTCGCGCTCGGCCTTGACTTTCCACAGCTGGCCGTGGCCCATGATCACGGTGTCGATCACGGTGAATTCTTCATAGGCGAACTGGTCCTGGCGCAGCTTGCCCAGGCGGGTGTTCGGCTCAAGCATGACCTGGCCACCGGACGGCTCCAGGTCGCCGCCGAGGATCTTCATGAAGGTCGACTTGCCGCAACCGTTAGCGCCGATCAGGCCGTAACGGTTGCCGTTGTTGAATTTTACGGAAACGTTTTCGAACAGCGGCTTGGAGCCGAACTGCATGGTGATGTTAGCGGTAGAAATCAAGTGCTTGTCCTGCGGGGGTTCCAGAGGTGTATTTAGGCCCTGTCGTCAGTCTTGGGCCAGTTTTGGGCCAATTCGACTCGGGGCGGCAGCTTCTCCAGCTCCCTCCAGTCCGAGGAGGAGCTGATCCATTTCGCGTAGGTAGAGAGCAACATCTCGACGCTGTGGCCAAGCTGGCTCGCGATGAACACGGGGTTCATCCCAGACATCAGGCACATGGTTGCGTAGGTGCGGCGGGTGTCGTACTGACGGCGTTCACGGATGTTCAGCGCCTTCAGCGCCGATTTGAATTGGCGGATTGTAACACTTGGTTCGTTGATCCACAGCCCACCTTTGCTCGGTTGGAACACGAAAGGGCTTTCGGGGTTAGCTGACTTGGAAGCCATGCGTCGAAGATTCGCAATCTGCCGCGGTCACGCTCATACCCACGGGCACCGGGTTCCTCATGGGCGGACTGCTGTCAGACCAGCCGGCATTCATCTAAAGCGGCCTGCGTTTGCCTTGTCATCAGACCTGACGGTGGGATCGGTCACTGTGGCGAAGACGGTCGCTAACCAGCCGCTCCCACTCGCGCACTCTGGCCACTTCTTCCGGCCACCTGGCGGCGCTCTCTCGCCGATCATCAGCGGCAAGAAGACGTCTTCGATGGTCGGGTTGCTTAGTTGCTGGATGTAGACGCTTTCTCTGATGAGGTAAGCAAGTGTGAGTGCATCTGCGAAGTGAGCATCTCGATTCTTTCACTCATTTGCTTTGTTACTTCCGTGAGCTGTGTATTTTGCTCCAATAACTGCAGTATCTGCTGGCTGTGAATCTCTGCGTCCCGCTGCCGTCGTTGATTGGCCATGGCAATTGCCTCTCGATGTCGTGCGTCTGCTTCAGAGGTAGCTTTGTCACGGTCGGCTTGGCGAGTTTGGGCAAGAAGAATTAGAGGGGCCGCATAGGCCGCCTGCAGACTAAACGCTAGGTTCAATAGAATGAAAGGGTAAGGGTCGAACGCTGACAGCCCCGATAAGCTGATACCCATCCAAATAAGAACCACTACTGATTGAGACCCTAAGAACAACGGTGTGCCAAAGAAACGGGCGAAAGCTTCGGCTCTGCGGGCAAATGCATCATTACCAAAGGGATGGTGCATATGCTCATGGGCGCGATGAAACCTGAGATGGTCGGCGTCTTCAGGAGTTTCATGAGGTTTCGACTGATCAGAGGTTAACGGGTCCATTTGCTGGCTCCGTGGTGGTTTCTCATGTCCAGTCTAGACTAGCCCCCCCGCTTTCCCGGTAGGCGCCACCTTCAGCGAGCAGGCTTTATCGTTGAACGGAGAAGCGCTGGCTGACGGCACGGCGCCACGTTATCAGTGCTGTTGCTCAGTGGATGCTGGGAGCGCACATACCTCACCTCTCGTCCGTCAGAATTTTTACCGGTCAGGATTGACCGGGCAGCCGATGCCAGATTTACTGTATATACATACAGCTCGCATCGGACCTTCCACCATGACCATCAAATTTTTGGGTACGCCAACCGGCGGAACCGAACTGCTTCCGCTGTATTCGTTTCACGTTCCGGCTGGTTTTCCTTCACCTGCCGCGGACCATCTGGAAGGCCATATTTCCCTTGATGAGCTATTCGACCTTCGCGCACCTCATGTGTATCTGGTGAAAGTGGAGGGCGACAGCATGCAAGGGGCAGGGATCTACTCGGGTGACATCGTCATCGTCGACCGCGGTCGTGAGGCGGAGCATGGGGACATTGTCATCGCTGCAGTCAACAGCGAGCCCGTTTGCAAGCGTCTGCATCGTCGCGATGGCGTGGTAATCCTGAAATCTGAAAATCCCGCCTACCCGGCACGGTACATCATGGAAGGCGACGAGCTCGTTGTCTGGGGCGTTGTGCGTTACAGCGTTCGCGACCATGCGCAGTGACCAGGTATTCGCGCTGATCGACTGCAACTCGTTCTACGCGAGCTGCGAGCGCGTGTTTCGGCCCGACCTGGCCAAAACCCCGATCGTCGTGTTGAGCAACAACGACGGCTGCGTGATCGCCAGGTCATACGACGCGAAGCCCTTCGTGAAGATGGGCGAGCCGTACTTTCAAGTGAAGGACAAGCTGCGCCGGCACGGCATCAAGGCTTTCAGCAGCAACTATGCGTTGTACGGCGACATGAGCGAGCGGGTCATGACCCTGATCGATTCGATGGTGCCGGCCACTGAGATCTACAGCATCGACGAGTGCTTCGCTGATCTGTCCGGAGTACAGGAAAACCTGACCCAGTTCGGACGCAAGATGCGGTCCAGGATCTTCCAGTGCACCGGTATCCCCGTGGGTGTCGGTATCGCCGGCACAAAGACGCTCGCCAAGCTGGCCAATCATACGGCGAAGTGCCTGCAGGCGCAGACCGGGGGTGTGGTCGACATTACCGATCCGTTCAAGCGCGATTGGGTGCTGCGCAACACCGAAGTTAAAGAGGTATGGGGCATCGGGCGGCGGATGACCGCCCACCTCGAGGCGATGGGCATTCACACGGCAATGGATCTGGCCAAGGCTGATGCCTGGACGCTGCGGCAGAAATTCAGTGTGGTGGTGGAGAAGACTGCCCGCGAGCTCGCAGGCACGCCGTGCCTGGAACTGGACGACCCCGACCCCCCAAAGCAGGAAATCTGCTGCAGCCGGATGTTCGGCAAGCGGCTGACAGAGCTGGCGCCCATCAAGCAGGCAGTGGCCACTTACGTCGGCCGAGCAACGGAAAAACTCCGCGCCCAAGGCTCAGTGTGCAAGCGCATGCGTGTGAGCATTCGCACCGGCATGTTCAACCCGGATGAGGCGCACCACGCACAGGGCGCGTTGGTGGAGCTGCCATACCCCACCTGCGACACGCTGCTGATGACCCGACTGGCCACCGATGCGGTCGGGCGAATCTTCAGGCCAGGATTTCGCTACAGCAAGGCAGAAGTGCTGCTGATGGACCTGCGGCAACCAGGTGATTTTTCAGAGGATTTGTTTGCGCTCAAACAGTCAGTGGCATGTGATCGACTGATGCAGGTGATGGATGACATCAACGGGCGCTGGGGGAGGGGGACGATGCGAGCCGCCAGCGTGCCGGCATCCCCGGACTGGGGGATGAGGAGGGAGATGATGAGCCAATCCTATACGACGCGGATCGATCAGCTCTGGACGGTCAAATGTTAAGCCTGCCATCGGCGTGGCTGGACGAGCTGAGCGAATGGCCTTGCCGGAGGTTATGGCGTAGAGGCATGCAGATGGACAGCTAAGCCGGGAGTAACCAGACCGTTGGCAATGGCACTGGCTTCAAGCTTCGCATGCTCTGCGTTCAGAAAGACATACGCGGCTTGAAGCGTGGCGATCTTCGCTTGAATTTCGGTCATCTTGCTGGCGACCAAGGCTGCGCCTTGCGCGCAATCGATCTTGTTACCTCGCTTGGCTGCAAGAATTTCTCCAATCTCAGCGAGGGAAAAACCGCCACTCTGAGCGCTCTGAATAAAGGCCAGGTCAACAACCGTCTGATCGCTGTAACTGCGGTAATTGTTGGCTTGCCGTTGTGCCACGATAAGCCCGAGCTGTTCGTAATAGCGCAATGTATGCCGACCGACACCACTGCGGCGCTCTAATTCTCCAACGTTCACATTAAAAACCCCTTGACTGTAGAGCGTGCTCTACACCTTAGCCTGCACCCATTATCCAGACAAGGAATCAGGCATGAGTGTGGAATGCTTCGTCACAGGCGGCAGTGGATTTGTGGGGCAACATCTACTGGCCCGTCTTACTGCTGCCGGGTACAAGGCCTGGGTGCTTATGCGCACCCCTGGCAATATTGAGCGTCTCAGAAAACAGGTAGGTCAACTGGGCGGTAATCCTGCGTATATCCATGCCGTTGAGGGCGATATCAGCAGAGAGGGGCTCGGGATCAGCGAAGCGGACAAGCAGTGCGTGTCTTCGGCCTCTGTGATCTTCCACCTCGCCGCGGAGTTTTCCTGGGGGCTGTCAATGGAGCGCGCCCAGGCAGTCAATGTGCTTGGGGCGCTGAGGGTCGCCAAGCTTGCGGCGAGCCAGCGCATCCGATTGCTGATGGTGGGCGGCTTCATGCTGCAGAACCTTGATCACCTTGCCAGTGTCGGTGTTGATAAAGAGTGCCCTGAAAACACAAATTGGCCTACAGTCTACGGCCGGGTAGGTGGCTACGAAGGCAGCAAGATCGAGTCACATTTTGCAGTCATCCGTTATATGCAGGATGCGGGCGCGGACTACACGATCGTTCATCCTGCTACGGTGTGCGGCCACAGCGAGAGCGGTCACATCCTGGAAGGGCAGCCTCTGGTCGCACTCGTTCGAAATTTGGCACAAGGTCGGTTCAAAGCGGTCCCCGGCTCCCCCAGGCACTGGCTGCCATTAGTCAGCGTTGACTACCTGGTGGCGATGATGACCTGTGTGGCGTTCGACCCCTCGATGGCCAACCGCCAGGCGCTGGCGCTCCATGAACACACATCGGGCCTGCAGGGGATGCTTGAGCAGATCGCAAAAACGCTGGAGGTCAGGGCGCCACGCCGGCATGTACCAATAAGATTGCTCAGGTGGCTTTTGGCGATTCCCGGGCTGGAAGCACGGTTTGCGATCAGTGCCGAGTCATTGGACTTTATCCAGACGCAGCGCTTCGACATGAGTGATAGCGAGCAACTGGAGCGCAAGTATCAGTTAATACATCCCGATATGGCGCGCACTTTGGACAAGACGGTGCAATACGTCAAGGATCACTTTCTCCACTGAGGCAGGCCAGTGGTAATGGCTTAAGCAATACGTGTGACAGCGAGCTCGCGTTCGACGCGCGTGGCCCCGTATCAGCAAGACCTCGCCATACTCTAAAGACCCCGTGACAAGGAATGTATTAAATAGCGGAATACTGGCGCGATGATGGTATTTTATCCACGCTGGAATGGGTCAGGTTAGAGATTCAGCTCTATTGAGACGCTGCGCAAGCGCCACAGCAGGCGGCCTGCCGCAGTAGTATGCGTAAGGTCCTCTATCGGAAAAGGGTGAGTGTGTTGAAGGGAGTTCAGATGGCATTTAGAGCGTTTGCGGTTGTCGGTCTCTGTTCGGCCATATTCCAGCCAGCCCTTGCGGGCGACGACAAAAACAGGGTGTTCGTCGCCAAACGATGGTACACGGAGTCCTACGTCAGGGAATACACCGAAAAAAATCATCCCTTGATATTCAGAGATATTTTTAGCAAGCAAATGTCCTATAACTTTGCCGCTGACGGGCCCCCGCCTGGTATGGAAGCTTACAACTATTACGCCAAGCCCAAGTCGATTCGAGAGGGAAATTTTTTAAAGTGGAAGGCTGCAGGCAGTGGCAGGAGCCTGGAGGCTGAGCTTGATAGGCTGTGTGTGCTTGAAGTGTCCGGGGCATTGGCAAGGTTGAAGGGGTGGATAAGGAATACTGTGCGGATGCGGGAGGTAAAACCTCAAAAGGGCGATCTGGATCATGTCATAGTCGCCGCCGTTCGGTCGGGCCAGCTCAGTCGCGCGCCCTTGAATCTGGATCAAAGCAACAAAAATTCAATCTCTCCGATTCCTCCTGAAGGCCCCGGGCGGCTTCTCTGCAATCTCTATGCAACGAGAAAAAGCAATGAGGTGATCTACCACGCATCTGTGGCGCTTACTGCAGAGGGTTTCTACTATGGCTCGGGGCGATAGGTGATGATGGGGGAAACACTGGAAAACTTCCGAGCGTGGTTCACACCACGTAAGCGCCTGTGGACAGGAATAGGTCTGTTCGCACTAACTATTGTTGTACCGGCTGTTAGCCCAGGCACGAGCGTCAGTTGGCTTATAGGGCCGGCGGGTGTTTTTTTCGCAGGTGGTTTTATGCCTGCATCGAGCGAAAAGCGCCAAGGCGATGGCGGCCAGCGCTGATCTGGGGTATTGCTTCGATCTCGGTCAATCCATTGGAGATGTGTGAGATGAAACGCTTATTGCTGGGTGCTTTGCTGGTAGCGTCGGGCGCTGCCCAGGCCGGGATTCCATTGTTGAACGCAACGTGCCCCGGCAACATCGAGGTCCATGCCGACAAGGGCGGGCCGATCTATATCAATGGCAAGGAAGGCAAGCTGAAGAAGTTCAACGATAACTACTTCGAAGCCAAAGGCAGCGGGGTGACGGTTTCACTCTCGATCAATCCCGACGGTTCGCCCGATGTCTCGTATACCGGCAAGAACAAAGCCAACGGGGTGTGCCAGGTCAAGGCGTCGTAGAAGGCCGCCACGCATGAGCGCAGTGGTAGCTGTTGGATGCGGTTCGATGCTGGAACGGTAATTGCTGTGACCCTGAGACATTGACCTCGCGGAGAGCGCCGAAATGACTCAGGATGACCGCTATTACATGGTTTTCGTTGTGGCTGCTGTGCTGGTACTGGATCTGGTGGCAACCCTGGTGTTTCTCAAGGCCATTGCCTGACCCCGAAAGTGGGCTCGGTAATACTCGGAGTTGGGGTCATTTGCCGTCGCTTATGCCCGTCCGACTGTGACATGCCCGAACCCCGCCGGAATCCTTGCGGCCAGGCTGGCCGGCCTGATGCTTGCGAGAAAAGCAGCAGGAGAAAAGCCTGGCTATAACTCAAATGAATCCTGAACCCATATAGCAAACAACCCTATGGCACGGTTGTGATTGAGCAGTAACATGGGTTCACGAAAACTAAAAAATGGGCGTACTACTTGGCAACACTTTTCCAGGTTCTCAATGGGGGAGCAGGAGTGTGTCGCGTGAAGCGTTCAACATCGGTAGCAGGCGCATTGCTTGTGTCCACCCTCGCTACAGTGTTCCTGGCAGGTTGCGCACAAAACCCTGACGTGCGTGACGGGCATGATTATACCTCTGGCACCACCGCGAAAAGCCCACCGGCGTATCTGGGGTGCGTGAAGGGCGAACTTCCAGGGAATGTGAAAACCTACGAGGTCGATGGCGATCACTCGGTCAGACTGTTCATCGAAAGCACCGACCCCAGCAAGGCAGAGGGCCTTGTGGAGTTGCGCAGCACAGCAGGCCAGCAGCGGTTCACCGCCTATCAACGCGATGCCTGGTACGACCACGGCAGGTTGCTGGATGCCGCGTTGATGTGTTCAAGAGCATGATCATCCAACACCAGACGCAAAATGCCCGCCGTCGAGAGCGGGCTTTTTGCCTGTGGGCCGGGTAAGCTTGCGTGCTCAAGAAACGGCAGCAGGCGCCGATAGCCTGCCCGCTAATGTCTCGATGACGCCGTCACTGCCCTCACCACCGTCGGACTTCTCGCTTGCTCTTATTCGTCGCAAAACTCAAAAAAACATTATCCCCTCGTCAGTTCATGCGCTTGCTGGATACCCATGACCTGGGCAAGAAGCAGGTGAATCGCCTCTTGGCCAAAACAGGTGCCAGCACCGAAAGCCATGTGGTCATTCGACCGCCGTTCTACTTCGAGCGCGGCAATCTTGAACTGGGGCAGGGCGCTTTTATCAACAGCGGATGCGTGTTTCTCGACGAAGCCACTATCCGGATCGGCCGCATGGCCATGCTCGGCCCACAAGTACGCCTGTGCACGACCAGTCACGATATCAACCCGCAGCGGCGCAAGGACAATGACTACATTGCCCCGATCACCGTGGGCGACAATGCCTGGATTGGTGCGGGCGCCGTGGTCTTGCCCGGTGTCAGTATCGGCCACAACAGTGTGGTCGCGGCGAACAGCGTGGTAACCCAGGATGTTCCGCCCAACGCGCTTTATGCAGGTTCACCGGCAAAGTTCAAGAAGTGGCTGGTAGAACCGGACAGGACTTGAGCAGCGCCTGTTTTGCATTTGCCTGCCTTGCCCGTGATAATTCACGCATTTGAATGGAGGACAGTGGGTGGAAGCAAGAAGCGTTGTCGCCGAAATGTTCATTGGGATCCCGACGCATTTCTGGGTGTTGCCCGTTGCCGGCCTGGTTGCATACTTCGGCCTGAAATGGTCCGCCAGATTCAGCAGCCGTAGCACCCTCCTGCAAGCCTCGACTTACCTGTTGTTGCTGGCCTTGGCGGTGTTACCCAACGGCTTTTATGCCCTGTTTCCACCGGCGCCCGACCCGGATGTGCTGTTGAATCACGCGCCATTGCCCAACTATGCGGGGCGCTTCTACCTGGATGCGTTCTACGTGTTCAGTGGTTGGGCGCTGAGCAAAGTGGCGAAGCTCAAGTTCAGCTGACTGGCTGCCCTGGCACCTGATGCGACCTGGTCACCCGCTTCGCTCATCATCAAGCGCCTTTGATGTCGTCGATTTTCGCAGCCACAGAGCGCAACTCGTCCGCAACCACATCGATGGAGCGGATGTGCGCCGTGACATCGATCTCGCGCTGTGAACCTCGCGCCTCCATGAACCGGGCGTGGCCGCTCATGGCCTGACTGAGTTTTTCCAGATGATCGGCTGTTCTGACCAGATCCGACTTGATGCTGTGAAGCGTCTCCATAGTGCTAAAGGCCTTCCTTGTCTATTGCTTCATCGGTCCCGTGAGCATCGCCTCAGGGCCGGGTGAAACGCAACAGATTTGTGGAAGGCCCATCCTTGACGGAGCTCTGAAAAGCTTGTGCGATCCCTGCTGTGGGGGCGGAGGTTTCAGCTTTTTTCCTGCACCTGCAGTACCGAACCCTTGTCGTCGGTCACCAGCAATCCGCTGGAGTGAGTGCCGTCTGATTGCTGCTCGGCAAGTGGCACGTCCGAGGAGCGAAAGATGCTGCGGCCCTGTTCACCGGTTTTAAGAGTGACCAGCTTGCCGTTCTGATAGAAGAATTGCGTGGTGTTGGCGTTCTTTTGCATGGTGTGTAATCCCTGGCCGAGTCGCGGTGTGATGCCCCATTGGCAGGTTCACTTTCCCAGCGTTCAGCCGGCCATGCTACTGGCAGAAATATCAGGTGCACTGTATGTCACCCGTTCACGCTTCGTCCGGCAACCGCCCTGGGCTGAAGAAAAACGAGGCCACCACCACCGCCGTGATCACGCCTGTAGCATCTGCAAGAAACAGCAGCAAAGCACGGGTATCACCCGGTGTCAGGTGTTTGCCTAGCGCGAAGTCCACACCGTGCGGGCATGCGGCGATCATGAGCAGCATGGCGGCCAGCAGGCCAGAAAGCAGCTTCATGTAGGCCCTGCCGAATGCCAGGCCATAAGCCCAGAACACGAAAATACAGAGCACGGCCAGGCCGGTGGAGGTTGCATATTGGGCGAGTAGGTCCAGCCACCAGAGCATGGGGTTCTCCTGAGCAAAGCCGGCCGTTGATGCCGTGATGTTAATCAGAAGCAGGGCAGAATGAATTCGTTCCTTGGGTCACAACAATTAATTGCTGCTCCCGGGCGCTAGTAAACAAGCTGCTATGTGTGTTTGTTGTTGCTGGCGCGTTGGTACTGTGTCAATTACGCGAAAATTCAGCTGCAAGACCTTGGTTGATTAGGAACTCGGCGCAACCCTCGCTAGAATGCAGCGTATCCCTGACGGCCAATTGCAAATGCCTACTTTTCGTATCTTTCTCGCCTCTGCGTTAGTTGCCACTCTTGTCGGCTGCGCAACGCCCGGCAAACCCACTGCCAGCAAGCTGACCAAAAAATCACCGCAGCAGTATGCTGCCTGTGTCCTGCCCAAATGGCAGGCCTTGGCACCCCAGGCCACACAGAAGTCGATTGCCCACGGTTACCGGCTGACGGCATCCAGTGCGGTGGCAAGTGACGATGTGCTGGACGTGGTCGACGCTCGCGAGGGCAGCCGCGCGACCTTCTACAAGGGCAGCTTCCTGTCTGGCGACAGATTGCGCCAGGCGGCCAAGGAATGCCTGGACTGAATCGGTACCCGCGAGCCTGGGGCGGGGGCATGTACTGTCCGGCGTTCAGCGCTCCCGCATGAAGAAACCGGCGACGAACTTGCGGAAGGTTTCCAGGCTCTTGAAGTCGGCGTAGCGCTTGAAGTTTTCGGTGTCCGGCTCTGGTCCGATGGGCTGTTCCAGCAGCGACACTGACAACACCCTGTCCTGGTCCGAGGTCAGCACCAGCTCATCCATCACCTGGCCGCCGATCACTGGCCGGCGCATCTGCACCTTGACGCCTTTGCTGGCCATCCAGTCGATCAACGACACCAGGGCCTTGAGCGGTTCGCGCTCTTCATCGCGATACACCGGGAACAGATGCGAACGGGACAGCACCGGCACGCTGGCCACGTGGATCAGCTCATAGAAATGGCTCCCGGCGCTGGTCGGCGAGTAGATCATCAGCGCCAGCAACGGCCCGGTGGTACGGCTACCGCCCCAGTACAGGTGGTGCCCCTGGAAGCCGAAGCCGTCTTCACTGCGGTTGTTGAACAGCTTGCGCCCTTTGATCTGGTCGACGCAGTCCAGCATCAGCCCATGGCGGCGATGGTTGCCGAACACGGTGGCTTCGCGCAGACGGGACTTGAGCATCATCATGTGCTTCATGTCCAGCCGGGTTTCCAGGTAGTTGCTGGCAGGTACCCGTTCCAGCAGCGGGTAGCGGCTGGCCACGCTGCGCAATTCGGCAAACTGCGTGGTCAGGTCTTTTTTCAAGTGGGTGGCGTAGAGATTGAGGCCACTGGTTTCGATCCAGGTCAGCAACAGCGACAGCAAGCGCTGCTGTTCGCGCCGCTCGTGACCATCACTGGTGGCACTGGCGTTACCGGCGCGGAAGTCACCAATCAGGCGCAATGGCGCGTCAGGCGGTAGCCAGGCGGCGGGTGGCGCAGGGTCGTCTTCGCGCCCGGAGGCCTCCCGCTCGTCCTTGGTGAACGGGCAGCCAGGCGCGTGCTCGGCGGTGCCTGGGTTGTTCTTGAGGAACAAGGTGCCGGTGCTGCCGTTAAGGGTGACATTGAGCACCGGCAAGGCGTCTTTGCGGCAGTCACAGGCCAGCCACTGGTTGGCGTTGCGCACCTTCATCAGTAGCTGGTTGGCCTGCAGCAGGCGAGGGCCGACGAGGCTGCCGGCAGCAAAGCCGACCAGCAGCTCCTCTTCGGCGGAGGTCAGGCTGCGCACCTGCGCAGCGGTTTTGTCGATGATTCGCATGAAGCAGCTCCAGGCTACGAGCCTCAAGCTTCAAGCAAAGTCGCGCCGCTTTCAACTTGCCGCTGGGTTACCACCGAACATCTTCGCGGCGCGGGCACGAATTTCATCAGGGCTCAGGTCCTCCTTATGGGTGGAGACGAACCAGATATTGCCGAACGGGTCCTTCAGGGTGCCGCTACGGTCGCCGTAGAACTGGTCGGTCAAGGGGTGCAACTGGGTGCCGCCAGCCGCCAGGGCCTGGGCGTATACCTTGTCGCAGTCCTCGACATACAGGTGCAGGCCCACGCCTGCGCCACTGAGCTTCTGGCTGGCGGTAAGGCCGCCCTCCATGTCGCAGGGGTCGCCCAGCATCAGCGACGAGTCACCGATCCTCAATTCGGCATGGCCCACGCGCCCACCAGGGGCATCGAGGCGGAACATCTCGACCGCACCAAAGGCCTCCTTGTAGAACTCGATGGCCTTGGCGGCGTCGTTGATAGCCAGGTAGGGGGTGATGCTGTGCTGGCCTTCCGGGATGGGTTTGACTGCCATGTTCGACTCTCCTTTGCGGTGGGCGCCGGAGGGCGCCCTGTTGCTTAGAGTCGTTTGCGCCGATGGAAAATCGACAATGGCGCTAGATCGATTTTCTATAAGTGCGGCCGTCAGAAGATGTAGTCGGTGGTCAGGAAGCTCGATTGGCGGTTACGGATGATTTCGCTGATCAGTGCCTTGTTGGCCTCCTGGAAGCGGGTGGCGACCAGGGTGCGGATAGAGAAGACACGCAAGGCGTCATGTACCGACAGGGTGCCTTCGGCGCTGTTCTTGCGGCCGTTGAACGGGTAGGTGTCCGGGCCGCGCTGACATTGTGCATTGATGTTGATGCGCCCCACCTGGTTGGCGAAGATGTCGACCAGGCTGCCGATGGTCGCCGGGTCGTTGCCGAACAGGCTCAGCTGCTGGCCGTAGTCGGAGTCCAGCACGTAGTCGATGACGGTTTGCAGGTCGCGATATGGCACTACGGGTACCAGGGGGCCGAACTGCTCCTCGTGGTACACGCGCATTTCGTGGTTCACCGGGTACAACAGGGCCGGGTAGAAGAACGACCCGCGGCTTTGCCCGCCACCTTCGTTCAGCACGCGCGCGCCCTTGGCTGTGGCATCGGCGACAAGGCCGTCGAGGTAGTCGACTTTGCCGGGCTCCGGCAATGGCGTCAGCGCGACGCCCGGTTCCCAGGGCATGCCGGGCTTGAGCGCGGCCAGTTTGCGCTGGAACTTGTCGAGGAAGGCGTCGACCACGTCCTCGTGGACAAACAGGATCTTCAGTGCCGTGCAGCGCTGGCCGTTGAACGACAGCGCGCCGGTAACCGCTTCTTCGACGGCGTTGTCGAGGTCGACCTGCGGCAGCACGATGCCCGGGTTCTTGGCATCCAGGCCCAGTGCGGCGCGCAGGCGGTGGGGGCGTGGGTGCAGCTTTTTAAGGTCGCTGGCAGCCCTGTGTGTACCGATGAAGGCGAACACATCGACGTTGCCGCTGGCCATCAGCGCGCTCACCGTTTCCCGGCCGCGGCCATAGATCACGTTGATCACACCCGGCGGGAAGCTGTCACGGAAGGCTTCGAGCAACGGTCGGATCAGCAGCACACCGAACTTGGCCGGCTTGAACACTACGGTGTTGCCCATGATCAGCGCCGGGATCAGCGTGGTGAAGGTTTCGTTCAGTGGGTAATTGTAGGGCCCCATGCACAATGCCACGCCCAGGGGCGCGCGGCGGATCTGGCCGAGGGTGCCCTGTTCCAGCTCGAAGCGGCTGGAGCGGCGGTCGAGGTCCTTGAGGGCGTTGATGGTGTCGACGATGTAGTCGCAGGTGCGGTCGAATTCCTTTTCCGAATCCTTGAGGTTCTTGCCGATCTCCCACATCAGCAGCTTGACCACCGCCTGGCGCTGCTCGCGCATGCTTGCCAGGAAGGTTTCGACATGCTGGATACGTTCGGCCACTCGCATGTTCGGCCAGGCACCGCGGCCCTTGTCGTAGGCCTGTACGGCGGCGTCGAGGGCGGTGAGGGCGGTGTCGGCATCGAGCAGCGGTGCGCTGCCCAGCACCACCTGGCGTTCATCAGCACCCTCCTTGAGCCATACCGGACTGCGTACCGTGGCCAAGGGGCCGTCCCAGCGCCTGAGCTCGCCGTTCACCAGGTAATCTCGTTGTTCCAGAGGGGCTCCCAGGCGCCAGATTTCAGGGATGTTCTCGGCGCTGGGGAAGAGTGAATCGAGCAGACGGTCCATAGGTACTGCACCTCACATTGCGGGGCTGGTTTCAAGCCGGGTGAATCGCTTCAGCTGCGAGCATGCACCGGCCGCCGGAAAAACACCAGTCTGGCTCAAGCGGACCTTGTGTGCTTGCCAAATGAGCCAGCAGGCACCTTGTAAAGCGTTCAGGCAGTTTGACGTTTCTTTTATGCAAAGAAGATATCAAACGCTAATTATCAATAGCCAAGTGGTAATGAAATGCCAGGTGTGTCGGCACGCTTATAGCAAACTTGCGATTGGCGTGGGTTTCTACGCAGGAAATTTGACGCCATCAAACTTGATCTAAAGTCAGCCAGAAGCCGCTTGCCAAAGCGTTTGCAGGCATCTTAAATTGTTACTGAATGTGATAGGCAAGTTTCACGGCAAACTATAAAAATCAAAGCGTTAAGTGTTTTTGCTGATTTTTTCTCTTTTTCAGATAGACCATAGAGCACTTCAAAGGACGTCGAAGAAGAAATGAAAGAGACCTTGACGGCTGTGGCGCGAAAGCTCCTGTCACCCTCCATGCGCTACGAACTAAGGCTGCTGGCCAGCAAAGTTCGGGAAATGGCGGCGCGTGCCTGTTTCTGGCGTTGGGAAGTAGCCAGGTTTCGGCTACAGCAGGAAAGCCCTTACGAAATTCTTTACATCGGCCGCAAGCAACAGCGGGAAATGGCCAAGCTGCTGATCGGTGGCAAGGGCCAGGGCAGCGCTTCTATCGTGGACAGTGCAAGTGCGACGGCGGCTGCCAGCCATGTCGTGGTCATCAGCGAAATGCCCTCGTCGGGGGCGCTGTCAGTGCCCCATTACCTGAGCGCCGTAGTGCCACTGGGCCGCTCGCTGGAGGACATCACGGCGCGCTACGACAGCGAACTGCGGCGCAGTATTCGCAAGAATCGCCCGCTGTACCAGATGCGTCAGGCCCTCTCGGACGACGAGATCGCCATGGCAGACCGTGAGCTGCTGCGCCCCTATGCCACCGCCAGGCAGGGTATCCATGCTGCGCAGTTCCCCACGGAAGAAGTGTTCCGCATTGCCAAAAGCGTCGGCAGGCTCGACCTGATCACGTTGGGTGACGAAGTGATCGGCTGCCATTTGGGTTGCGAAGTGGTACGCGGTGGCAGGCGCTACTGGAGCACGTTGCGTTTCGGCTATTGCGAGGCGGTGTTCAGTGATGCCAAGAGGTTGCGCGAGGTCAATTCGATTACCACTTTCATGGCGCTTGAATGGGCCTTGGAGCAGGGCTTCGATTATTACGACATCGGCCTGTGCCTGGCGCGCCCGGACGACGGCCTGCTGAAATGGAAGCGCCGTCGCGGGGGGGACATCGACTCTTTGGGCAACCATGCCTACCTGTTTGTTCGCCTGCCCAAGACCGGTACGGCGAAGTTCTTGTGGGATACCCCGATGTTTGCAGTGGAGGGCGACAAACTCACGCTGCACCTGGGGTTGCCGGATGGCCCGAGCGATGAGGAGGTTGCCAGCCGTTACCACGAAATGGTGTTTGGCGGCCTGCACAAGATTTATCTCTATGGTGGCAGAAGTGCGGGTGAACCGTTCGTGGAAACCCTGCGCAGCCGTTACGCCAGCCTGCAGTCGCCGCCCACCATGGAAAGAGTCACATGCAACTGAGTGGTTGCCAGGGATGCATTGATCTGGCGCTTTACGCCAGGGTTTAGACTTCGTCATCAGGGGAGGACGCTTCATGGGAAGCGACATCTCGCAGTTCAGTGCATCGCCCGAAACCAAGCAGCACACGTGGACGTTGGCCGCCTACCGCTACATGGCGCGCAAGCGGCTGGGCAAGAACACGGCCCTCGACCTCAAGAGCATCGCCACCAAGAGTTGGGACATTGCCCCGGGTGAAACCACGGTGTCGCCGCCGGCCATTTTCCTGCCTGGCCAGATGGAGCGGGTCACGGGCTGGGAGGGCAAGCGTTTTTACCCCTACGTGCACCCCGCTCGCACCATGGAGGGCGGCATCAGCACGCTACAAGGGCCAACCCGCGGCTACCTGATCAAGAATGTGTGGCTGGTCGATGGCGCGTTGTACAAGGGCAAGGCCAGCCACTGGCTGTCGCTGAAACCGAGCACCTTTCCGACCATCATCGTTGACAACGAAATAGACCGCGGGGCCATTTATTGCACGCAAAACGGCAACTCGTGGTTCGGCACCTGGCTGATGGAAGATTGCCCGACCTATGCGCTGGCCTGTAACGAGGGCATACCGGTGACCACCGCGCCATCGGCCCGGTACCCGCTGTTCACCCAGGCGCCGGCCTACGAAGACTGGCTGGGCATGAAACCGGTGCGCCTGCGCAGTGCTTTTTTCCGTGAGCTGGTGCTGTTCGATGACCAGAGCAACAATCGCAGCCGGCATGCCCGCTACCGGGCCATGGGTGACAAACTGCTGTCGCACGTGCCGCATGCCCCGCATCCTGGCGTATTCCTGCTGCGCGGGGGGGATGGTGACCTGCGCCTGTTGCGCAACGAGCTGGAGCTTGCCGAGCACCTGCGTGTGACCCGTGGTTTTCGCATCGTCAATCCGCTGAAGTCCGACGTGCCGAGTATTGTTGCGGCCTGTGCCGGGGCCAGAGTGGTCATCGGCGTGGAGGGCAGCCAGTTGGTGCACGGGGTGAATGTGCTTCAGCCTGGCGGCTGCCTGCTGACCTTGCAGCCGCCGAACCGCTTTGTCAGCTACTACAAGTACCTGACGGATCGTGACTACCAGCATTTTGGCTTTGTGGTCGGCCTACCGGAGGGTGATGGCTTCGTGATTGATATCGGTGAGGTGGAGCGGACGCTGGACCTGTTTCCACAGGTAAACGTGTAGTATCGGTGCATGTCGGCAGCGAGTGGGCAAGGGGATGATCGAGGTTTCGCGGTTCTGGCGTGACCCTGCATTACCCTTTGTCGAAGCGCGGCGGGTAGGGGACGGGCGGCAGGTGTGCTACGCCGCGCACTCGCATGAGAGCTTTTCGATCGGTGTGATCACCGGCGGGCGAAGCACCTACCTCAACGGTGACCTGCGCATCCAGGTAGGGGCCGGTACCACCGTGCTGATGAACCCGGGCGTTGTGCATACCTGTAATCCCATCGACGGTGAGCCCTGGTCTTACCTGATGCTGTTCGTCGACCTCCCCTGGTTACAGGCGCAAGGCTTTGAATTGCCGACGCACACCTGGAGTGACTCCCCTGCGTTGTACCAACGGTTATTGCAGGGGTTTGCAGACCTGTTCGATGCGGGTGTGCCTGACCGGGAAGGCCGCCTGGCCGCGCTGTTCGGCTCATTGCCGGACTTTCTCGGCGCCAATGCCCGTGTCACTGACGAAGGCCACCCACGGCTGGACGCGGCAGCAGCGTTCATACGCGCTCATCGCAGCGATCCGCTGAGCCTGGCAGATGTCTGCGCAGCGTGCGGCCTGTCGCGCGCCTACCTGATTCGTGCCTTTCGCCAACATTACGGGCTGACACCGCATGGCTATCTGCTCGACCAGCGCGTTCAGCTGGCCAGGGCGCAGTTGCGTCAGGGGCGGGCCATTGCCGAGGTCGCGCAGGAGGCCGGGTTTGCCGACCAGGCGCACTTGCAGCGGGCGTTCAAAAAGCATTTGGCTGCGACGCCGGGTCATTACCGCAATGCCACCGGGGTCAGATAACCAGGTACACAGCGCTGCCCGCCAGCAAAACCGCCAACCCTCGATTGAGCAGGCGCATGTGCCGTGGGTTGCTCAGGTACTGGCGAATCACGCTGCCTGCCCATGCCCAGCTGGCCACCGAAATGAAACAGATCGGCCCGTAGATCCAGGCGAACAACCACAGCAAGTGCTGCTCACCGCCGGTATAAGCGCCGACCCCGGCCACTGCCGCCAGCCAGGCCTTGGGGTTCAGCCATTGCATGGCCGCGCCGTGCCAGGCCGAGGGGGCGGGTGTTGAGTGCGCGCCTGTCAGCTGGCCATCGTCGCGGGCCAGTTTCCATGCCATGTACAGCAGAAACATCACCCCACCCCAGTGCAGCAGCACACTCAGCATGGGCCAGCGCAGCAGCAACTGGTGCAGGCCCAGCCCGACCAGCACCAGCAACAGACAGAAGCCCAGGGTGGCGCCGGCGACATGCGCCAGGCTGGCACGTAAGCCATGGCTGGCGCCGCTGCTCAGGGCAACGATGTTGACCGGGCCGGGGGAGATTGACGCCGCCAGTGCGAAGGCGGCCATGGACAGGGACAGGCTCATGTGAGAGATCCGGTGGTTGCAGGGAACCCTGATTTTCAGCTGTTGGTTGTCTAGAGTATTGAATAAAAGTACCCCCAATGCGGACTCACACGCGTTACAGGTTTTGTAATAGTTTTGCGCTATCAGAGAAAACTGCTGTGCCTGTAGGATTATTTTCCCAATTTTCTATCAAGGTATATATGAGCACCTTCGCGGAGCCCCCCAGTCTCTGGCCTCTCAGGCCGTCCTCCCTCTGTCCTCGTGACGCTTCCTTCGTGAGTACCCGCTAATGGAATGGCTAGCCGATCCCACGGCCTGGCTGGGCCTGTTGACGCTTATCGTCCTTGAGCTGGTGCTGGGTATCGACAACCTGGTGTTCATTGCCATCCTGGCAGACAAGCTGCCACCGCATCAGCGCGATCGCGCGCGGGTGATTGGCCTGAGCTTGGCATTGATCATGCGCCTGGGCCTGTTGGCCAGTATTTCGTGGATGGTCACCCTCACCGCACCGTTGATCGACGTGTTCGGCAAGAGCTTCTCTGGCCGTGACCTGATCATGCTGTTCGGTGGTGTGTTCTTGCTGTTCAAGGCCACCATGGAGTTGCACGAACGCCTGGAAGGCCATGTGACCCAGGCCAGTGGCACGCTGCGCCATGCCGCATTCTGGCCTATCGTCGCCCAGATCGTGGTGCTGGACGCGGTGTTCTCGCTGGATGCGGTGATCACGGCAGTGGGCATGGTCGATGAGCTGTCGGTGATGATGATCGCGGTGATCTTCTCGATCGGTATCATGATCGTTGCCAGCAAGCCGCTGACCCGCTTCGTCAACGCCCACCCCACGGTGATCATGCTGTGCCTGGGCTTCCTGATGATGATTGGCTTCAGCCTCACCGCCGAGGGCCTGGGCTTCCATATCCCGAAAGGCTACCTGTACGCAGCGATTGGCTTCTCGATCCTGATCGAGCTGTTCAACCAGCTGGCTCGTGCCCGCCGCAAGCGCAGCTTGCAGCAGCACCGGCCGCTGCGTGAGCGCACCGCACATGCCGTGCTGCGCCTGCTGGGCGGCCGCCGGGTCGAGGCTGACGAGGTGGGCGAGGAAATAGCCGACCTGGTCGAAGGTGGCGAGGAACAGGTGCTGTTCGATCGCAGGGAGCGGGTAATGATCAGTGGCGTACTGAACCTGGCCGAGCGGCCGATCCGTACGGTGATGACCGCACGTGCCGAGGTTGATGTGATCGACCTTGCGCAACCGGCCGAAGCCATTGCCCAGGCCCTTGCCAACTCGCCGTACTCGCGCCTGCCGTTGATACGTAATGGCCGTGTCGACGAACCACTGGGCTTCGTGCACAAGAAGGAGCTGCTCAAGGAGTTGTTGTCGGGCCACCAGCCGGAGCTGGAAGGCATGGTACGGGCGCCGTTGAACCTGCTGGAGAGCTTCAGCATCCTCAATGCCCTGGAGCAGATGCGTGGGCAGTCGACCCACATCGCCTTTGTGGTCAACGAGTTCGGTGACTTCACCGGCCTGCTGACCATGACCGACATCCTTGAGTCGATTGCCGGTGAACTACCGGACGCGAGCGAGGTTGAAGGCCCCGGTATCGTCCAGGAGGGTGAAGGCTTTGTGGTGAGCGGTGCACTGAACCTGAGCCAGGTACAGGCACGTACCGGCTTCAGTGCCCGTGCCACCGATGATTACCAGACCCTGGCAGGCCTGGTGATGAGCCTGCTCGACCGCCTGCCGATGGTGGGGGATCGCCTGGCCTGGAATGGCTGGACGCTGACCGTGGAGGCGGTTGAAGAGCGGCGGGTGCGCCAGGTTCGGCTCATACCGAACGGCGACGCTGACGCAGCAGGTGCTTGAAGCCTTCGAGCACCAGCACCAGTACCGCGGCCCAGATCGGCAGGTAAGTCAGCCACTGATCCGGGCCGATGGTTTCGCCCAGCAGCAGCGCCACCCCCACCAGCAGCACGGGCTCGACGTAGCTGAGCAGGCCGAACAGGCTGAATGGTAATAAGCGACTGGCCAGCACGTAGGCGATCAAGGCCGAGGCGCTGATCGCCCCAAGGACCGGGATCAGGGCATACAGGCCCGGGTGAGCCTGCAGGTCGCCGGACGAAAGCGGGCCCTGGATCACGAAGTACAGCGCCCACGGCAGCAGCAGGCACATGTCGCACCACAGGCCACCCAGGTGGTCGGTGCGGCAACGCCGGCGCAGTACGAAGTAGATCGGGTAGCCGATCGTCACCAGCAGGGTTTCCCAGGCAAAACTGCCATTCTGGTACAGCTCGTGGCCTACGCCCAGCGCGGCGCAGGCCACGGCTACCTTCTGCAGGCGCGACAGGCGCTCGCCATACACCAGCCGCCCGGTCAGTACCATGGCCAGCGGCAGCAGAAAGTAGCCCATCGACACTTCCAGGCTGCGACCGTGCAGGGGCGCCCAGAGGAACAGCCACAACTGCACGCCCATCAGCCACGACGTACCGACCATGCCCAGCAACAGTACGGGCGTGCGTTTTACCCGGGCCAGCAGCTCGCCTACCCGTTTCCAGTCCTTCGAGACAAGCATGAACAAGGTGAGGCAGGGCAGCGTCAGCAGGGTGCGCCAGCCAAAGATCTCTTCGCCATCGAGTGGCGTGAGCAGCGAGGTATAGAAGTACATCACAGCGAACAGACAGGACGCCATGACCGATGAAACAATGCCTTTTGACACAAATGCCTCGAATGGGGAGTTGAGCGGTTGGATCAGCCGCGCATGATCTCAGGGGGCGCGCCTTGCGGCAACCGTGACGCGCCCGGATGTGAGGCCAGTGCCTCAAGGAACTGCGCCGCAGGCATGGGCCTGGCGAACAGGTAGCCTTGCTGGAAGTCCACGCCATGGCGGGCCAGGTAGTCGCGCTGGGTGTCGGTTTCGACACCCTCGGCAACGATGCCAAGGCCCAACTTGGCAGATAGCTCGATGATGGTTTCGAGGATGTGCACGGACAGCGCATCGGCGCCGATCATGGCAACGAAGCTCTGGTCGATTTTCAGGTAGTCGACCTTGAACTGGCGCAGGTAATTGAGGCTGGATTGCCCGGTGCCGAAGTCGTCGAGTGCAATCATCACCCCCATGGCATGCAGTTTCTCGAACAGTTCCAGGGTGACCGGGGTGGGCTCGATAAGCTTGCGCTCGGTCAGCTCCAGGGTCAGTACCACCCGGCCAGGCGGGAAGTGCTGCAGGAAGGTGCGGCAGTCGTCCAGCAGGCGCAAGTCGCGGCAGTGGTCGGCGGTGATGTTGACCCCGATGTGAAAGCCATCCTCCAGCAGCCCAATGTAGGGCGCGAGGCTCTGGGCAGTGTGCATCATCAGCGCCCGGGTCATGGCGACGATCTGCCCGCTGTGCTCGGCATAGGGGATGAACAGGTCAGGGCGAACCAGGCCTTCTCGCGGGTGGTTCCAGCGCATCAGCACTTCAGCACCGGCCCAGCGGTAATCGCCCTTGCGCACCACCGGCTGGAAGTACGGCAAGAATTCGTCAGCCTGCAGGGCCCGATCCAGCTCGGCGCGGGGCGAGGTGGCGCGGCGAATTTGCCAGCGGCAGACCAGCGCGGCCACGGCCCCCAGTACCAGCAGCAGGCTGAGCAGGGCAGGGTAGTGGCTGCGCAGCAACTGGCCTTGCTTGTCGGCGCTGTAGCCGCCCTGCACGCTAAACGGGTAACGCGTCGAGCCCAGCAACACATTGGCACTGGCTGCGGCAGGTGGTGCGCCTATGTGTACAACGCCGTCCTTGCCCATCCAGGCGTTGCCCACGCGTATTTGCAGCTCTTCATCCGGGCCGATCAGGCGCAATGCGGTCAACAAATGGTCGCCATCCACCGTGGTGATCGCGCCGTTGTCGCCGTCGCTGGCGCGGTACACCAACAGCGGATGCCCCGGGGTGACCGAGTTGCCGTCCATCAGCCACAGCTTGCCGTCGGTGTAGTCGCTGGCGTTGACCGGCTCGTCGAACTCGCCGAACAGCGAGGTGCAATAAAGGGTGTTGTGCCTGAACAGGTTGGTCGAGCGCACGAAGGCATTGCGGGTGACCTGGGCACGCAGCGTAAGCTGGACCTGGTCGCAAGGGCTGGCAGTCAGGGGGAGTAGCGCATTGGCAGCACGGGACAGGTTGTCGAGGATGCGTTCGACGTGCTCCACCGCCTGGCGGGCGGTGGCCTGGCTGCTGGCCTGCATCTCGCGCTCTACCTGCCAGTTCATCACGGCAAGGCCGCACAATACTGGCAGCACGCCGACGACCCAGGGCAGCAGGTTGCGCCAGCTCAGGCTGGCGCGGCGTTTGACGGTAAGAGGCATGCGGGAATGATCTGTGTGAAGGGTAACGAGAGGATAGCCGCTTGTCGGGACGTGCGGCCAACTAAAACGCGACAAACGTTTTTACGCAATGTAGAATCCATTTACGAATACAACAATAAGGTCCTTTAATACCGAAGGATCAAGCCCGCCGAGAATGGGTCCATATGACATACCATGGGTTCAAGCTGATCATAGGTGACTTCCTCGCCCGCAGCGTGCGAGGCATCCCCTGCGCCCCGCCGTTTCTGTCCCACATCCTACGCAATCAATAATATTTCGCTGCAGATGAGGACACGAACATGGCTGATATCTTCGAAAATCCAATGGGCCTGATGGGCTTCGAATTCATCGAACTGGCTTCGCCGACCCCGGGCGTACTTGAGCCGGTCTTCCAGATTCTGGGCTTCACCAAGGTGGCCAGCCACCGTTCCAAGGATGTGCACCTGTACCGCCAGGGTGGCATCAACCTGATCCTGAACAACGAACCCAAGAGCATCGCCTCGTACTTCGCGGCCGAACACGGCCCGTCGGTGTGCGGCATGGCGTTCCGTGTGCGCAATGCCCATGAGGCCTATGCCCGTGCCCTGGAACTGGGCGCCCAGCCGGTTGAAATCGAAACCGGGCCGATGGAGCTGCGTCTGCCGGCAATTAAAGGCATCGGTGGTGCGCCGCTGTACCTGATCGACCGTTTCGACGAAGGCAGCTCGATCTACGACATCGACTTCAACTTCATCGAAGGTGTGGACCGCAACCCGGTGGGTGCCGGCCTGAAAATCATCGACCACCTCACCCACAACGTTTATCGCGGGCGCATGGCCTACTGGGCTGGCTTCTACGAGAAGCTGTTCAACTTCCGCGAAATCCGCTACTTCGATATCAAGGGTGAGTACACCGGCCTGACGTCCAAGGCCATGACTGCTCCCGATGGCCTGATCCGCATTCCGCTCAACGAAGAGTCGTCCAAGGGTGCAGGCCAGATCGAAGAGTTCCTGATGCAGTTCAACGGCGAAGGTATCCAGCACGTGGCCTTCCTGACCGACGACCTGCTCAAGACCTGGGATGCCCTGAAGGGCTTTGGCATGCGCTTCATGACTGCGCCGCCGCAAACCTACTACGAAATGCTCGAGGAGCGGCTGCCTGGTCACGGCGAGCCGGTCGATCAGTTGCAAGCACGCGGCATCCTCCTCGATGGTGCCTCGCAGCCCGAAGACAAACGCCTGTTGTTGCAGATTTTCTCGGAAACCCTGCTCGGCCCGGTGTTCTTCGAGTTCATCCAGCGCAAAGGTGACGATGGCTTTGGTGAAGGCAATTTCAAGGCGTTGTTCGAATCCATCGAACGTGACCAGGTACGCCGCGGTGTGCTGAGCACCGACTGATGCCCTCTGGGTAGCGCCGCCTTCATGTAGCATTGGCGGCTCTATCTCGGCTGCTGGCGCGTGCCCTGAACAGCCCCAGATAGACGATCAGGCCGGTCACGGTCCCCACCAGCACCAACGAGGGCAGGATCTGCAGCATGGACTGGCGGATTTCCTGGGCGGTGTAACCCTGTGCGTAGCCGCCTTTTACCCTGTACCCATATTTGGCCGACAACGCGGTGGCGAAAAACTCGGACTGCGAAGGGCGCTGTGAGTCACGGCTATCGCCTTCGCTCCAGATCCAGCGGTTGCCAAACTCCACCAGCAGCGTCAGTCCGTCCTGAAAGGCATCCAGTTCATTGCGCAGCTGTGAGGCATAAGCGGTCACGATTACGCCGCTTTCGTTGCCTTGCAGGTAAAAGTTGACCAGCAGTTTGCGGCGCCTGTCAGGTTGGCCATAGGACAGTTCGACCTGTTGGCCAGATGAGGCGAAGGCAGATAAGTGGTCAAGTGAGTCTGAAGCGCTGCTGCAGTAGGCTTCATTGCCCTTTACCAGGGTCAACGACCTGAGCATGGAACGGCTCACGACCTGCTCCTGTAAAGCACTGTTAACGCTTTGGCAGGGCTTGCCTGCCAGCGGCAGGGTGCGCTGGGCAGCCTCTTGCAGTCGATTCAGTGCCTGGTCAATGCTGAAAACCGCTTCCTGAACGGAAATGGCCGCGTTTTCCTCAAGCTTCATTTCCAGCTGCACAATCATCACCAGCAAACCGGAAATCACAGGCACCAAGCCTACAGTGGTGAGCAGCAGGAGCTCCCGCAGGCGGCGCCCGGCGTGCATGATTTTCAACATGGTGCATTAGTTCTCCGGGCAGAAGCTGTTCGTGGTGTACAGCTGAGCCCAGAGCCTATGCATTCGATGACCTGCCGGCTGTAGTCCGCGTGCAGTCTGCGCCACAGGAAAAACAGAAGGCTGATGTAAGGGTTTACTTGGCGTGGAGTTTCTCCAGTACTTTCTCTGCGAGCAGCGCAGTGGAATCTGGGTTCTGACCGGTGATCAGCAGACCATCCTCGACGACGTATGGCTTCCACGGGTCATCATGTTTGCTGTACTCGCCGCCTCGGCCACCTAGCTCTTTTTCCGTCGAGAAAGGCACCACCTTGTCCAGCTCGACCAGTTGTTCCTCAATATCGGAAAAGCCGGTCACTTTGCGACCTTTCAGCAGAAGGCTGTTGTCGCTGAGCTTGATGTTAAGCAGGCCGGCCACGCCATGGCAGACCGCGGCAACAATGCCGCCTTTTTCGTAGACCTTGCGCGCCAGCTCCTGCAGCGGCTTGTTCTCGGCAAAGTCGTACATCACCCCATGCCCACCGGTGTAATAGATGACGCTGTATTCCTCGGCTTTTACCTGGCCAGGGCTCAAGCTGGTGCCCAGGCGGGTCATGAAGCGCTTGTCGTCATACCATTGCCAGTCCAGGTCGGGGGCCATCTGCAGGCTGTGTGGGTCGACAGGGACATAGCCCCCCTCTGGGCTGACATAATCGACCATGTAGCCGGCCTTTTCGACTTTCTCGACAAAGTGCACCGCTTCACCCAGCCACAGCCCCGTCGCACGTTTCAAGGTCGGATACTTGGCTGTGTTGGTCAGCACTACCAGCATTTTCTTGCTCATGACCACGCTCCTGTCGGCAACCTGGATGGGCCGTTGCTCCCTGGCCCGGAGAAAACCTAATCAGCATAGCTGCCGGGCGCACGTACGCCATAGTTCGCAGCTTATGCTGTGCTAATTTGAACGAAACCCTCGGGGGAAGCCTTCGGCACTCGGGGTGAATCCTTGCATTGCTGGAGTAACGCTATTGGCCGTACACGGTACGCCGCGCAAACCTGCGCGGCAGCTCACCTTGACAACGCCCGTATCGCCATCGCTCGACCTGATGAGCGATAGAATTGCGCAATTTGACTGGGGGCGTACAACCCTTGGGCCGTTGCCGCGATGGCCGGCATCGTTGCGCATTGCCGTCGACATGATGCATTTGTCACCGTTTCCCTGCGCAGTGGTTTGGGGGACGGACCTCTGCGTGGTTCACAACGATGGCTATCGGGCGCTGCGGACCGCCCGACCGGATGCACTGGGCAACGGGTTCGATGCGCTGTGGAGTGATCTCTGGCCGGCAATGGGCCCCTGGGTGTTCAAGGCGCTTGAAGGGCGTTCGAACTTTGTCGAGGACCCGCCCCAGCGTATCGTCTGCGGCGAAGGCAGCGAGCCGCTGTGGTGCGCGTTCGGTTATGCACCACTGCACGATGAACTTGGCAACGTGGCGGGTTTTCTGCACACGGTGATCGAGACCACGGCTAGCGTTGAGGCGCATCATCATTGGCGTGAGCAGGCGCAAGGCTTTGAACGGCAGATAGAGCGGCATGTGGCCGAGCGCGAGCAGATCTGGCAGTTGTCGCGTGATGCAATGATGACGATAACCCCTGAGCTTAGGGTGCATGCCGCCAACCCGGCCTGGTACCGCATTCTGGGCTGGACCCAAGAGCAGGTTCATGATCTGCCGTTACTGGAGCTGGTGCATCCGGCGGATCGCACCGAGGTCCAGGTGGCGGTCTCCGGGCTCCTGCAGTACCACGATGCCGAGCAGGTGCAGACTCGCTTGCGCCACCGCGATGGCCATTATCACTGGTTTAGCTGGAGTGCCCGGTTCGACGGCAGCCTGCTGACGGCAGTCGGTCGGGATATCACCGAAGACCGCGAAGAGGCCGCGCGTCAGTCTGAAGCGCTGATGCGCAACAGTGAACGCATGGAGGTTGTGGGGCAGTTGGCCGGGGGCATGGGCCACGAAATGAACAACCTGCTGTCTGGTATCGGTGGTAGCCTCGAACTGTTGCAGCGGCGCTTGCAGGAGGGGCGCATGGAGCGGATTGAAACCTATGTGGAGGTCGCTCGCGACTCCGTGCTGCGCGCCATGGAGCTGACTCATCGCCTGCTGGCATTCTCTCGGCATCACCCACTTGCACCCAAGAGCCTGGACTTCAATCGGCAGTTACGGCAAAGCGAGCCGTTGCTGCTCAAGGCGCTGGGCGCAGAGATGCGCTTGCACTGGCAACTGGATGTCGCGCCGTGGGCGGTACGTCTGGACATTCCCCAACTTGAAAATGCCTTGGTTAACTTATGCGCAAATGCCCGGGAGGCTTGCCTGGAGCGTGGCAATGTCACTGTTCGCAGCGTCAACGAGCGGTTGACGGCCAGTTTTCCCGATGAGGGTGGCCTGCCGCCAGGCGACTATGTGGCCTTGCATGTCGAGGATGACGGCCATGGCATGTCGGCAGAGGAAATTTCCAGGGCCTTTGAGCCATTTTTCACCACCAAGGCCATCGGACGTGGTTCCGGGCTAGGGCTATCGATGGTGTATGGCTTTGTCGGCCAATCGGGGGGGTATGCGTGGATCGAATCGGCCCCGACCCAAGGCACCAAGGTTTCCATGCTGTTCCCAAGATGCCATGAGCCAGTACCCGAAGAGCCCAAACCCCGGCTGCGCTCCCAACGTATGGCCCAGGGCGAGCGTTTACTGCTGGTGGATGACGAGCTCAACTTGCGTACCGTGATGCGCGAGTACCTGACCGAACGCGGTTTTGTGGTCACTGATGCGAGTGATGCCAATACTGCGCTGGAGCGCTTTCGCCTGGATGATCCCTTTGACCTGGTGATTACCGACATCGGTTTACCGGGCGGCTTCAGTGGCCGGCAAGTGGCCAAGGCCATGCGCATGCAGGTGCCTGCTCAGAAAATCCTGTTCATCACCGGCTATGCTGACCATTCTGTTGAAGCGCAGTTGATCGATCAACCGGGAACGGCATTGATGAACAAGCCGTTTTTGCTGGCGGACCTTGCCGATCAGGCGCTAACCATGCTCGACCAACAATAGGTTTCAGGACTCGGCAAGAATCCGCGTCACCTGCGCCTTTATTTCTTTCAGTTCAAACGGTTTGCAGATCAGGTGCATGCCCGCGTCAAGAAACCCTTCGCGGGCCATGGCCGTTTCCGCGTAGCCGGTGATGAACAGCACCGGCAAATGCGGATGCAGGCTGCGGGCAATTTCGGCCAGTTGCCGGCCATTCATGCCGGGCAAGCCGATATCGCTGACCAGTAGATCAACGGGTTGTGCCGAGCGCAGGACTTTAAGGCCTTGGGTGGCGTCGGACGCGCTGTGGCAGGGGAAGCCGCTCTCGCGCAGCGCCTGACACAACAATTGACGTACATGGGGGTCGTCCTCGACGACCAGCACATGACGGCCTCGGGGAACTTGCACAGGTATCGGCTTGCTCGGTTCCCGGGCCTGGCCGATATGGCGCGGCAGGTACAGGTCTACCTGGGTGCCTTGGCCGATCTGGCTGTGCAGCGTGACATGCCCGCGGGACTGCTTGCTGAAGCCGTACACCATCGACAGGCCCAGGCCAATGCCCTGGCCGATCGCCTTGGTGCTGAAAAACGGCTCGAAAGCGTGCTCCATCGTACTTTGCGCCATGCCCTGGCCGTCATCTTTGATGCTCAGGCGCAGATAGTCACCGGCGCACAGGGTTGCGCCGGTGAATTGTGTGCTCTCGATGTGCTGGTTGCTCGCCTCAATTCGTAACTGGCCGCCATTGGGCATGGCTTCGCTGGCATTGAGCAGCAGGTTGTCCAGGGCTTCCTGCAACTGCTTGTTATCAGCTTCTACGGGCCACAGCCCTTTGGCGATGTGCACGTGCAGGGTTACGGCAGGGTTCAGGCAGGCCTTCAGTCGTTCCACCTCAAGCAGGCTGTGCAGGTCGACGCGCTGGCTGTGCAGCGATTGGCGGGAGGAAAACGCCAGCAAGCGGTGGGTGAGGCGGGCAGCGCGTGCAACTGCCTCACGGCCCATGCGCAGCACGCTGTCCAGGCCATCGCAGCGGCCTTGATGCAGTCGCCGTTCAATCAGCTCGAAGCTGCCGCCAATACTGGTGAGCAGGTTGTTGAAGTCATGAGCAACCCCTCCGGCCAATTGGCCAATGGCTTCCATCTTGCGTGCCTGGTAGTGGGCGAACTCGTTGCGTTCCTGCTCCTGGTCTGACGATGCGACCGGGGTGTTCAGACGCTGCTGCAGGTCCTGCAACTGGTCGCGTGTCAGGTATTGCCGGCGCCGGTTGCGCAGGGCGGATCGGGTCATGTGCAGCAGTTGGGCATTGTCGAACGGGGCGACCATCAGCAGAAGATTGCCTACCGGGTGGTTACTCGCGCCCGTGGCCGACCAGGCACCCTGGATCAGCAGCACGATGGGCAGGTCCGACCAGCTTTGTTGCTGGTCGAGGAATGCTTGCAGCAACGCGCTTGGGCCCTGGCTGAACACTTGCTCGGCAATGATTGCCAGGCCTGCGCCTTCAGCCAGGCAGCTGTGCAGGTTGGCCAGGTCGACAGTGCACAGGCTATCGATGCCGGCGGAGGCGAGCAGGCGCGAGGTATCCGCCGCTAATGGCGGAGGTGCCAGAATCAAGGCACGTTCATCCAGCGCCAGTGAATGGGCCAAAACGACTCTCCTGTAGGGTGGCCTGATACCCACTGGACCCTGGGCACACACTCAGGGTTCAACAATATTCAGGTGTTGCCTACAGGCCCTGTTGTAATACGGGGTCGTCCGGGTTCTGACGCTCCAGCTCGGCCAGCAGCACTTGTACGTTCTGCAGTTGCCCGGTCTCTTTCGAGTACTGGATCAGCAGCACCCGCGCCCGGCGGTTGGCCGGTTGCCGGCTGAGCACGGTTTCCAGCTGCTTTTGCGCGGCGTCGAGTTGTTCCAGCTCGTGCAGCGTGACTGCCAGCGTATAACGGTAGTCGGCGTTGTCCGGGTCCAGTTCGACGGCGCGGGACAAAGCCAGCAAGGCGTACTCGCGCTGCTCGTGGCGGTTCAGCCAGAGCCCCAGCTCGTACTGCAGGAAGGCTGAGTCGGGGCTTAGCGCCAAGGCTTTGCCCAAGACCTGGCGCGAGGCATCGTGGTGGCCCTGACGCTCCAGCAGGCGCACCTGGGTGGCCAGGGCGTCGAGGTTGCCGGGTGCAACCTCTAGCGCCCGCTGCAAGGCCGTGGCTGCCTGGGTGTGGTCGTTTTCGTGCAGGTACAGGCGCGCCAGGTGTACCTGGGCGTCGGCATCCTCGGGTTGTTGCTCGAGCGCCTGCTGGTATTGTTCCAGGGCTGCCTGCAACGGGCCGAAATACAGGCCGATGGCATCGGGATCGAGGCCCAGTAGGGCATCCACGGCAGCAAAGCGCACGCTTTGTTCGTCGTCGTCCAGCAATGGGCCGAGCACCAGGCTGCGCTGCGCCGCCGGCAGCAGGCGGCGGATACCGGCAATGGCCGCACGGCGCACCAGCGGGTCGGCATGCTCCAGGTCCTGGCGGGCGAGTTTCAATGCCTGGGGGGAGGGGTAGTTGGGTAACTCGGCATACAGTGCAGCGCGGCGGACAGGGGACAGGTCGTCGCGTTGCAATTGCTGGTACAGCACGCGCGCAGCGCCGGGTTGGCCGTCATGGGCCTGGCGCAGCGCCTTGGCATAGCTGTGTGCGGGCAAGGTCGGCGGGGCTGGCTGCTCATCGCGCCACAGGTAACCGAACAGGGCCGATACCAGGATCAACAGCAGTAGGGCGATCAGGTAGCGGTTGCGTCTGTGCATCGGACGGTCCGTGGCGGCGGGAAGGGCAGAGCTTGGGCCAGCCGGGGGGTAAATGCAACCGAGTGCAGGCGCCAAGGCGGTCGCGCGCGTATCTCGCAGGTTCGATTGGCCCGAAACAAGCGTAGGAGCGAGCGCAGCTCGCGATGCGCCGCGCGGGCGGCGCTCGTTCTCGCAAGCGCTGAAGATTAAACGACATAAAAAAGCCCCGCGGACCAAGGCCAGCGGGGCAAACGGTTGGGGGAGGAGCCAACCAAAGGAGTCGTTGAAACGGGTGTGTCAGCGTGTGCTGGCTACGGTCTCCGGTTGCCAGCCGCCGCCCAGGGCCTTGTAGATGGAAACGATACCGCGGTACAGATCGACCTCACCCTGGGCCTGCGCATCCTCGGCGCTCAGCCGCTCGCGCTCGGCGTCGAGCAGTACCAGGTAGTCCACCGTACCTTCGCGATATCGAATCGAGGCCAGCTCCGCTGCCTTGCGGCTGGCGTCGCTCTGGCGCATCAGCGACAGCAGCCGCTGCTGGGTCTTGTCGTAATCGCTGAAGGCATTGGCCGATTCTTCCAGGGCCAGCAATACCTGCTGCTCGTAGTTGGCCAGCGCCCCTTCGGCATCGGCCTTGGCGCCACGCAGGCGGGCCCGCACGCTGCCCAGGTCGAAGGCTGCCCAGGTAATGCTTGGGCCCAGCGCCCAGGCATTGGCTGCCGAGGAGCCGATCTGCGAGCCGCGTGCGGCAGTAAAGCCAAGGAAGCCGCTGAGGCTGACACGGGGGAACAGGTCTGCCGTGGCCACGCCGACGTTGGCGGTGGCGGCAGCCAGCTGGCGCTCGGCACTGCGGATGTCCGGGCGACGGCGCAGCAGTTCACCCGGGTCACCCACCGGCAACGCCTTGGCGATGGCCGGCAGGTCCTTGGGTGACAGGTCTACGCTGAGCGCGTCCGGGCGCTGGCCGAGCAGGGTGGCGATGCGGTGCCGCGCCCGTGCCTGTTCGGCCTGCAGTTGCGGCACGGTGGCTTCGACCCCGGCCAGGCGTGCATCGGCACGTACCACGTCGAGGTCGTTGCCCACGCCGGCATCGCGCAGGGTTTCGGTAATGGTCCGCGATTCCTGCTGGGTCTTGAGGTTGGCCAAGGCGATCTTCTCGCGCAATTGCGCACCGCGCAGTTGCCCATAGGCATCGACCAGTTCGGCGATCAGGCTGACCTGCAACTGTTGAAGGTCGGCGGCGGCTACCGCTTCCTGGGCTTCGCTGGCCTCGATCTGGCGCTGGATGCGCCCGAACAGGTCAAGCTCCCAGGCCATATCCAGGCCCAGGTCATAGCGCTCGCTGTTCACCCGCTGCGTGGTCTGGCCGGGGATCTGGCCCTTGCCGATGTCGCTGCTGGCGCGGCTGGTGACCACCGGGAACTGGTCGTTCTCGGCGTCTTCGCGGATCGAACGGGCGGATTTCAGGCGGGCGAAGGCCACGCGCAAGTCACGGTTGCCGTCCAGCGAAGCCTGCACCAGCTGGTTCAGCACCGGGTCGTCGAACTGCTTCCACCACAGGCTTTCGAAGCGGCTACGGTCGTAGGCCTTGGCCTGCACATCGCTGCTCATTTGTGCAGGTTCGGTTGCCGGGGCCTGGTAGTCCGGGCCTACCGCACAGGCTGCCAGGGCCAGTGCCAGCAGGCTTGGGGTCAGGGGTTTGAGCAGGTTCATGCATGGTTCTCCAGCACTTGAACGCGCTCGGCCTTGCGGGCCTGGCGACGCTCGACGAAACGGCGAATCAGGAAGAAGAACACCGGGGTCAGGAACAGGCCGAAGACGGTCACGCCGATCATCCCCGAGAACACCGCCACACCCATGGCATGGCGCATTTCCGAACCTGCACCCGAGCTGAACACCAGCGGAACCACACCCATGATGAAGGCAATCGAAGTCATCAGGATCGGCCGCAGGCGCAGGCGGCAGGCTTCCAGCACCGCAGCCAGCGGATCCAGGCCCTTGGCCTGTTCATCCTTGGCGAACTCGACGATCAGGATCGCGTTCTTGCACGCCAGGCCCACCAGTACGATCAGGCCGATCTGGGTGAAGATGTTGTTGTCGCCACCCGACACGATCACACCGGTGATGGCCGACAGCAGGGTCATCGGTACAATCAGGATCACCGCCAGCGGCAGGCTCCAGCTTTCGTACTGGGCAGCCAGCACCAGGAACGCCAGCAGTACGCACAGCGGGAAGACCAGCAGTGCGGTATTGCCCGAGAGGATCTGCTGGTAGGTCAGGTCGGTCCACTCGAAGGTCATGCCGTTGGGCAGTTCCTCTTTAAGCAGCTTCTCGATGGCAGCTTCGGCCTGGCCAGAGCTGTAGCCCGGGGCTGCGGCACCGTTGATTTCTGCGGTGATGAAACCGTTGTAGTGCATGACGCGGTCCGGCCCGGAGGTGTCGCTGACCTTGAGGAAGGTCGCCAGCGGGATCATCTCGCCGAGGTTGTTGCGCACCTTCAACTGGCCGATCTGTTCGGCATCGAGGCGGAACTGCTGCTCAGCCTGGACGTTGACCTGGTAGGTGCGGCCAAAGCGGTTGAAGTCGTTGGTGTACAGCGAGCCCAGGTAAACCTGCAGGGTGTCGAAGATGTCGGTGATCGCCACGCCGTGGGTCTTGGCCTTTTCCCGGTCGATGGCGGCATCGACCTGCGGCACGTTGACCTGGTAGCTGGTGAACAGGCCTGCCAGCTCCGGCACGTTGTGGCTCTTGGTGATGATGTTCTGGGTTTCCTTGTACAGCGCTTCGTAACCCAGGTTGCCACGGTCTTCGATTTGCAGGCGGAAACCGCCGATCGTGCCCAGGCCCTGTACAGGCGGCGGCGGGAAGATGGCGATGTAGGCGTCCTGGATATCGGCGAACTGGGCATTCAGTGCAGCCGCGATGGCCGCCGCCGACTGGCTCGGGTCCTTGCGCTCATCGAACGGCTTGAGCGGAGTGAACACGATGCCGCTGTTCGGGCTATTGGTGAAACCGTTGATCGACAGGCCAGGGAAGGCCACCGAATCGGCCACGCCAGGCTGCTTCAGGGCGATTTCGCTCATGCGCTTGATCACCGCTTCGGTGCGGTCGAGGCTGGCGGCGTCCGGCAGCTGGGCGAAGGCCACCAGGTACTGCTTGTCCTGGGCCGGCACGAAACCGGTCGGCGTGGACGAGAAGCCGAGGTAGGTCAGGCCCATCAGGCCGGCATAGACGAACAGGGCGATGCCGCTGGAGCGGATGACCCGGCGCACGCCACCCACGTAGCGGTGGCTGGCGCGGTCGAAGAAACGGTTGAACGGCGAGAACAGCCAGCTGCCCAGCAGTTTGTCGAGGAACCGCGAGAAACGGTCCTTGGGCGCATGGTGGTCCTTCAGCAGCACGGCAGCCAAGGCCGGCGACAGGGTCAGCGAGTTGAACGCCGAGATCACGGTGGAAATGGCGATGGTCAGGGCGAACTGCTTGTAGAACTGCCCGGTAAGGCCGGAAATGAACGCAGCCGGTACGAACACGGCGCACAGCACCAGGGCGGTGGCAATGATCGGCCCGGTCACTTCGCTCATCGCCTTTTGCGTGGCTTCCAGCGGTTTCAGGCCCAGCCCGATGTTACGTTCGACGTTCTCCACCACGACGATGGCGTCGTCCACCACGATGCCGATGGCCAGCACCAAGCCGAATAGCGACAAGGCGTTAAGCGAGAAACCGAACAGGTGCATCACTGCAAATGTACCGATCAACGATACCGGCACGGCCAGCAGCGGGATGATCGAGGCACGCCAGGTCTGCAGGAACAGGATGACCACCAGCACGACCAGCACCAGGGCTTCGAACAGGGTGTGCACCACTGCTTCGATGGAGCCGCGCACGAAGATGGTCGGGTCATAGACGATGCTGTAGTCCATCCCTTCAGGGAAGTCCTTCTTCAGCTCGGCCATTTTCGCCCGCACTTCGTCGGAGATCTCGATGGCGTTGGAGCCTGGGCGCTGGAAGATCGGGATGGCCACCGCCGGCTGGTTGTTCAGCAGCGAGCGCAAGGCGTACTGGCTGGAGCCGAGTTCGACCCGGGCGATGTCCTTCAGGCGGGTGATTTCGCCATCGGCACCGGCACGGATGATGATGTTTTCGAACTCTTCCTCGTTGACCAGACGGCCCTGGGTGTTGATCGACAGCTGGAAGCTGGTGGAGCCCGGGGCGGGCGGGGCGCCCAGCTGGCCGGCAGCCACCTGGCGGTTCTGCTCGCGGATTGCCGCTACCACATCACTGGCGGTGAGGTTGCGCGAAGCGGTCTTGTTCGGATCGAGCCACACGCGCAGCGAGTAGTCGCCCATGCCGAACAGTTGCACGTCGCCTACGCCGCCCAGACGCGCCAGCTCGTCCTTGATGTTGAGGATGGCGTAGTTGGACAGGTAGAGCATGTCGTAGCGGTTGTCCGGCGACGTCAGGTGCACGACCATGGTCAGGTCGGGCGAGGCCTTGTCGACGGTGATACCGATACGCGTCACTTCCTCGGGCAGCTTGGGCTGGGTACGGGTGACGCGGTTCTGCACCTGCACCTGGGCGTTGTCCAGGTCGGTGCCCAGGGCGAACGTGATGGTCAGCGTCAGCTTGCCGTCAGCGGTGGACTGGGAAGACATGTACAGCATGTTTTCCACACCGGTAATTGCCTGCTCCAGCGGCGCGGCGACGGTTTCGCCGATGACCTTGGGGTTGGCGCCGGGGAAGTTGGCACGTACCACCACGGTGGGCGGCACCACTTCGGGATATTCGCTGATCGGCAGCTGGAACAGCGAGATCGACCCCGCAATCAGCAGCACCAGCGACAGCACCGCGGCGAAAATCGGCCGGGTAATGAAGAATTTCGAGAAGTTCATCGGTATGTTCCCTTAACCGCGTGGCGCCTGGGCGCTGGCGACTTTCACGTTGTTGCCCGCCACTTTCGGCGCCGGGTTGCTGGCCTCCAGTGCCTGGCGCTGCTGGGCGAGGGCGGCGAGGGTCTGTTCGCTGGCCATTGGGGTTTCTTCCGGGGTGACCGGCGAGCCTGGGCGCACGCGCTGCAGGCCCTTGACCACGATGCGGTCATCCTTGGCCAGGCCGCTACGCACGATGCGCAGGCCTTCCAGCTTCGGCCCCAGTTCCACGGCGCGGTAGGTGGCCTTGTTGTCCTTGTCCATGACCAGCACGAACTTCTTGCCAAGGTCGGTGCCCACGGCTTCGTCGTTGATCAGCATGGCGTCGTACTGGGCGCTGCCGACCAGCTTCAGGCGTGCGTACAGGCCCGGGGTGAACTGGCCGTCGCGGTTGTCAAACACCGCACGACCACGGATGGTGCCGGTGCGCGGGTTGACCTGGTTGTCGACGAAGTTCATCTGGCCCTGGTGCGGGTTGCCGGTTTCATTGGTGAGGCCCAGGTACACCGGGGTGCTCTGGCCACGCTGGCCTTCGCGTGCCAGCTGGGTGTACTTGAGGTACACGCGCTCGTCGGCGTCGAAGTAGGCGTAGACCTTGTCGGTGGACACCACGCTGGTCAGCGGGGTGACATCGGCCGTGACGATGTTGCCGGCAGTGAACTGGGCACGGCTGACGCGGCCACTGATGGGCGCGGTGACGCGGGTGAAGCTGAGGTTCAGGCGCGCCAGGTCGAGCTGTGCCTGGATCGCGTCGACCCCGGCGCGGGCTTCGGCGGCAGCGCTGCTACGCGATTCTGCAAGTTCGGCGGAGATGGCGTTGCTGTCGCGCAGGCGTTCGCCACGGCGCGCTTCGTTGGCGCTGCGAATGGCGGTGGCCTTGGCCTGTTGCAGTTGGGCTTCGAGGCGGCGGACTTCAGCCTGGAACGGGCGTGGGTCGATCTGGAACAGCAGGTCGCCTTTTTTCACCTGGGCGCCTTCGGTGAAGGCGACCTGGTCGATCTGGCCGGCTACCCGCGGGCGAACTTCAACAGTTTCCGGGGCTTCAAGGCGGCCGGTGAATTCGTCCCATTCGTTGATCGGTTGCTCGATCACCTTGGCCACAGTGACCTTCGGCGCGGCGGGAGCCTGCACGGCGTCTGGGGTTCGACCGCAAGCGCTGATCACCACCACTGCCAAGGCAGCGAGGGGAAAGCGCAAGGGTTTGAGAGATTGTTCCATGGAGAACTCCGCCAATGTATTAGTAGTGGGCGGAGTGTGAGTGTGTTGCGCGTGAGGCACGAATCGAACGGGACGAAGGTTAATATCACGCTGAATGATATGTGTGGATCATTCATCGATGGCGGGCATGATGGGGCTGCCTGGCAGCCCCGTTCGCGTGCATTCCCTCAGAACCGCCAGCGGGCATTCGCCACCAGGTTGCGTGGCTCACCATAAGAGCCGGAGCTGAACGTGCCCAGGCCGTCATAGTACTTCTTGTCGAACAGGTTGTTCAGGTTCAGCCCTACGCTCAGGTGTTCATCGAAGGCATAGTTGGCCAGCAGCCCGACCACGCCATAGTCACGCTGGTGCGCCTTGGTGCCCAGATCTGAATTGACCGCGTAGATGTCGCTTTGCCAAGTCATGTTGCCGCCCACGGTCAGCTTGTTCCAGTCACCGGGCAGGCGATAAGTTGTGGCCAGCTTGAACAGGTTCATGGGCTGGTTGGTTTCGACGCGGTTGCCCTCCTTGTCGTGGGACTCGCGGTAGGTGTAGCCGCCAAATACATTCCAGCCTGGCAGTACTTCGCCGGAAATTTCCGTCTCGATGCCGCGGGTGGTAGTGCCGGCAATGGCCCGGTAGATTTCCTGGGGGCCACTGTCATCCACCAGTTGCGGCGTGTTCTTCTGTTTGACTTCGAACAGTGCGGCGCTGGCGTTCAAAGCGCCGTCGTAGAACTCGCCCTTGATGCCAAGTTCGTAGTTGTCGCCTTCGAGCGGGTCCAGCGAGGTATTGCTGGCGGTCTTGTAATAGGTCTGGGGCAGGAAAATCTGCGTCCAGCTGGCGTACACCGAATACGTGTCGTTCAGGTCCAGCACCACACCGGCGTAGGGCGTGACCACGCCGGATTTCTTCGTGCGGTCGCGGCCAGTGACCTCGCCGGTCAAATCATCGCTGCTGTCGTCCTTCTGGTTCCACCAGCTCACCCGGCTGCCGAGAATAATCGACAGCGGATCATACGGCTTGAGGCGCACGGCGGCGTAGACACCGGACTGGCTCAGGCGTGACAGGCTCTCTTCGGTCTTGGCCAGGTGCGGTTTGCCATGGGGGTCGCCATCCCATGCATAGATGTTGTCGACCGCAGGGAAGCCGCGTTCGTAGGTGGGGTAGTTGAGGTGGGTGTAGGCCAGGTTGCTGCCCAACACCAGCTCATGTTCGCGGCCGCCCAGCTGGAAGGGGCCGGTGGCGTACAGGTCGAAATTGTCCTGTGTCTGGTAGCTGTCGAGGCGGTTGATATACATCGATACGCCGCTGCCGGTAAGGGGGGCGGGCGTACCGGCGCTGGCGGAGCCGGTGACGCCACAGCGGTACGCGTACTGGTGGCTGTAGGCGGCCTTGGCGACCCAGTCGTTGGCCAGCTTGTGCTCCAGCAGGCCGGTGAAGTTGTACTGGGTATTGTTCAGGTAGCTCCAGCGCGCGGCGGGGTTGAACGACCGCGAGAAGTTTGTTGCGCTGCCATCGCTGTTGAACAAAGGGATGTGCCCGAAGCTGACGCCATCGGCATTGTTGTTCTGGTAGTCCAGGCTCAGGCGCAGCAGGGTGTCTTCGCTCAGGTCGATGTCCAGGGCACCGTACATCACGCGCTTGTCGGTCTTGTACCAGTCAACGAACGAGTTGGCGGTTTCGTACACCCCGACCAGGCGGCCGCGGATGTTGCCGGCTTCGGTGAGCGGCCCGGAGACATCGGCTTCGGTGCGGTAGCGGTCCCATGAACCGACTTCGCCAGCCACCGTCGCCTGTGCATCCTCCGTAGGCCGCTTGCGCACCAGGTTGAGCGTGGCCGACGGCGTGCCTGCACCACTGAGCAGGCCGGTGGCACCTCGGACCACTTCGACCCGGTCATAGATCGCCATGTCGGCCAAGGTACTGGTGAATTGTTGCGACTCGTTGGCGATTTGCGCCGGGATACCGTCGTACTGGAAGTTCTGGATCTGGAAGCCGCGGGCATAGAAGGTATAGCGTTCGCTGTCACGATGGTTGCTGGACAGCCCCGGGGTGAATTTCACCACATCGTCGATCGAGGCCAGGTGGTGATCGTTCATCACCTGGCGAGTGACCACGCTGACCGACTGCGGCGTTTCGCGCAGTGACAGGCCCAGTTTGGTTGCGGTACGGGTACGCCCGGTGGTGTAGGCCCCCGTGTTCTCGGTGGTTTCGGCCAGGCCATCGCCCACCACGCTGGTCGCGCCCAGTTGCACAGCATTGCCGGACTCGGTCGGGTACAGCACATAGGCGCCTTGCTCGGCGGGCGCAGCGCCCAGGCCGGTGCCAGCCAGGAGTGCGGCGAAGCCCTGTTCGACACTGTAGGTGCCCTGCAGGCCGGCACTTTGCTTGCCAGCAGTGAGCTGGCTGTCGAACGACAGCACAACCCCGGCTGCGTTGGCGAAGCGGCCGAGCACCGTGCTCAGCGGGCCGCCGCTGATGGTGTAGGTCTTCTGCGCGTTGGCTGCCTGGGCCATGGCTGCACCGGGCAGCAGCGGCGGGAGCAGGGCGAGCGAGGCGCCGAGCAAGGCAAACGTGAGTGCTTGGCGGGGTGGTGAGATAAGGCGGCGCATGCGGGCTTCCTGGGCGTAGTGTTTTCGGTGTTATTGCCAGGGAGGCGAATGGGCGAGGGCAAATCGACAATGCCCTGTGCATTTTTTTCAGGCATTGCCGCTCAATGGCTCCACGCGTGTCCAGAAGCGGGTATGGCGCACCAGCTTTACCGGCAGCGAGCGGGCAACGGTGGCCAGGGTCAGGTCAAGATCGGTGAGCGAATAGGCGCCGGAAACCCGCAAGTGGCCGACGGCCGTGTCGCAGCCCAGGTAGCCAGTGCGGTACCGCTGTAATTCTTCGAGCAGGTGATCCAGGCGCCAATCGTCTACCACCAGTTGGCCTTCGGTCCAGGCCGCGTCGGTACTGGCCAGTGGCATGCGATGCAGGATGCGGGTGTTGTCGAACAACAGGCCATGGCCACTGTCCAGGCGGGTTTGCTCGCCACCCGCGTTGATCGGGTTCACGACGACGGCGTGCTGGTAAACGCATACGCGGGTCTGGTGGTCCTGTTGTCTGACGCTGAACCGGGTGCCCAGCGCCCTGATGTACCCTTCGCCAGTACTGACCATGAACGGGCGGTGATCGGCGGCAGTTTCGACAAAGATCTCCCCGGCACGCAGCCGTAGCTGGCGGGTGTCGTTGCTGAAGGCAATGTCTACCGCACTGCCGGTGTTAAGGATAAGGCGGCTGCCGTCACTCAGCGTCAACCTGCGCTGTTCGCCGATGGCAGTGCGCACATCGGCCAGCCACGCCGGCGCATCCCGATAACCGCGCCAGCCCAAGGCGCCGAGCGCCGAGCCCAGCAACAGCCCCTTGAGCAGCATGCGCCGCTGCAGCGCCGGGCCCTGCTGGCCGACACGCTCCAGCACGTCATGGCCTAGTGCGCCTTGTGCCTGGTTCAGTTGTGCCTGCAACATGGCCACCCGCTGCCACGCCCACTGGTGCTGCGGGTCGGCTGCATGCCAGGCCTGCCAGCGTTGCTGCAGGTCCGGGTCTGCAGGGGCCTCGCCCAGCCGGGCAAACCACTGCGCGGCGGCACTCAGTGCCTGTCGTTGGGGCAGCGGGCTCACTGGCCGTGTTCCAGGGCAAACAGCAAGCAGTGCTCGGTGGCGCGGGCAATGTACTTGGTGACCGAACTGACCGATACGTCCATCTGGGCGGCGATGTCCTTGTAGCCCAGGCCACGCAACTGCGATAACAGAAACGCCTGCTTTACCTTCTTGCCCAGGCCTTCAAGCATCGCATCCAGTGCTTGCAGGGTTTCGACCAGCATCCAGCGTTCCTCGGGGGAAATCGCATACTGTTCGGGCTGTTCGGCCAACAGTTGCAGGTAGGCCTGCTCCAGTGCCCGGCGGCGGAAGCTGTCGATCATCACGCGCCTGGCCATGGTCACCAGAAAGTGGCGCGGCTCGCGCAGTTCACTGAGCAAAGGCTGGCTGCGGTCGGCCAGCAGTACACGCACGAACGTGTCCTGGGCCAGGTCGGCGGCCTGCTGCGAACACTGCAGCCGGCCGCGCAGCCAGTTCACCAGCCAGCCATGGTGGTTGGCGTACAGGCCGGCCAGGCTGTGTCCGGTCGAGGGGAGGGAGTCAGGCATGGTGCTGTTGCGCGCTAATGAGAATTAGTCGCAATTTATTTCAATTGCGCACATTCAGCAATGGCCCAGCTAAAAAGGTGAGGGGGAAGAGAAGCTGCCCGGAACAAGCAGGGCGCAGTGATGTGTTGCGAAAAGGGGCGCAACGCGCCCCGGCAATCTCAGCTCAATACGTTGAACCCGTGGGTGCCATCCCGCTCCAGCTGGGCAATCAGCCCGAACTCCCAGTCCAGGTACCCCTGCATGGCCTCACGCGGGTTATCAGTGCCTTCATAAGGCCGGCGATAACGGTCGGTACGCGCCACCGCCAGGTGCTTTTCGCCACTTTCCAGCGGCTTGCCTGCCGCAATCCACTGCGCCGTGCCGCCGTCCAGTACGTACACCGGGGTTTGCGTAAGCGCCTGCAAGTCTACCGCCGCAAAGCGTGCCAGCAGGCTGCTGCCGCAGGTCAGTACATAGCGCTCGGCTACTGGCAGCTGTTCCAGCACCTGCGGCAACTGCGCGCGAATTGCCCAGTGGGCGCCTGGAATATGGCGTTTAACGTAGTTGGCACTGGTGGTGAAGTCCAGCACCACGGTGCCTGGCGTTTGCAGCCAGTCGTCCAACTGCTCGACGCCGATTTCGGTGACTGCGGGCAGTGGCGGTTGGGGAGCCTGCCAATCACCGGTCTCGCTGAAATCTTGCGCCGACACGCCATCGAGCACGGCGACCTGCCAGCCCATTTGCGCCAGCCAGGAAGCGCTCATGTTGGCCCGCACGCCGTCGTCATCCACCAGCACGATTCGCGCCCCCCGCACGCTGGCGACGTGGTCGGTTTCCTGCACCAGTTGCCCGCCCGGTACACTGCGGCTGGCCGGCAGGTGGCCGTGGGCATATTCCTCGGGGGTGCGCACATCGAACAGGTAGGTGGTGCGCCGGGTATCGGCCTGCCAAACGGCCAGGGCTTCGCGCTCCAGGCGCAGCACACCGGCGCGGTCGGCCACATTGCGGGCGCGTTGGGCGGCGTTTGCGCGGGTGTTGTCGCTCACCTCGGCGAAGCGGCGCTCCTGGCCGTGTGCCAGCGTTTGCCCGGCCAGGGTCCAGCCGATGGTGCCGTTGCGCAGGGCAGCCACGGGGTTGGGGATGCCGGCGTTGACCAGCGACTGGGTGCCGATGATGCTGCGGGTGCGCCCTGCGCAGTTGACGATGACCTGCGTGGCGGGGCTGGGCGCCAGTTCGGCAACCCGCAGTACCAGTTCGGCACCCGGCACACTGATGCCCCCCGGGATGCTCATGGTCTGGTATTCGTCGAAGCGGCGGGCGTCGAGCACCACCACATCGGCCTTGTCGTCCAGCAGCGCCTGCACCTGTTCGGCCGCCAGCGACGGGGTATGGCGCACGCTTTCGACCAGCTCGCCAAAGGCCTTGCTCGGTACGTTCACGTCACGGAACAGCTCGCCACCGGCGGCGCGCCAGCCGGCCAGGCCGCCTTCGAGCAATGCGACATCGCTGTACCCTAACGCCACCAGGCGTTCGGCGGCCTGATGTGCCAGGCCTTCACCGTCGTCATACACCGTAATGCGGGTGTCGCGCCGTGGCACGCGGGCGAAAATCTCCAGTTCCAGCTTGGACAAGGGGATATTGGCAGTGAACAGGGGGTGTTCCTGGGCGAACGGGTCTTCCTCGCGCACATCGATCAGCGCCAGTTCTTCGTGGGCCAGCAAGGCCTGGCGAATGTCTTGGTAGGAACGGGGGGCAACGGTACTCATGGGGCAGGGTTCTCTTTGGACAGGTCCCAGATGTTGGGCAGAAGGCTGTTGGAATAGCCGGAAATGAACGGTTTTTCGCTGCCGTCGGGCGAGTACACCGCGCGGCTGACGGCACCGATGTTGGCGCCATACACGTGGATGCTGATAGAAACCCGGTCGTCGAACGCGTTGCTGACTTGATGAACATCGCCAATACGCGGCGAAACGGCCTCTACATGGCCGGGATCAAGGCGTACAGGCTCACCCGCTGGCAAAAATGCGCCGTGTTCGCTACGGGCGAAGCCTTGCGAATATTCCGCGCCGCGCAGCATGCCGATCAGGCCCCAGACCCGGTGGTCGTGGATCGGTGTCTGCTGGCCTGGCCCCCAGACGAAGCTGACGATGGAAAAGCGTTGGCGCGAATCGCAATGCAGCAAATATTGCTGGTAACGGGTCGGGTCTGGCTGCGCCAGTGCTTCGGGCAACCAGTCGTCGTGGGCGACCAGGCTGCGCAGCAGGCTCTGGCCGTGGTCGAGGAGGGTGGCTTCGTCGTTTTCTTGGTCCACCAGTTGCGCAAGCGCGTCGATGAAGTGGCGCAGGCGCTCAAGGCGCAGGGGTTGGCTCATGGTTCAGGCTCGGCTGACGGTTTGGGTTAACCCTAGCAAACGCACTGAATATTCTCAAAAGTAAAAATACGAATAAACTAATATGCAAATAACGCATTTACAGATGGGTGAATCTGTTTTGAAATGGGCGCATGGGCAAAGCATTAGGTTATGCCCAAAACGAATTTCACGGCGCTGCGCTTAATCGATAACTTATAAGCATTGCTCTGGTTATATTCAAAGTGAATATATCAGCCCCATGCCCCCCACGAGACCGCACGCGCGGATCGGCCTGAAGTACCCCTACGGTACCTGGAGACGAACGTGCGATACCTCAAGCAATTGGCTGCCGGTGTGCTGGCCAGCTCCCTCAGCCTGGCCGCTGCCGCGCAAACCTTGGTGGTCGGTGACCAGAGCTTCAATGCCCGAGCGGTCATGGAAGCGGCCGGCGTGCTCGACGACCTGCCGTATACATTGGAGTGGAAGCAGTTTACGGCCGGCTCGCCGGTAGCCGAGGCGCTGAACGTGGGCAGCCTGGACATCGGCCTGCTGGGCGATGCGCCGCCGTTGTTCCTTGGTGCCCTGGGCGCCCCGATCAAGGTGATTGCGGTCAGCCGGCAGAACCTGGATGGCGTGGCGATCCTGGCGAGTAAGGACTCGAACATTCACAGCCTCGAAGACCTGCGCGGCAAACGTGCGGCGATCTGGAAGGGCTCCTGGAGCCAGCAGTTGCTATTCAGCGCGCTGGACAAGGCCGCCGTGCCGCGTGATGCCCTGGAGCTGCGCTACCTCAGCGCCCTGGACGCCTCCCATGCCCTGGATGGCGGTTCAGTGGATGTGATCGCGACCTGGGAGCCCTATGTCACCCAGCAGGAGCGCCAAGGGGCGCGGGTGCTGGCCACGGCCGAAGGATTGATCCCGGCGCAGAGCTTCGTGGTGGCCAATGCCAAGGCGGTGGAGGCCAAGCGGGCACAGATCAGTGATTTTCTGCAGCGCCTGAAAAAGGCCCGTGACTGGACCCTGAGCGACCCGGCCCATACCGAGGCTTATGCCGATGCCTGGGCCAAACGCACCCGTGCCGACCGCGACATTGCCCGCATCTGGTTTGCCCGCGCCCGTACCGATGTCGCGCCGCTGAACCCGCAGGTGATCGTGGATGCGCAGAAGACCGTGGACTTCTTTGCCGGGCTGGGGCTGATCAAGAACTACCCGGCGTCGAGCCTGTTCGATACCTCGTTCGCGGCAGCGCTCGACCATTAAGCACTTCTGTAATGGCCCTATCGCCGGCAAGCCAGCTCCCACAGGTGCACCGTTGGGCTTCGGCCTTAGGGGCTCCTGTGGGAGCTGGCTTGCCGGCGATAGGGCCGGTACAGGCAGAACCTTTTTGAGGAATGACCATGACTACTCGCAAAATCAAGCTTGGTGCCCTGACCATGGGCTGCGGCGGCCCAGGCCGGCACAACCTGTGGCTGGACCCGGAGCTGCCCGCTGACGCCAGCGTCAATATCGACTGGTACATCGACATCGCCCGCCAGGCCGAAGCGGCGCTGTTCGACCTCATCTTCATCGTCGACAGCCAGTACATCACCCCCGGCTCGCCGTCTCACTACCTCAATCGCCTGGAACCGCTGACCCTGCTCTCGGCGCTGGCAGTGACCACGCGGCACATCGGCCTGGTCGGCACCCTGACCACGTCCTACAACGAACCCTTCAACGTCGCCCGCCGCCTGGCCTCGCTGGACCTGATCAGCAAAGGCCGCGCTGGCTGGAACGTGGTCACCAGTGGTGACGCTGGTACCGCTGGCAACTATGGCCGTGACGAGCACTACGACTACGACACCCGGTATGCCCGTGCCCAGGAGCATGTGGCTGTGGTGCAGGGGCTGTGGCACTCCTATGAAGACGGCGCGTTCCCGCGCAACCGCGCGACCGGGCAATTCCTCGACCCAAGCCGAATGCATGCCCTGAACCACAAGGGCGAGCACTTCTCGGTCGTAGGGCCGCTGAATATCCAGCGTTCCCCCCAGGGCCAGCCGGTGATCTTCCAGGCGGGCGAGTCGCAGCAAGGGCGCGAGCTTGGGGCGGCCACGGCAGATGTCATTTTCACTCATGCCGCCAGCATCGAGCAGGGCCAGGCGTTCTACCGCGATGTGAAAGACCGCGCTGCGCGGCTGGGGCGCGACCCCGAGCAACTGCTGGTATTGCCTGGTGCCGAGATCTACGTAGGCGATACCGACGAACACGCCCGCGAGATCGAACGCCATTACCACCAGCAGGACCATAGCTTCGAGCTGGCCCTCAAGGAATTCGGGCGCAATTTCGGCTGGCACGAGTTCAGCCAGTACGACCTTGATGCGCCGTTCCCCCAGGAAAGCCTGGAGCACGCACGCAGCAGTTTCTTCACCAACGCCAAGCGCATCGCCGACCAGGCCCGGGAGCAGGGGTTCAGCTTGCGCCAGGCGGTGGAATTCGGGCGCAAGCTGCGCCCAGGGGCGTTCGTTGGCTCGGCCGAAACGGTAGCGGCAAAAATGACCGAGTGGTTCGAGGCGCGGGCGCTGGATGGCTTCAACATTTACATCGGCCACCCCGGGCAGTTCCGCCGGTTTACCCAGCAGGTGGTGCCGCTGCTGCAAGAGCGCGGGGTGTACCGTACGGCATACGAAGGCAGCACTCTGCGCGAGAGCCTAGGCCTGGCCATTCAGTGAATGCTTGAGGCCAGTTCGAAGATCGGCATGTACATCAGGATCACGATCAGGCCGATCAGCAGGCCGATGAACGTCATCAGCAGCGGTTCGAAGAGTTTCACGAACCATTCCACCCAGCGGCCGATTTCCTGGTCATGGAAGTCGGCGCAGCGTTCCAGCATCTCGCCCAGGTTGCCGGATTGCTCGCCGGCCCGCAGCAGGCGCAGCGACACGGGTGTAACCAGGTGCCCGGCCTCCAGCGCATCGGACAATGGCAGCCCTTCGCCCACCCGTTGGCTGGCCTGGCCCAAGCCCTGGGCTGCTGCGCTGCCGAGCAGGCCGCGGGCCATGCCCATGGCGGTGAGGATGGGAATGCCGCCTTGCAGCAGGATGCCCAACGAGCGATAGAAGCGCGCCAGCTCGTACATCATCAAGCGTTGATGCAGCGCCGGCAGGCGGCGCAACTGGCAGGATGCCCAGCGCCGTACCCGTGGGTGGCGGCGTAGCAGCCACAACGCCGTGCCCCCAACGACCGTGCCCAGCGCCAGCGGCAGTTGCTGGGCATGCAAAAATAGCCCGATCTGCATCAACACCCGTGACAGCCAAGGCAATTCGGTACCCATGCCCTCGAACACCTGGCTGAAACGCGGCACCACATAGCCAAGCAGGAACAGCACTACGCCGCCACCCACCAGCAACAGCAGCAACGGGTAGACCGAGGCCCCCACCAGCTTCTGCCGTACCAGGTCCAGGCGCTGGCGATAACTGATGTAGCGCGTGAGGGCGTCGCCCAGCGCACCGGTGCGTTCGCTGGACTGCACCAGCGCCACGTACAGCGGCGGAAATATCCGCGGTTGCTGGCCCAGGGCCTGGGACAGCGAACGGCCTTCGTACAGCTGGCGTACCAACTCGGCCAGCACCTTGCGTGTGGCGGATGCAGGGGCCTTTTCTGCCAGGCTCTCCAGTGCGTCGATCAGCGGCAGGCCGGCATTGAGCAGGGTCGACAGTTCCTGGCTGAACAGAACCAGGTCGAATGCCGCTTCGCGTCGCCAGGCCATACCGCGCAAGGCGCCGCCGTTGCTGCGCAGGCTGAGCACGCGCAAGCCTTGGTCCTCGGCCTGGCGGCGGGCCTGGTCGGCGTCCTCGGCGTCGATCTGCAACTGCACCACGCCCTGTCTGCCCAGGGCCTTGAGGCTGTAGCGCATGGCCACTCTCCTTACTGCCAGCTGGTAATTTCGGCGTTTTCCCCGTCACCGCCGGGCTGGCCGTCCTTGCCCATCGACAGCAGGTCGTATTCACCACCGTTTTCGCCAGGTTGCCGGTAGATGTAAGGGCGGCCCCATGGGTCCTGGGGCACGGCCTTCTGCAGGTACGGGCCGGTCCAGCGCGCTTCGCCACTGGGGGCGATTACCAGGGCCTGCAGGCCTTGCTCGCTGTTGGGGTAGTGGCCGACCTCCAGGCGATACAAATCCAGCGCCTTGCCCAGCCCTTCTATCTGCGCCCGCGCCACCTTGGCTTCGGAGCGACCGAGCTGGCTGAAGTACTTGGGCGCGACGATGCCGGCCAACAGGCCGAGCACCACCAGCACCACCAGGAGTTCGAGCAGGGTGAAGCCACGTTGCGGTTTGGTTCTGCACTGCATGGTGAAGCCCTCCACTGCATGGGGACACGGGTTGCCAAGCACCATGCAACAGCCGTGCACGTCTGCCTCGGGGCCTTGCGCCATGCGGTACAGGAAGCGGCACAGTGCTTGCGTCGTGGTCATCGACCTCGGGTTTTCCGGGGCATTTCCCCCACTTCGGGGGCCACGACGAAGAGGCAACCGTCATGCGTGGACTCATCCTCGGTTTGATCTGGCTGGCGGCAGGTGCCGCCCAGGCCGATGTGTACATCTCCATCGATGCCAAGGGCGGCTACGTACTGACCAACGTCCATCGACCCGGGCGCCACTATGAAAAGGTGATCAGCGAACAGGCGGCCCAGGCTGGCCCGGCCAATGCGCAGATGATCACTGGCCGGCCTTACGCCGAGGTGGTCGCCACGGCAGCGCGCATCCACAACGTGCCACCGGCCCTGCTGCATGCGCTGATCAAGGCCGAGTCCGGCTACAACCCGAAGGCCCGGTCGCGGGCGGGGGCAGTAGGGTTGATGCAACTGATGCCGGATACTGCCCGCGAAATGGGCGTGGAAGACCGCCTGGACCCTGAGGACAACGTGCAGGGCGGGGCACGATACCTCAAGCAGATGCTTACCCTCTTCGACAACGACATCACCCTGGCCGTGGCAGCTTATAACGCTGGGCCGGACGCCGTGATGCGGCGGGGCGCCGTGCCGCCGTTTGCCGAAACCCGGCGCTATGTGCCCACGGTGCTGCGCGAATACCGCAGGCTGCAGGGGTTGGCGAATGATTCGCCACTGTAATTGCGTGTCAGAGGTTACGCGGTCCCTGTACCCTTCGGCGGTTGCCATCAATTTAGCACTACGGTTTCCCCAGGTCTGGGCTATAACCTTCTGAAGGTGCCCAGCTGTGGAGCCCGCCATGGACATCGCCCCCCGTTCCGACGCCATCGAAGTGCCTGCCGGTAACGAGCTGACAGCCCCACGCAAGCCGTTCAACCTGTTGCGCTGGTATGCCTGGGTCAGCCTCGCCATCATCCTTTCGGTGGCTGTCGGCCTGGGGCTGATTTCCAGCCGATTCATCATCGATGAGAGCGTTGAGCGTGATGCCTTGCTCACGGCACAATTCATCACCTCCATCGCCGACGCCGAAGTGCGCCATGTGTCGATCCCCAACGTGCGCACAATGGGCGAGCTGCTGGACCCGCGCACCGACCGCAGCAACCTGCCGGACGTCGACCCGGATGCCCGGCGCAAGGCCCGCGGCGAGTTTCTTGACCATATCGCCCACCTGCCAGACATGCTGCTGGCCAATATCTATGCCCCCGACCGTATGGTGATCTGGTCCACCAACCCGGCGCTGATTGGCAAGCTGATTGACAGCGACGACGACCTGGAGCGGGCTTTCGAGTACAAGATGCGAGTCTCGGCCAGCTACCACAACTTCGAAGAGGCCCGCGCCGAGCAGAAGTTTGTCACCCCGCCCGAGCAGCTGTTCATCGAAAACTACATTCCGCTGTTCGCTGCTGATGGCGAGCATGTCACGGCCATGGTCGAGATCTATAAAGAGCCCCATGACCTGATCGTGCGTATCGAGCATGGCCTGATACTGATCTGGCTGGCGATCACCGTCGGCGCCGCACTGGTCTACGTTGGCCTGTACGGCATCATGCACCGCGCTGCGCGGTTGCTGGCAGTGCAGCAGAAGCGGCTGATCAACAACGAAACCTATGTGGCACTCGGCGAGGTGTCCTCGGCGGTGGCCCACAGCCTGCGCAACCCGCTGGCCAGTATCCGCTCCAGTGCCGAGCTGGCCCAGGCGTTCGACGAAGGGCCGGCACAGCGCAATATCAACGACATCATCAGCCAGGTTGACCGCATGTCGCAGTGGATCCGCCAGATGCTGCAGTCGCTGCGCCCACTGAACGATGAGGCGGTCGCGGTGGACTTGTCGCTGGCCTTGCAGGAGAGCCTGCAGAGCTACGCCGTGCAGTTGGCGCGTGAAGGGGTGAGCCTGGACCTGCAACCGTTACCGGCGGTACAGGTGTTGGGGCATCCGGCGTTACTGCGGCAGATTTTCAGCAGCCTGATCGCCAATGCGCTGGAATCGATGGAGCAGGGCGGACGGCTGCGTATCGAGGTGGTGCGCCATGACCGGCGCAGCCTGACCCTGCGCCTGTCCGACAACGGCAAGGGTATGAACGAACAGCAGCAGCGCATGGCCTTCCGGCCGTTCTTTACCACCAAACAGGGTGGGTTGGGGGTGGGGCTGGTGCTGGTGAAACGCATCATGGAACGCTTCGGCGGCTCGGTCAGGCTCAGCAGCAGTGAAGGCCATGGTACGCGAGTGTCGTTGAATTTCCGCTTGGCGACGAATTGTTAAATGGCTTTAAAAATCCATCACAAGATATTGATTTAAATGAATTAATTGTTTTTGGGTCATTAGTACCCAAATGTGGGGCCTGATCTTTATGTAGTTTTTAAAAAGACCTCCTAAGATACTGAAAGATATGGTTTTTAGATTTGTACTGTGCGCTGGCCGAGTTCTTGCAGCGTGATAGACGAAGCGCGACACGCGACACATGGCAGCTTATGGCTGCCCAGGCGGGGTGCTATCAACTGGCTGCTGTTGGTTGGCCTTGATGCATTTCTGAACGGACGCCTTGTGCGGGAACCACGCGATGCAGATGCTGGAAAACGACGTTCGCGACAAGGCCAGTGCGACTGCCAGCGGTCTGGCCGTGCCATTGCGTGAGTTCAACCTGTTGCGCTGGTTTTCGGTCATCAGCCTGTTGATCATCACGGCGGTGGCGGGCGGGCTGGGTTATGTGTCCACGCGCTTTGTGGTCCGCGATAGCGTGCAGCGTGATGCGATGCTGACCGCGCAGTTCATTCAGGCCATGGCCCAGGCCGAGGTACGCCATTCGCAGTTGCCACCGGGCACCACGATGGGTGAACTGCTCGACCCGCGCCTGGACCAGCAGCACTTGCAGTTCACCCCGGCGCTCGCCGAATCGACCCGCGTCGAATTTCTCGACCATGTCGAGCATCTGCCTGATACCTTGCTGGCCAATGTCTACGCCCGCGACCGCACCATCGTCTGGTCCACCAACGTCGAGCTGATCGGCAAGCGGATAGAAGCCGATAGCGATCTGGATCGCGCCTTCCGCTCGCGCAAGGCGGTGTCGGCCAGCTACCACAAGGCCGAGGATGACCGCGAAGAGCAGAAGTTTTTGCGTCAACCGCGCTACCTGTTCATCGAGAACTACATTCCGCTGTTCGACAGCCAGGGCGAACAGGTAATGGCCATGGTGGAGATCTACAAGGAGCCGCAAGACCTGATACGACGCATCCAGCGCGGCTACGTGCTGATCTGGGCTTCGACCCTGGTAGGCGGGGCGTTGATCTACTTCGGGCTGTTCTGGATCGTGCGCCGGGCGGCGCAGATGCTGAACCTGCAACAGGACCGGCTGGTGGCCAGTGAAACCTACGTGGCACTGGGCGAGATGTCGTCTGCAGTGGCGCACAGCCTGCGCAACCCACTGGCCAATATCCGTTCCAGCGCCGAACTGGCCCAGGAAATCGCCAACCCCGCAGCGCAGAAGAACATTACCGACATCATCAGCCAGGTGGACCGCATGTCGCGCTGGGTACGCGACCTGCTGGTGTCGTTGCGCCCGCTCAGCGACGAGGCCGAGGCGGTGGACCTGGTGGCGGCCATCGAGGACACCCACCTGGCGTTCGTCCAGCAGATCGAGCGCAACGGGGTGCGCTTTCATTTCGAAGGGCCTGATGAGCAGTGGGTGGCCAGTCAGCCGCTGCAGCTCACGCAGATTCTCAACAGCTTGTTCTCCAATGCCCTGGAGGCCATGCCGGCAGGCGGCATGCTGACCGCCCAGGTCAATGTCAAGGACGGCCAGCGTGCCGAGTTCGTGCTCACCGACACCGGCAAAGGCATGAGCCAACAGCAGGAGCGGATGGTGTTCAAGCCGTTCTTCACGACCAAGCAGGGCGGCCTCGGTGTAGGCCTGGCCCTGGTCAAGCGCATCATGGAACGTTTTGGCGGCTCGGTCAGCCTGAGCAGCCGCGAAGAGGAAGGAACCCGCGTCAGCCTTACATTCAATATCGCAGCGGGAGGGGACCATGGAGCACAGCATCCTGGTAGTCGAGGATGATGAAATCCTCGCTGACAACATTCGCACCTACCTCAGCCTCAAGGGCTTCGAGGTCACCGTGTGCCACAGCGCCGAGCTTGCGCTGGAGCAGGTCAAGCGGGCCCAGCCCGACGCGGTGCTGACCGACAACTCATTGCCAGGCATGAGCGGGCACGACCTGCTGCGCAGCCTGGTGGTGCAGGTGCCGGGCCTGAAAGTGATCATGATGACCGGCTACGGTAATGTCGAAGATGCCGTGCAGGCGATGAAGGAGGGCGCCTTCCATTATCTGACCAAGCCGGTAGTGCTTGCCGAGCTCAAATTGACCCTGGACAAGGCACTGGCTGCCGAGCGCATGGAGCGCACGCTGTCGTTCTACCAGGAGCGCGAGGCGCAGAAGTCCGGGTTGCAGGCGTTGATCGGCGAATCGTCGGTGATGCTCACCCTCAAGCACACCCTGCGCCAGGTGCTGGATGCCGAGCGGCGTATGGCCAGCGACGATTTGCCACCGGTGCTGGTCGAAGGTGAGACCGGGACGGGTAAGGAGCTGGTGGCGCGCGCCCTGCATTTTGATGGTTCTCGCGCCAAAGGCCCATTCATCGAGTTCAACTGCGCCTCAATCCCTGCCAACCTGCTGGAAGCCGAACTGTTCGGCCACGAGAAGGGCGCATTCACCGATGCCAAGGAGCGACGGCTGGGCTTGGTAGAGGCCGCCGACGGCGGTACCTTGTTCCTCGACGAAATCGGCGAAATGGACCTGGTGCTGCAGGCCAAACTGCTCAAGCTGCTGGAGGATCGCAGTATCCGCCGGATTGGTGCGGTGAAGGAGCGCAAGGTAGACCTGCGGGTGATCAGTGCCACCAACTGCAACCTGGAGCAGATGGTGCAGCAGGGCAAGTTCCGCCGCGACCTGTTCTTCCGCCTGCGCATAATCGCCATAAAGGTGCCGCGCCTGTATGCCCGTGGCCAGGACATCCTGTTACTGGCAAGGCATTTCCTGGCCCACCATGGCCGGCGTTACGGCAAGCCGAATCTGCGGTTTTCCGCCGAGGCCGAGAGCCTGATGCTGGGCTATAGCTGGCCTGGAAACGTGCGCGAACTGCGCAACATGCTGGAGCAGACCGTGCTGCTGGCGCCGAACGAGGTGGTGCAGGCGCACCAGTTGAACCTGTGCATGACCTTGATTGACGAGCCATTGGTTCAGCAACCGGCGCCAGCGATGTTCGAGATGCCACGGCACGACCCGGAGCCAGGCACCAGCCTGCCGGACATGGAACGCGACCTGGTGTGCAAGACCCTGGACCGTACGGACTGGAATGTGACCAAATCGGCGCGGATGCTCGGGTTGTCGCGGGACATGTTGCGTTACAGGATCGAGAAGCTGGGGCTGACACGCCCAGACAAACGCCAGTGGTAATTGATCAATCTTTACTGCCCATGTCGGCCTTTTCGCGGGCATGCCCGCGAAAAGGCCAGTACAGGCATACACCAATCCCTGCGATTTTTTAAGGTGGACCACTGGTTAGCGTAGTCAAGGGTTGCCTGTACTGGTACCGCTGTTTCCCTGATATCCGCTACCCTCCGAGCCACTGCCATCCATCCCCGGCAGATCGCGGTTGTCATTCTGCTTGGCCGGTGGGCTTTCCGGGTCGTTACCTTGGATGCGCGTGTCAGTATCCCGCGGCATGGGCTTTTCGATCGGGTTGAGGGTGCTGTCCACGCCCGGCCGTGGCGCCGGGTTGTGTGGGTCGTCAGGGTAGGTGGGGCCAGTGCCGGCGGCCAGGGCCATTGGCGAGGCGAGCAGGGCAATCAGCAGAATGCTTGAGCGGGGCATGGCAGGCTCCTTTGCTTCGGATAGGTCTCATGATTTCCTTTGGCCCTACCCAAAGCATCAAGGTGCCATTACCCCGATAAACGGTTACACCACCTGCGCCAACAACATGATGAAGATGATGCCAACCACCGAGAGGATGGTTTCCATCATGCTCCACGTCTTGAAGGTTTCCGCTACGGTCATGTTGAAATACTGCTTCACCAGCCAGAAGCCGGCGTCGTTCACGTGCGACAGGATCAACGAGCCAGCACCGGTGGCCAGCACCAGCAACTCACGGTTCACACCCGGGACCAGTTCGATTACCGGTGCAACAATACCTGCCCCGGTAATGGTAGCGACCGTGGCAGAGCCGGTCGCGATGCGGATTACCGCTGCCACCAGCCAGGCCAGCATGATGGGCGAAATCTCTGCCTGCACGGCCATCTGCCCGATCACGTTGCCCACGCCGGTGTCCACCAGCATCTGCTTGAAGCCGCCGCCAGCACCCACGATCAGCACGATGGCGGCCGTGGGGGCCAGGCTCTGGTCAAGCATCTTCATGATCTGCTGGCGGTTGAAGCCGCGGGCCGAACCAAAGGTGTAGAAGGCCAGCAGCAGGGCCGCGAGCAGGGCGGTAATGGGGTGGCCGATCAGGTCCATCCACTGGCGCACGATGTGCTCGGCCGGCAGTACCACGTCGGCGAAGGTTTTCAGCAACATCAACGCTACGGGTAGCAGCACGGTAATCAGGGTGATGCTGAAGCTTGGCAGGTTGCCCTGGTCGGACTCCTTGGCGATCTGGTCCATCAGCTCCTGGGACGGGTTGCCCGGGATGTAGCGGGAAATGAAATTGCCGAACAGCGGCCCGGCGATGATCGCGGTGGGCAGTGCGACGATCAGGCCGTAGAAGATGGTCTTGCCGATATCAGCGTGGAAAATACCGATCGCCAGCAATGGGCCCGGGTGTGGCGGCACCAGGCCGTGCACCACCGACAGGCCGGCCAGCAGCGGGATGCCGATCTTGACCAGCGATACGCCGGAGCGCCGCGCCACGATGAACACCAGCGGAATCAGCAGCACAAAGCCGATTTCAAAGAACAGCGGAATGCCCACCAGGAAGGCGGCAAACATCATCGCCCAATGCACGTTCTTCTTGCCGAAGGCCCGGATAAGGGTTTGTGCAATCTGGTCGGCACCCCCAGAGTCGGCCATCAGTTTGCCCAGCATGGTGCCCAGGGCGAGCACGATGCCGACGAAGCCGAGCACACCGCCAAAACCATCCTGGAACGACTTCATTACCTTGGCCACCGGCATGCCGGAGGTAAGGCCAAGGAAGCCGGCCGCAAGGGTGAGGGCGACGAAGGGGTGCACTTTGAAGTGGGTGATCAGCAGGATCAGCCCGACGATGGTAACCAGCGCATCGAGCAGCAGGAAGGTGTCAGTAGCCAGTCCGAACATGGTTTGAAGGCCTCGATCTTATCGTTGTTTTTGGCGTAGCGTTTTGGAACTTTGCCCGCACTCACGGGTCAAGGTAGCGCTGTCTTTGGTGAGCCGGGAAAGCCGCCGGAGTCAGGCGGTTTGCGCTAGCCCCTGCTCACCACAGCGCTTTAGCCAGCGGTCCACCGCTTCGGCGAGTGCTTCTATGGGCTGGGTAGCGTCCAGCGCCAGCGTCAGTGGCTCGCCGCGTGGCGATTCCAGAGCGGCAAACTGGCTGTCGATCAGGCTAGCCGGCATGAAGTGGCCGGGCCGGGCCAGTACGCGTTTTTCCGCCTCGGCGGGCGACAGTTCGAGGAACACGAACACCAGCCCCGGCATGGCATCGCGCAGGGTGTCGCGGTAGCGGCGCTTGAGTGCCGAGCAGGTCAGGATCGGGCGCTCCCCAGCCTGGGTGGTGGCCTGCAACTCCTGGCCAAGGCGCACCAGCCAGCCGGCGCGGTCACTGTCGTCCAGCGGGATGCCATCGCTCATCTTGCGGATGTTTTCGGCAGGGTGGAAAGCGTCGCCTTCGATCAGGCGGCCGCCGCTTCGGGCAGCAATGGCAGCGCCGATGCAGCTTTTGCCGCAACCGGCCACGCCCATCACCACGATGGCGGACAGGGGAGAATTCATCAGTACCTCCTGCGGGGTGAGATAGCGCTGTCTCGTCGCCGACGAACAGCCACCTCCCCGGTGTTATTGGTCTTGTCCTTACGCAGTATGGACGCCTGGTAGCGAGCGCGTGCGGGCTGCTGCCAAAGATTACATTGCCTGCGTCCTGAGACAGCGCTACCTTAGTGGCCGTTCCCTATCCTTGCAAGTAGTAAAATTACAACATCCATGTCCCGCACCGGCTCCCGTACTACAGGTCGTCCCACCCTGGCCGAAGTTGCCAGGCTTTCCGGGGTTTCCCCGATTACCGCCTCGCGCGCCCTGCGCGGGGTCAGCACGGTTGCGCCTGAACTGGTCGAAAAGGTCGTCGCTGCAGCGGCGAGCCTGGGCTACGTGGCCAACCCGGCGGCCCGCGCCCTGGCCTCGGCCCGCAGCCAGTCGGTGGTGGTGTTGATCCCGTCGTTGTCCAACCAATTGTTCATCGACACGTTGGAAGCCATTCACGAGGTCATGCGCCCGCGTGGCCTCGAAGTGCTGATTGGCAACTATCACTACGACCTTGCCGAAGAAGAGAATCTGATCCGCAATTACCTGGCCTACCAGCCCTGCGGCATGCTGTTGACCGGTTTCGAGCGCAGCGACGCGGCGCGGCAGATGCTGGCCGCCAGCGGTGTGCCGTGTGTGCACATGATGGAGCTCAATGGCGAGCCAGGGGCATTGTCGGTGGGTTTTTCGCAGCAGCAGGCCGGGCGCGCTGCGGCCAGGCATTTGATCGAGCGTGGGCGCCAACGCCTGGCGTTCATTGCCGCGCAGCTCGATCCACGGGTAATGCAGCGGGCCGAAGGTTTCCGCCAGGCGTTGGCCGAGGCCGGTTTGCAGGCGGCCGAGCTGGAGGTACTGGCGCCGGAGCCTTCGTCGATTGCCTTGGGCAGTGTGCTGTTCAGCCAGTTGCTGCAACAGTCGCCGGATGTCGACGGTATCTTCTTCTGCAACGACGACCTGGCCCAAGGGGCGGTGCTGCAGGCACTGCGCCAAGGGGTGGAAGTGCCACGTCAGGTGGCCATGGTGGGGTTCAACGACTTGCCCGCTTCGGCACACATGGTGCCGCGCCTGACCTCGATTCGCACGCCCCGGGCCGCAGTCGGGCGTGGCGCGGCGCAGGCGCTGCTGGCGTTGCTCGATGGCAAGCGGGTGGCGGATACGCAACAGGATCTGGGCTTTGAGCTGATGGTGCGCGAGAGTTCGTAGCGAGAACTCGTGGCTGTGCAGGCGCGTCCTGTCATATCAATGTAGTAATCCTAAAGTGATAGCACTGTGCTTGCACGGCGCCAACGGCGATCTATGCTCAGGACACCGCGCATAAAGGAGCCCGGCGTCATGTTCGATTTCCATCGCAAATCCGATTTGGTTGAGATCCAGCGCACTCACCAGGCCTTGAGCGGCACGCAAGCCAAATTGGCGGCGATCAGCCGTTCGATGGCGATGATCGAGTTCGCCCCTGATGGCACCATCCTCGATGCCAACGAGCGTTTTTGCCAAGCCATGGGCTACAGCGCAGACGAGCTGCGGGGCAAACACCATCGGTTATTCTGCGAACCGGGCTATGCGCAAACTGCCGAGTACCAGCAGCTGTGGCGTGAACTGGGCCAGGGCAAGGCGATCAGCGGTACGTTCGAACGCCTCGACAAGGCCGGCCGCGAGGTTTGGCTGGAGGCCAGCTACATGCCGGTGCTGGACGAACAGCGCCAGGTAACCAGCGTGATCAAGGTGGCAGCCGACATCAGTCAGCGGGTCGTGCAGGAGCACGAGAGCGAGAGCCTGCTCAAGGCCATCGGTCGCTCCATGGCAGTGATCGAGTTCACCCCGCAAGGCCGTGTGATCAAGGCCAACCAGAACTTCCTCGACACCATGGGCTATCGCCTGGACGAGGTGGTTGGCCGCCATCACGGGTTGTTTTGCCTGCCGCAGGAGCGCGAATCGGCCGAGTACCGTGAGTTCTGGGCATCGCTCAACCGCGGCGAGTACCATTCGCACCGCTTCGAACGCATCAACAAGCAGGGCCAGATGGTCTATCTGGAGGCCTCCTACAACCCGATATTCGACAGCAAGGGCCGCTTGTACAAAGTGGTGAAGTTCGCCAGTGACATCACCCGTCAGGTCAGTACCCAGCAAACCGCCGCCGACGCCGCCCATGCCAGTTCCATGCAGACCGATGCCTGTGCGCGCAAGGGCACCGAGGTGGTGCAGCAGACGGTGCAGGTGATCGAGCAGATTTCCCATGAGCTGAACGAGGCTGCACGCAGCATCGATGCCGTGAGCAAGCAGTCAGATGTGATCGGCCAGATCGTGCTGACCATTCGGGGCATTGCCGACCAGACCAACCTGCTGGCCCTGAACGCGGCCATCGAGGCGGCCCGCGCCGGGGATCACGGGCGCGGTTTTGCCGTGGTGGCCGACGAGGTGCGCAACCTGGCGGCGCGGACCAGCAAGGCCACCCTGGAAATCGTCGATGTCGTGCGGCAGAACCACGACCTGTCACTGCTGGCCGTGGCCAGCATGCAGTCGAGTTTGACCCGCACCGGTCATGGGGTTGCACTGGCCAATGAGGCCGGTACGGTGATCATGGAAATCCAGCAGGGTTCGCGGCACGTGGTGGATGCCATCAGCCAGATCAGCTCGACGCTTCAACTGCATTGAGTGCGTCGCTCAGCTCGTTCAGCAGGGCTTGCAGGCTGATTTGCAGTTGTTCACGCTGATCAACCGTTGGCAGGCCCCGCGCATGAGCGTTCTCGATGGCTTCGCAATCCTTGACCACGCCGCGCACCCTTATCATCTTCGCGCCGCCCTTGATGCGGTGAGCCAGGGTGCGAACGGCCTCATCGGAGGCCTCGGGTGCCAACGCGCGCAAAGAGGCGAGATCTTCGCCGACACTTATTGAAAGCTGTTCCAGCAGATGCCGCGTCAGTTGCCTGTCGTCCTGGGTCAGGTGGCGCAGTTCAGCCAGGTTGAAGCCGCTACTGCGCAGTGGCGGTTCTGGGGCGCTGCGGGCTTGAGGCAGGTGAGCCTTGAGGGTGCTCAGGCCGATCGGTTTGAACAGGCATTCGTTCATGCCGCTGGCCAGGCATCGGTCACGTTCTTCGGCCTGGGCATTGGCAGTCACGCCGAGGATCTGGCACGCCGGCAGGCCGCGTTCGGCTTCAAGGCTGCGAATGCGGCGGGTGAGTTCGTGGCCGTCCATCACCGGCATGCTGCAGTCGGTGATCACCAGGTCGAAATGCCCTGCCTGCCAGCGCTCCAGCGCGACCTGGCCATTTTCTGCCAGGGTCACGTGATGGCCCAGGGTGTGCAGTTGTCGCTCCAGCAACAGCAGGTTGGCAGGGTAGTCGTCGATTACCAGGATATCCAGCGGGCCACTGCTGCTTTCGGCTGCCGGGGTGTGCTGCTCAACAGGTTGCGGTGCCGGGCAGGCTGGCAATTGCAGGCTGACTTGCACCTTGGTGCCGACACCTTCGACGCTTTGCAGGCTCAAGTTGCCGCCCATGAGTTCGGCAAAGGTGCGGCTGATCACCAGCCCCAAGCCCGCCCCTTGGCGTGCCCGCGGTCCATCAGCCTGCACGAAGGTGTTGAACAGCCGGGCCTGATCAACGGGGCTGATGCCGATGCCGGTGTCACGCACAGACAGGTCGATAGACTGGCTACTGTCCCCCCCAGTTGAAGGTATCAGCAAACTGGCCTGTACCTCGCCGCGGTCGGTGAACTTGATGGCGTTGCTGATCAGGTTGGACAGGATCTGCTTGAGCCGCAGCGGGTCTGCCAGCACCCAGACCGGCTCGGCAGGCAGTGCTGCGTGCAGATACAAGCCTTTGGCCCGAGCGTTTCCTTCGAACACCCGTACTGTAGCGCGTACCAGCTCGACCAGGTTTGTGGGTACCGGTTGCAGGGTAATGTGCCCAGATTCGATGCGGGAAATGTCGAGAATATCGCCAATCAGCTCAAGCAGGCCGATGGCCGAGTCATGGGCAGTCTGAAGGGTCTGGGCGTCGCAATGCCCCTTGCGGCTGTCTTCCAGGGCCAGCTCCAGCAGGCCGATCACGGCATTCATCGGGGTGCGGATTTCATGGCTCATGGTGGCCAGGAAGGTGCTTTTGGTCTGGCTGGCCTGTTCGGCGTCGTCCTTGGTCTGACGCAGCTGTTCGAGCAGGCCGCGGCTCAAGGCCAGCTGCGCCTGCAGCGCGTGCTGGGCCTCGGTGCGCTGGTTGATCAGCTTGCGCAGATAGCTGTTCCAGAACACCACGCCCGCCAGCAGCAGGGCCGACAAAACCAGTACCTGCAAGGCCAGGGTGCGGTAGTCGCGCCAAGGGCTATCGCTGACCAAGGTGCTGGTGCGCCAGCGGTTGGCCAGCTGGTCGAGCTCTTCGGGTGGAATGCTCAGCAGTGCCTTGTCGAGGATGGCCTGTAGCTGCGGCTGGTCCGCGGCCACGGCGAATGCGGCAATGGCCGGGTCGTCGTCCAGCACGCTGGCGATGCGCAAGCGGCCCTTGAAAACATGGCTGATGTAGTAGGCGGCGTTGATATGGCTGCTAAGGGCAGCGTCGGCAGCCCCCCCGGCCACGGCCTCCATGAGACCGAGCGGGTTGTCCACTTCCACCAGCCGGGCCTGCGGGTAGCGTTGTTGCAGCAGCGCCCGCTGCGGCGAGCCGCGTACCACGGCGATGCGCTGACCATCCAGCGCCTTGGCCTGTGCCGGGAAAGTACTGTCGCTAAGGGTAACCAGAACGCGTGGGCTGACCAGGTAGGGGCGGGTAAAGCGCAGTTGTTTCGCGCGATCCGCGCCATAGCCCAATGCGCCAATCATTTGTGCATCGCCACGGGCCAGACGCTCGACCATTGCCTGCGCCGAATCGCTTTCGACCGCGCTGAAGTGCAGCCCTGTGCGCAGCGAAATCTGTTTCAGCAGGTCCAGGGTGATGCCGGTTGGGCGGTGTTCGGCGTCGTTGAACGTCAGTGGCGCCAACGAGGTGTTGACCAAGACATTGATGTTGGGGTGGGCCGCGATCCAGGCTTCCTCTTCCTTGCTCAAGGCGGTGAGGTGACGCTGCAGCAGCAGGCTGGTGTGGCCACTGCTCCAGCGGCGCAGGATATTCAGCCGCTCGCTGTCGGTGATGCGCGCTAGCGCCATGTCGACCAACCGACGCAAGCGAGGGTTGTCGCTGGCCAGGGCAAAGGCAAATGCCCCCGCAGGGACCTGGCAGAAGTGGTCGATTCTGAGCGTGCCCTGGTAACTCTTGCCAATCGTGAAATCGGTACTGATGGCATCGCCCAGGTAGGCATCGGCCTCGCCCAGATCGACAGCGGCCAGCCCGGCCAGGGTCGAGCGGTACAGGCTTAACTGCGCCTTGGGGTACAGATTGCGTACGGTGCTGGCCGGCAGGTAGTGATCGACCATCGCTAGGCGCAGGCCGGCGAGGTCGGGTTTGTTCTTCAGGCTGGTTCCTTCGCGGGTGACGATGACGGGCATGTCGTCGGCATACGGGGTGCTCAGGTCAAGCTGGGCATCTGCCGCCTCGAAGGCATTGGAGCTGCCCAGCAGGTCGATACTGCCCTCACGCAACGCAGCGATGGCCTCGTGGCGGTTGTCGAACCGCCGTACTTCGACGTTTATGCCCAGCTGCTCGGCGATGATGCCGGCGTAGTCTGCGCTAATGCCTTCGTAGTCCTGCTGGCTGGCGTTGAGTTCGAAGGGCGGATAGTCGGGACGCGAACTGCCCAGCACCAGGTATTGGCGTTGCTTCAGCCACTCCCGGTCTTCCCTGGACAGTTGCAACGGCGCTGCGGCACTGACCGAGCGCGCCAGCAGTTGGCGAGGTTCGCTGTCGGCCAGCAGCGCGGCGGGGCCGGACAGGCCGATGGCCAGGAGCATGCACGCCAGCAGGCGCTTCATGGCGGCCGAGCGCTCAGTAGACGCTGTTGCGTTTGGCCAGGTCGACCATTTCAACCAGCGATTCGGTCTTGAGCTTTTCCATGATACGGCCCCGGTAGGTGCTGATGGTCTTGGCACTCAGGTTCATGCAGGTGCCGATATTTTTGTTGTTTTCGCCGCGCGCCAGGCGCCGCAGCACTTCCATTTCACGGTTCGACAGGCTGGCCAGGCGTACCGGTTCGCTCTCCAGCGAGTTGCTGTTGACCGACATTTGCGGGAAGGTCGAATAGCCCTTGACCAGGGCCTTGAGGGCAAACAGCAGCGCTTCGTGGTCTTCTTCCTTGGTGACGAAAGCGCCGATGCCGGCATCCAGACAGCGCCGCACGTACAGGTCGGTGGCCTGGCCGGTCAGCACCATGATCTTGGGCACTGGCTCCAGGCACTGCAGGCGTTTGATCACTTCCATGCCGTCCAGGCCGGGCAGGCCGATGTCGAGCACTACCACGTCCGGGCGCAGGTCGCGGGCTACCTGCGCCACTTCGCTGCCGTTACCCACCTCGCCAACGACATGAAAACGTTCACGCTCCAGTAGTAGGCGCAAAGACAGTCGGACAATGGGGTGGTCGTCGACGATCAGCACGGTTGTCATGTGGAAAACTCCTGTCAAGATGTGGTCCGCTTCCTGGAACACTCAGGAATACGTCTGCAAGTGGGTTAATCGGAAGCGCTGCAAGATACGACCAATCCCGAGGTTTGGTAATGCCGAGTATAGAAGTGTTGATAATCCGCGCGCTTGTTGTTGAAAAGTCCTACAAGCAACGGGAAAGGCATCACCCTATCAAAGCGGCAATGCCTGGTTTGAGGTGTGGAGTCAGGCGCAAGCAGCGTGTGCTTAGTTCACGCGTTGGGTGGCAGCGGGGTTATTGACCAGCGCCTGGCCGACCCGCGTCGGGCGGGCCACCAGCTGGCCGGCACAGTTGGGGCAGCGGCCCTTGAAGCGGGTATCGGCGCAGGCGCGGCAGAAGGTGCATTCGAAGGAGCAGATCAGCACATCGGGGCTGTCGCCCGGCAGGTCGGTATCGCAGCACTCGCAGTTGGGGCGTAATTCCAGCATGGGTGTGACTCCTGTTCGCAGGCGGGAACCCGGAGTCTGCTACGCCCGTGGCAATGCTGGCAATGCTCAGTCGCCAGGGCGGTACAGGTGCGCGTGCCCGGCACGGTACAAGGCCGACTCGGCGAATGGAGTGTCCCCGAGCACATGGCCTACCAGGATCAGCGCCGTGCGGCGAAAATCCTTGGCTGCGACGCGCTCGACGATATCGCCAAGGGTGCCGCGCACCCAGTCCTGGTCAGGCCATGTGGCACGATGGACCACCGCCACCGGGCAGTGCGCGCCATAGTGCGGTAGCAGTTGTTCGACGATTCGCGACAGGTGCTTGACCCCCAGGTGAATCGCCAGGGTGCTGCCATGGCGCGCAAGGTCGCCCAGTTGTTCGCCGGGTGGCATTGGCGAACTGTCGCCATAGCGGGTGAGGATCACCGTCTGCGCGACCTGTGGCAGGGTCAGCTCGCAGCCAAGCAGAGCGGCGCTGGCCGCCGTGGCCGTGACCCCGGGTATGATCTGGTAATCGATGCCCAGCGCCTGCAGGTGGCGGATCTGCTCACCGATGGCGCCGTACAGGCTGGGGTCGCCGCTGTGCACCCGGGCCACGTCCTGGCCTTGTTCGTGCGCGCTGCGCATGGCGGCGATGATCTGCTCCAGGTGCAACTCGGCACTGTTGATCACGGTCTCGGCCTGGTGGCCGTCGAGCACGGCAGCAGGTACCAGTGAGCCGGCATAGATGATCACCGGGCACTGGCGGATCAGCCGTTGGCCCTTGACCGTGATCAGTTCCGGGTCGCCGGGGCCGGCACCGATGAAATACACCGTCATGGAAAGTCCTTGCAAGAAAGAGGAGCGAATTGTTCAGCAGGCCAGGGCGAGGGTCGCCGGGCCCAGTACCTGGCGGGTCAGCAGCAACCGGGCTGTGCTCCCGGGCTGCTCGCTGGCGAGGGCCAGCGCCGCGCTTTCGGCCACGCCCCAGCAGCCGCTGTGGGCATGGGCTGTGGCAGAGCGGTGGCTGAGCAGCGGCTCAAAGGCTTGCAGTTGTGCGCTATGGTACAGCACCAAAGGCAAGCCAAGGCGTTCGGCCAGTTGCTGCAAGCCGGCTTCGTCGGCCTTGAGGCTGATACTGGCAATGCCGCGCAGGTCGGCAAGCGCCAGGCCCTGGCTAGCCAGGGCTTGGTGCAGCAGGGTTTGCAGGGTGTCCGCCGGGCAGCCCCGGCGGCAGCCGAAGCCGGCGTAGAACGCTGGCATCAGGCCTGGCTGGAGCGGCGGAACAGCCACGCACTGAGCAGGCCCAAGGCTACCCAGAATGCAGCGTTGGTCAGCCAGGAGGCCATCTTGAACTGGGTCTCCAGTGCTTCGGGGGCCAGGCTTTCATGTACTTCGGGCTGCGGAGCACCGATTACATGGGGGATTACCAGCAGCACGGCGCCCAGCGCCTTCAGTAGCCAGTGGCGGGCGAACACCAGCAAGGCCAGGCCAAGGGCCGTGGCGCTGGCCGTGCCAATCCACCAGGCCTGGCGTTGCCCCAGGTCGGCGGCAGCAGTGCCGGGCAGCTCCGGTGGCAGCCCCAACGTCGGGGCCAGGCAGAACACGGCAAAACCGGCCAGGCCCCACAGCGCACCGGTGCCGGCACGCTGCGGTTCGCGCAGGCTGTACAGGGCGGCGAGAATAAGGGCGAAGCCGACTGCGACCACCAGGTTGCCCCCGGTGGTGGACAGCACCCGCTGCCAACCGTCTTCCGGCGACCAGGCTTCGGCGCTGTGCTCATGGGCGGCCACTTCGCCACCATGTTCGTGCTGTGCGGCAGGGGCCGAGGATTCGTAGGTTTCCGCCTCAAGAATCAGCGGGGCGACCCAGAAGCTTTGCAGCAGGGTCAGCAGCAGGGCCGCAAGCAGCCCGCTGAAGCCCGCGGTACGGGCAATGCGCGTGATCATCAGGCGTACTCAGTGGCAGGGGAAGGCGGCGCTGTGGCGGGTGTCGTGGGCGGCGTTGTGCACGGCCTCGATGTGCGAAAAGCCGGCGAAGTACACCAGGCACAGGCCCAGCAGGCTGGCGCCGACGGCGATGACGACGCGCTGGCTGAGGGTGACGGGTGTGGCAAGGCTGTGCTGCTTGGTGCTGGTGACGGGCATGACGCGTTCCTCTGCTTTTTGTGGGCAACGGGCAAGCGCGGCATCCCCGATGCGTGGCCGCCCAGGGGAATGCAACAGCGCCCGCCCTCCGCGGGGTGTTCATGAACGCCAGGCCGGTCTCCGGGCTTGCGAGGAGGAGCAGGGCTCCTGGAAAGCGTCACCTTCCCATGCCGGACTACATGGCACAGTGGTACAGACGCTTCACTCGCTTACCGTTGCGGGGGCAGCACCGGCATTGTCCGGCCCTGCTGGAGGGCCTGGGACGCACCGGTTTCCCGTTTCACCCCCTGTGGGGGCACCTGAACGTGAGGCATAAGGAGAGCATGGGGGCGGGGTTTGCGTCAATTGCCAAGTACCGAAGGTGCAAGGCACACCTGTGGGAGTGGGTTTACCCGCGAACACCGGCTTTGTCGGTGCCATGCACCGGGTTGGATGCTTCGCGGGTGAACCCTCTCCCACAGGCCAGGAGCAAATGTGCAGATGCTTCAGAAGTCATAGGCCAGCTTGGTGTACCAATAGCCGCCACCTGGGTGGAACGGTGGGTTGCCGTACGCCGCCTGGTTGCCGTTGGCGTTGTACACGCCGTTCTTGTCGGGTCGCACATTGAAGATGTTGGTGCCACCCACACTGACGGTCAGGCTGTCGAACAGCAGGTAGGACAGGTCCAGGTCGGTGATCCACTTGGCGCCGAAGGTGCGGTCCTGGGCCTGGTTCTGCTGCCAGGTTTCGACCTTGCCGTAGCGGGTGGTCTGCAAGGTGCCGGTGAAGCTGCCCAGCAACCACTGGCTGCCCAGTACCCATTTGGTTCTCGGCGAGGCTGCCACCAGGTCGCCCTCGCGGCCATGGCCGACCACGTCGATACCGGCGGCGGCCAGCGCTGCGGGCGTACCCCGGGTGCCGCGTACGGTCGTCTTGTTCCAGTTGAAGCCCAAGGTCCAGCGCACATCGCCCCAGGCACCGAACTCGCTGGTGTGGTCGCCCACCAGGTCGAGGCCGCGGGTGCGGGTGTCGAAGGCGTTGGTGTAGTAGTTGATCCAGGTTGTGCGTGCCAGGCCCAGCGATTCGAGGATGTCGCCAATGGCACCGGCACCGTTCTGCCGGTCGTAGAGGTTTTCGGTGAGCAGGATGCGGTCGTCAATGTCGATCAGGTAAGTGTCCAGGGTAACGCTGGTGCGGTGCGCCGGTTGCCAGGTCAGGCCAAGGCCGGCGTTGCGCGATTTCTCCGGGTCGAGCTTGTCGCCGCCGAATGCCAGCGCGGCGGCACTGCCGGGCGCCACGGTGCGGCGCAAGGCCGGCACTACGTTGCCGTCGGCGTCCAGCGCGGTGCGGTTGTCGCTGACGGTGTAGCCGCTCTGGGTCAGCGACGGGGCGCGGAAGCCGCTGCCCAGAGTGCCGCGTACCGCCACGGTTTCGCTCAGTTCATAGCGTGAATTGAGCTTGAAGCTGGCGGTGTTGCCCGAGTCGTCGTCGTAGTGCTCGACGCGCGCGGCGGCGCCCAGGTACCAGCGCGGCGTCAGGTCCAGGCCGAGGTCGATGTAGGCGGCATAGTTGTTGCGCTTCACATCGGCCTCGTCTTCCGGGCGAATGGTCAGCGCAGCCTGGGCGCCCACGGCGGTCTGGCCGTTGGCCAGCGCATAGAGCGGGTTGGGGCGCCCGTCTGCCAGGGTAGCCGGGTAGGTGTAGGGCCCGACGCTGTAGGCGATGGGGTCGCCGGCAAAGGTCTGGAAGCGCTCCCAGCGGTGCTCCAGGCCGGCCGAGACGCGGGTCGGTACCGCCAGGCCGAACAGGCCGTCGAAGGCGCGGGTGAGGTCCAGGTTGTTCACCCACTGGTCAAACCGCAAGGTTGCCAGGTCATCGAACGAGGTTGGCGAGGCCGGGCCGTAGGTGGGGTTGATGGTCAGGTCGCTGGACTGCTGGTTCTTGTTGCGCCCGTAGGTGGTGGACAGGTCCCAGTCCCAGGCACCGGCGGCGCCACGTGCGCCGAGCAGCCACTGGTAGTCGGTGTCCTTGATGTTGTTGAGCGGGAAATACCCGTCGGGGAACAACTCCGGGATCGAGGCGTTGCTGTTGGGCAGGCGGTAGTTGTTGAAAGCCTCCAGCTTGCGCTCGGCATAAGTGGCGAATGAATACAGCTTCAAATCGTCGCTGATGGGCAACTCGGCGTTGTAACCGAGGTTGAAGGCGCGCAGGTCAGGGTCGCCGTTCTTCACCGCCCGGTGGTCCCAGGCGGCCTGGCGGTCGTCTTCGAAGTAGGCGCGGTAATCGGGGGCGGCCTTGTCGATCCAGTTGGCGGTGCCGCGCTTGCGTGCCTCGCCCGACAGGTGCAGGAAACCGCCGTCACCCAGGCTGAAGCCCTGGTCGCCCGCCAGCTTGATGGTTTCGCCCTGGCCGCTGTACAGCTGGCCGTAACTGCTTTCGTAGTGGCCGCCGCTGCTGGCGCTCTTGAGGATGATGTTGATCACTCCGGCCACCGCATCCGAACCGTACTGGGCGGCGGCGCTGTCTTTCAGAACCTCGATGTGCGACACCGCGCTGACCGGGATCATGTCGATATCAACGGCGTTGGCACCGCTGTTGTCGGTCGAGCCGCTGGCCGGCACGGCGCTGTTGTGGCGGCGTTTTCCATTGACCAGCACCAGGGTGTAGGCCGGGCCCAGGCTGCGGTTGCTCAGTGGCCGCACGCCGGATTGGAAGCCGGCAATGTTGGTGCCGAAGTTGAACGAGGGCAGTAGTTTGGAGATGGCCTCGGACAACTCGGCGCGGCCGGTACGCAATAGCTGCTCGCTGCTGATCACGTCGATGGGGGCCGGGCTGTCGGCGACGGTGCGCTGGTTGCCTCGCAGGCCGGTGGAGATCACCGTGACGGTGTCCAGGCGCGGGTCTTCGGTAGTTGGGGCGGCATTGGCGAAGGGGGTGAGCAGGCAGGCCAGGGGCAGGGCGAAAAGCGGTGTTCTAGACATCATGTCCTCGGAGTACGGTGGAGCACGCAGGCGAATAGGCGCCAGGTCCTGATAAGGCTGGCGTAGGGTGTTGGGGAAGTGTTTGCCTGCACCGGCCTCTTCGCGGGCATGTCGAGGCGTCGAACCGCCGCGAAGAGGCTGGTGAAGCGAATGGAGATCTAGGCTGTGCGGGTGCTGCGTCCAGCCTCATGCTGTTCTACCAACGCCCGAATACGGGGAATGAGGTCCTGCCCGTATTCCACCGCATCGCGCAGCTGGTCAAAGCCGCGGAACAGGAAGGTGGTCACCCCCAGTTCGTAGTAGGCCAATGCGGCCTCGGCCACCTGGTCTGCAGTGCCTACCAGCGAGGTGGAGTTACCGGCACCGCCGCCCAACGCAGCAATCTCGGTCCACAGCCGGGTGTCATGCACCTTGCGCTGGCTGGCCAGTTGCACCAGGCGTTCGGAGCCGGTGTTGCTCTTGCCGAAGTTTTTCTCGCGGCGGTTGCCCTGACGGATGCCGATGCGTTCCTGGGCATCGGCCAGAATACGCTCGGCGCGGGCCCAGGCTTCGGCCTCGGTGCCGCCCAGGATCGGTCGCAACGACAAGCTGAAGCGGATGTGCTTCTCGCGCCCGTAGCGGGCGGCAGCCTTGCGCACCTTGGCGATGCGCTCGCGTACCTGATCCAGCGGTTCGCCCCACATCATGTAGACGTCGGCGTGCTTGGCGGCCACTTCAACCGCGGCGTCTGACGCACCGGAGAAGTAGATGGGCAAATGCTGCACCGGTTTGACCAAGGTCAGGTTGTCTTCAACGCGGTAGTGAGTGCCCAGGTGGTCGAACGGCTCCTGGCGGGTCCAGGTGTTGCGCAGTACCTGCAGGTACTCATCGGTGCGGGCATAACGGGCATCCTTGTCGAGGAAGTCGCCATCGCGCTGCAGGTCGCCGCTATCGCCGCCGGTGATGACGTTGATCGATGCCCGGCCCCCGCTCAATTGGTCAAGGGTGGCGAACTGGCGGGCAGCGAAAGTTGGCGCCTGGAAGCCCGGGCGGTGGGCGACCAGCAGGCCGATACGCTCGGTAAGCGCTGCCACGTAGCTGGCCAGGATCATCGAATCCGGCGCACTGGTGTTGACTGCCAGCAATGCCTTGTCGAAGCCGCCATATTCCTGGGCCTGGGAGAAGGCCTTGATGAACTCAAGATCAACCAGCGGGCCACGTGGCGCCTGGGATTCGCTGCTTTCCTGCGGGCCGATGAGGCCGATGAATTCGAGGCTCATGGAACAAAACTCCTTGTCTGGGTAGGCTCAGGCAACCGCTGCCTGGCTGCGGCGCAGGGTGTTGCGGTTTTCCGGCACGCTGAGGCCGAAATTGTCGCGCAGGGTTTTACCGGTGTACTCACTGCGCACCAGGGCACGGGCTTGCAGCAGCGGTACCACGTGTTCGGTGAAGTACTGCAGGCCGTCGGGTAGCAACGAGTTGATGATGAAACCGTCGGCAGCGTCGTTTTCGAACCAGTGCTGCAAGGCATCGGCAACCTGCTCCGGGGTGCCGACGAAGTCTCTGCGTGGGCGCGAGAAGCGCAGTGCCAGTTCGCGCAGGCTCAGGCCTTCATCACGGGCCAGTTGCTTGAGCTGGTCCGAGGTGCCCTTGTGGCTGTCGTTGCCCAGGGTGCCCAGGTCGGGGAAGGGCGCGTCCAGGTCATGCTGGCTGAAGTCGTAGTCGTTGAAGGGGCGACCCAGGGCTACCAGGGCATCCTCGATGCTCACCAGGTTGACGGCCTGCTGGTAGCGCTGCTCGACCTCCTTGGCGTTGCGGCCGACGATGGGGCGGATGCCGGGCAGGATGAATAGTGCGTCGGGGTCGCGGCCATGGCGCGTGGCACGCTGCTTGAGGTCCTGGTAATAGGCGTGAGCGTCGTCGAACGATTCCGGGCTGACAAAAATGGCGTCGGCGTTTTGCGCCGCGAAGTTGCGACCGTCTTCCGACACGCCAGCCTGGAAGATCAGGGGCTGCCCTTGGGGCGAACGCTGGATGTTCAGTGGGCCCTTGACCTTGAAGTACTCGCCCTGGTGGCCGAGGGTGTGCAGTTTGGCCGGGTCGAAGAACTGCCCACTTTGCTTGTCGCGGGTAAAGGCGTCGTCTTCCCACGAGTCCCACAGCCCCTTGACCACATCCACATGCTCACGGGCAATCCGGTAACGCACGGCATGCGGCGGGTGTTCAGCCTTGCCGAAGTTGTCGGCGGTGCCGGAAAGCCAGGAGGTCACCACGTTCCAGCCAGCACGCCCGCCGCTGATCAGGTCCAGCGAGGCAAATTGGCGTGCCACCTGGAACGGCTCGGTGTAGCTGACCGTGACCGTGGCCACCAGGCCGATGTGCTCGGTAACCGCAGCCAGCGCCGAAAGGATGGTCAGCGGCTCGAAACGGTTGAGGTAGTGGGGGCTGGAACGGGCGTGGATGTGCAGGCTGTCGGCGATGAAGGCGAAGTCGAACTTTGCCGCCTCGGCCAGCTTGGCCTGCTGTTTGTAGAAGCCGAAATTGACACTGGCATCGGCCAACGCCTCTGGGTGGCGCCATTCGCCCCAGCCGTGGCCGACGCCATGGATCATGGCGCCCAGGCGGATCTGTCGTTTGCTCATCGGAGTACCTGTGGGTTGTGTTGCAAAGGGAATGGGGACAGCCATGCGTCACCTGGCCCGTGGGCGAAGATGAAGCAGGGGTGCGGGTGAGAGAGGTGGCATGCGTGCAAGGCTCCTGGGGTGGTCGTGGTGGACGGCCTCCGCCAGGAAAGGGGTCGGTCTGGAGTGACCTTAGCGGGTGTGGGGCGGGGTTGTGAAAGGCTTTGTGGTTCTATGCTAATATTATTTAATGGTATTAAAATCAATGCGATGATGCATAATATGCATTTTAGGTTGCGTCAAATGCTATGGAATAACCCCGTTCATTGGGGGCGTTCTTAATGCTCTCTTCAATCATGCGCTTCGAAATTTTTTAGCGTCTTGTGGTGTGAATTCTACGAATGAGTAAGCCCGTGGGCGTTGTGGTGTTGTCTCCGCAATGCCTTCATAAGGTTCGGATAAAAGCCCGAAACTGAAGGTGCCAGGTTCTACGCCGTTTACCATCGTTGCGTCGCCGATGCCGGGAATAGCGCTGACCTTGACATTGTTCTGATTTGAGAATTTTTGCCCAAACGATTCGCCGTAGCCTCCTAGGCAAGTGGCAAAAATGACTTTCCTGTATTTCTGAAGATTTATATTTTTGCTCGTTAGCCATGTGGCGAATTCAAATGGGCCCATGGCGACGTCGTCGATTAGTATTTTATTCTCGTTGCCATGAGTGTATATCAATAGCTTGGGCTTTTTAAAAAGACCAGGTTTGGATTCATAGACCCCAAAATTTTCATCGAATGCTTGAATTTTTCTGAAACCGTATTGGAACCGACGCATCTTGGTTCCATGGAGTATCGGAGCCGACGGCGCGTGACCGTCTAGATCGAGCAGATTAACCGGGTCGTTGCGAACATAGGTGTAGGCATTGATGCCCCCTTTAGCAAAAGGGCTGAGGTTGTCAGGGCTCGAAAAACGCATACATTTTGTTGAAAGCCAACGGTATCCTGCGCCCAAACCGTACATGCCTGTCACAGCGTCGCAGTGCTCGCCGTTAAAGCCTACAGGCAGTTCCCCGGTCGCTTGGTTGAAGCCAAAAGGGGTGTAAGACAGTGAGTGCAGGACGTGGCCGCGAGCCTCCACGACGGAGGATTGCATTTTGTCTGAGGCAATTATACTAATAGAGGAGTGTGATCTGTATTGGATGGCGAGCGCCTGTCGGCTTTGATTGAATATTCGAGTAGTTCTGGAAGATTGAACCAAGGCAGTGGGTTTGCCAGACTGATAAAATATAAACATGAATAGAGCCTCCTGATTTCAATCTAGCTTGATGGGATGCCCACAGCCTTGCAACTGGCAAAAATATCAGGCTGTGGGGCGCTAGAACTCAAGCCGCAGCAGAGGCTGGGCGCCCAGGAATGGCAGCAATCAACTCCCGCGTATACTCGCTCGCCGGCCGCTCGAAAACCTGCTCCACCGCCCCGTGTTCCACCACTTGACCCTTGCGCAATACCAGCACCTGGTCGGCCATGCTCGCTACCACCGCCAGGTCATGCGATACCAGCACATAAGCCATGCCCAACTCTCGTTGCAGCTCATCCAGCAGTGCCAGAATCTGCGCCTGCACCGACACATCCAGGGCACTGACGGGCTCGTCGAGCAGCAACAGTTCTGGCTGTAGCGCCAGCGCCCGGGCAATCGCCACGCGCTGGCGCTGGCCGCCGGACAGTTCGCGGGGCAGGCGGTCCAGGTAATGCAAAGGCAGGTGCACGCGTTCGATCAGTTGACGCGCGCGTTGCTCCAGGGCCGCACCTTTGAGCAGGCCAAACGACACCAGCGGCTCGACGATGCTGTCGAACACCGTGAAACGCGGGTCGAGGGCAGCGAAGGGGTTTTGCTGCACCAGTTGCATGCGTCGGCGCAAGGGGCGGAACTGGCGCCAGCCGTGGCCCGTGACATCCTGCTGGTCGAACAGCACGTGGCCTTGGCTGGGCGTTTCCAGGCCCAGGGCAATGCGCAGGGCGGTGCTCTTGCCCGAACCGGATTCACCGACGATGGCCAGCGTTTGCCCCGGGTGAACCTGCAAGTCCAGGCCCTGCAGCGCGACAAAGCTTTTGTCCTGCCCTTTGACCTTGGGCAATTCGAACGTTTTGCCAACACCCTGCAGGCTCAGGATCGGCTTTGAGCCCGGCGCCAGTTGGCGGGGCTGGCGACGAGCGCTGAATGCCGGTGCGGCATTGAGCAGGGCGCGGGTGTACGGGTGCTGCGGTGCCTGCACGATCTGCGCGGGTGGGCCTTGCTCCACCAGTTCGCCCTGTTTCATCACCAGCAGGCGGTCGGCGCGGTCGGTGGCCATGCCCAGGTCGTGGGTGATGATCAGCAACGAGATGCCACGCTCGGCCACCAGCCGCTGCAAGTGATCGAGGATCTTGCGTTGCACGGTCACGTCCAGCGCGCTGGTGGGTTCGTCGGCGATGATCAGCCGTGGGTTACCGGCCAGGGCGATGGCGATCAGCACCCGCTGGCGCATACCGCCAGAGAGTTCGTGCGGGTACTGGCGGGCGCGCACCGCCGGGTTGTCGAGGCCAACCTGGGCTAGTAACTCCAGCACATCGGCATCGACGCTGCGCGAGCGGCCGCCTTGGGCCAGCACTAGCGCCTCGCCGATCTGCTGGCCAATGCGCAGGGTGGGGTTGAGGCTGACCATCGGGTCTTGCGGCACCAGGCCGACGGTACGCCCACGCAGCTGGCGTTTCTGCCGTTCGCTGGCGCGCACTACATCCAGCCCGTCGACCCACAGTTGGCCACTGTCGATGCGCGCCGTGCCCGGTAGCAGGCCGAGCAGGGCGTTGGCCAAGGTCGACTTCCCCGAGCCTGACTCGCCGACAATGGCCACGGTCTCGCCCTGGGCCAGGCTGAAGGCAAGGTGCTTGACGGCCTGCGTAGCCTGGCCGGAGGCCTGATAGCTGATGCTGAGGTCGCGTACCACAAGCAATGGCTGGTCGTTCATCGTGGGTGCTCCTCGAAGGTGCGGGCAAGGTGGTTGAGGCTGAATACCACGGCGACCACGAACAGGCCGGGCAGCAGCGACACCCAGGGAGCGGTGATCAGGAAGTGCCGGCCGTTGGCAATCAAGGTGCCCCATTCGGCCGCTGGCGGTGCTGCGCCAAAACCGAGGAAACTCAGGCCGGCCGTAGCCAGGATGGCGGCGCCGAAGTCCAGCGTGGCCAGCACGGCCACCGGCGCCCAGGCATTGGGCAGCACATGCCGCAGCAAGGTGCGGCGCCAGCTGGCGCCACCCAGGCGTGCGGCCTCGACATAGGGCAAGGTCTTGACCCGCAGCACTTCGCCGCGGGTGGTGCGGGCAAAGCCGGGGATGATGCCGACGCCCACGGCGATCGCCACCGGCACCGTGCCAAAACCGATGGCGGTGACAATGGCCAGGGCCAGCAGCAGGCCGGGCAGGGCCAGCAGCACATCGACCAGGCGCATGAGGGCGGCATCCAGGCGCCCGCCGGCGAACCCGGCGAGTACGCCCAGGCTCAACCCGCCTGCCAGGGCAATGCCAACCGCCAGCAGTGCGGCCTGCACCGACAGGCTGGCGCCATAGACCACGCGGGTGTACAGGTCGCGGCCAAGCTCGTCGGTGCCGAACCAGTGGACGGCGCCAGGGGCGCGCAGCTTGTCGACGGGGGACGTGGAGTAAGGGTCGAAGCTGGTCAGCCAGTGCGGCGCGAGAGCCGCCAGCAGGGCGAACAGCACCACCAGCAGCGCCAGGCTGAAGCCCGGGCGCGCCAGCAAAGGGACGAGTGCCTGGCCCAGGCGCTGCAGGCGTGTGCGGCGCTTCCAGGTGGCTGGGGGGGCGGCGGCACGCAGGGGGTGAGTATCGGCGGTCATGGTCAGGTCACCTTCGTGGCGTGGGCGATGCGGGGGTCAAGGTACGGGTACAGCAGGTCGACGATCAGGTTCACCAGCACGAAGGCCGCTGCTGACACCGCGACAATCGCCAGCACTACCGGGATGTCCTGGCGCAGCACGGCTTCCTGGGCCAACCGGCCGACGCCATTGCGCGAAAATATGGTCTCGACCAGTACTGCCCCGGACACCGTGTTACCCACCTGTAACCCGACCAGGGTAAGGATCGGCAGGGCCGCATTGCGCAGGCCGTGCCGCGCCTGTACCTGCGCACGGCTCAGTCCCTTGGCGAATGCGGTGGCGATGTACGGCTCCTGCCATACGCTTTGGAAGCCGCGCTGCAATACCTGGGCGTACACCGCAGCACTGGGGATGGCCAGGGTCACGGCCGGCAGCACCAGGCTGGCAAAGCCCTGGTTGCCGGTGGCCGGGAACCAGCCCAGGCCGAAGGCGAACACCTGGATCAGCAGCAGCCCCATCCAGAACACCGGTACGGAAAAGCCCAGTGACGGCAAGCGTGACAGCGCCACTTTCAGCGGCTGCCATTGCAGGTAGGCGGTGAGGTAGGCCAGGCCGATGCCGCCAAGCACCGACAGCGCGATGGCAAAGCCGGCCAGGGCCAGGGTTTGCGGCAGGCGCTCGGCCAGCAGCGCGGTCACCGGCCGGTTCAGCGACAACGACTGGCCCAGGTCGCCGTGCAGGGCCCGCCACAGCAGGTCGAAGTACTGCTCGAAGATACCCTTGTCCAGCCCGTAGTAGGCACGGGCTTTGGCCAGGTCCTCGGCCGACAGGCCATCGGCTTCCATGCCCGATGCACTGAGCATGATCGCCAGGGTGTCACCGGGCAGCAGATAGAGGATGAAGTAGGTGATGGTGTAGGCGCCCCACAACACTAGCAGCGCCTGGCCGATGCGGCCGATCAGGTAGCGGTTCATGGCTGCGCGACCTGGATGTCGCTGAGGAAGGCAAAGCCTTCGGCTGTCCAGCGGAAGTCCTTGACCCGTGGTGCGGTGGCGGCTTGCCACACGCGCTCGTACAGCGGGAACGCCGAGGCTTCGTCAACCAGCAGGTCTTGCAGCTGGCCATAGGCCTGGGCGCGTTGATCGTCGCGGGTGGCGGTAATGCCGCTGTCGAACAAGGTTTGCGCCTGCGCCAGGGTGTGTGGCTCGTAAGTGTTTGTGGCCAAGGTGGCACTGCTGGCGGCGCGCGGGTCGAGGATGGTCTGCAGGATGATCGGGTCGGCGCGGGTCATGTAGGTGGAGGTGAGATCGTAGTTGCCCGAGGCGTTGCCGGCCACCCATTCGGCACGGGTCAGCACGTTCAGCTTGAGGTCGATGCCGACCTTGCGCAGTTGGTCTTGCACCAGCACATCGCCGGCACTTTCGGCGGGGGTGAGGTTGTAACGCAGGGTCAGGCGTTTACCGTCCTTGTGCCGGTAGCCGTCGTCACCCTTGCTCCAGCCGGCGGCGTCCAGCAGGCGCTCGGCGCCCTGCGGGTCGTAGGCCAGCTTGTCGGCCTGGGGCTTGAAGTACGGCGTGGTCACGTCATACACCCCGGTCACCACCGGGAACTCGGCGTTGTATACGGTGTGGGCGTAGCTGGTGCGGTCGATGGCCTTCTGCAGGGCCAGGCGCACCTGGCGATCGCCCAGCAGGCGGTTGTTGCGGGTGTTGGGGTAGAGGTTGAGCGCCGGGCCTGGCAACGATCGGCTCTGGATGGTCGCGCCTTTTGCCTGGAACAGCTTCAGGTCAACTTCGGAAAACGGGTTGCGTGGCCAGAGGATGTCGGCCTTGCCTTGCAGGAACAGGCCGTTGCGCACGCTTTCTTCGGGGATGTAGCTGATGTCCACGCGGTCCAGGTGGGCGGCGCCGGGGTTTTTGACGTTGGCGGAGGCCCAGGCATAATCCGCCCGCTTGACCAGGCGTGCACCTACTTCCGGGGTGTAGTGTTCGAGGATGAACGGGCCGGTGCCGATGATCTTGCCCAGCGAACGCTCCTGGGCAGTGAGCGCGTAGGAGGCCGGAGCGAGGATTGCCAGGTTGGTGGTGGACGTGGCCTGCAGGAAGCCGGCGTTGGGCCGTGAAAGCACCAGGCGGACGGTGAACGGATCGACCACTTCGGCATGGTCAAAACCGGCCAGGTAGGTGGCGCCGAACGTGGCAGGCAGTTGCGCCGCGAAAGCCTTGTTGCTGTCGAAGGCGGTTTTCACGGCTTGGGCGTCGAAGCGCTCGCCATTGCTGAAGGAGACGTCCTGGCGCAGGTGGAAGGTGTACTGAAGCGCGTCGTCGCTGACCTCCCAGCTGCTGGCCAGCCAAGGGATGATGCGGCCTGTGGCCGGGTCCTGGTCGGTGAGCGATTCGGCGACGTTGCGCAGTAGTACGCGGTGCTCCAGCCAGTAGACCTGGAACGGGTCGACGCTGACCAGCGTGGTGTTGTCGCCCCAGAAGGCGATGTTCAGGGTTTTGCTGGTGGCATCTTCGCCGGAGGGGGAGCAGGCGGCGAGCGTGAAGGCCAGGGTGGCGCAGGCCAGCAGGCTTCTGGCCATGTGAAGTGGAGGCATTGGGCGTTCCTTCAAGGGGATATGAGGTGTTTGTTCGGGCCCTATCGCCGGCCAGCCAGCTCCCACAGGACCAGCACAGGCCTGAATCCGATGGAATTCCTGTGGGAGCTGGCTGGCCGGCTATAGGGCCGGTACAGGCCACAGCAAACCTGTCAGTCCTGGTAATCCAGCCCCTCCCGGTCCAACTGCCGGATCAGCGCATCCCAGTGCCGCTGGATCCCTTCACCCAACCCGTCGGAAAACCGCTTGGACTGCTCATGCACCTTGGCGATCGCCGCCGGCGCAGCATGCAGCAACTGGTCGTTGCCCCCGGCCTGCGCCGCTACCTGGATGTTGCAGGCACGTTCCAGCCCGTGCAATTCACGGAAGGCATGCTCCACGCTGACCCCCCCGGCGAGCAGCCCATGGTTGCGCAGAATGAGGATGTTGCTGTCGCCCAGGTTGGCCACCAGCCGCTGCTGCTCGTCCAGGTCCAGGGCGACGCCTTCGTAGTCGTGGTACGCCACCCGGCTGTAGTACGCCAGGGCGTGCTGCGAGATCGGCAGCAGGCCGTCGCGCTGCGCCGACACCGCCGCGCCATCTCGGGTGTGGGTGTGCAGCACGGCCTTGAGGTCATGCCGGGCGCGGTGGATCGCGCTGTGAATCACATAGCCTGCCTGGTTGATGCCCAGGCCCAGCGGGTCGTCGATGATGGTGCCATCCACGTCCACCTTCACCAGATTGGACGCGGTGATCTCGTCGAACAGCAAGCCAAAGGCATTGATCAGAAAGTGCTCGTCAGGCCCCGGCACGCGTGCCGAGAAGTGCGTGTAGATGTGGTCGGTCCAGCGGAACAGCGCGGCCAGGCGGTAGGCGGCGGCCAGCTTGACACGCACCTCCCATTCTTCGGCGCTGACCCGCTGGCGTACGGTGTTTTCCTGGGCGATGACGACAGACAGTGCAGTCATGGTGTTCTCCAATAGGTGTGGGTTCAGTAGCCGCGCTGGGTGTCGACCAGGTTGTGCAGCGGTGCTTGTTCGCGGTAACGGGCGAAATTGTCGAGAAACGCGTCGAGCAGGGCCGGGTAGCCGTCCTCGGAAATGGCCGAGGTGTGCGGTGACAGGAACACCCGAGGGTGCTGGTAGAGCGGGTGGCCCGCTGGTAGCGGCTCCGGGTCGGTGACATCGAGGCTGGCGCGACCGATCAGCCCGTTGTCCAGGGCTTCGAGCAGGGCGCCCTGGTCGAGCAGCCCGCCACGGGCGATGTTTATCAGGTGCAGCCCGGGTTTGGCCTGGGCCAGCACCTGGCGGTCGATCAGGCCACGGGTGGCGGGGGTGAGCGGGGCGGCGATGACCAGGTGATCGCTGCCGGCAAACAGCTGCTGCAGGCTGTCGACGCGCTGCACGCCCGGCACCTCGGCAATGGGTTGGCCTGGGCGGTTCAGCGCCAGTACCGGCATGCCCAGGGCGTTTGCCTTGCGTGCCAGGCTCTGGCCGATGCTGCCGAAACCGAAGATGCCCAAGGTGCGGCCACGCACGGGGGCCAGCGGGGTCAGGCGCCAGTCGGCGTCCTTGACCCACAGGCCCGGCAGCTGTTTGGCTGCGGCAAACACCAGGGCCAGGGCGAATTCGGCCACCTGCTCGGCATTGGCGCCGCGGCCACTGGTGACCGGCGGGCCCTGAAACACCCAGTCGGGGTAGAAGTCGATGCCCGAGGACACTACCTGCACCCAGCGCAACGCCCACGGCCAGCCCGCTGGCGGGTTGTCCACGCGGTTACCGCGTACATTGATGGGGCGCACGATGAACACATCGGCGGAGACGTCCAGCTGCAACTGGCCCGGGGCGATATCGATCACCTCATGGTCGGGCAATCGATCACGCAGGTATTGGTTGGCCGGTGCGTCCAGCTGGCTGGCGATGATCGAGTGGCTCATGCCGCCACCTCCGCCAGGGCGGCACGGCCGACATGGCCGAGCACCACGTCGTCCTGAGGCGTGTGGATGCGGCTGCACAGCACATCACGGTAGTGCCGCTCCAGCGGGTTGCGCCGCGACAGGCCTGGGTTGCCGGCAGCCTCGATGGCCAGTTCCACGGCCTGGATGGCGTTGCGGCTGACCAGGTGCTTGAGCTGCCCGGCGTGGCGCGGATCGACCTGCCCGGTCACGGCCGCGTTCAACAGGCTCTGGTTGGCGAACAGCAACGTGTCGATACGCCCGACCACGTCCTGGAAACGTGGCAGGCTGGCCAGCGGTGCACCGAGGTTGGACGGCGCGCGCTGGTTCAGGAACTGCACCAGCCAGTCGCGTGCGGCCTGGGCCACCCCGTCGTACAGCGCAGGCAGCAACACTGCCATCCACAGAAGGCCCGTGCTGTCGAGCTCGGCGCGGGGTGCGCTGGCCGGGCTGACGCTGACGGCATGATCGAGCGGGATCAGCACCTCGTCGAACTGCACTTCATGGCTGCAGGTGGCGCGCATGCCCAGGTGGTCCCAGTCTTCGATGATACGGATGCCCGGGGTGTCCTTGTGCACCAGGAAACCGCCCACCAGTGGGTCCTGGTCGTCGCTGCGTGCCCATACCAGGTACCAGGTCAGGCCATGGCTGCCGGTGGAGTAGATCTTGCGCCCGGACAACCGCCAGCCTTCGGCGGTACGCCGGGCAAGGGTGGCCGGCAGGCCGCCGCGGGCGGGTGTGCCCAGTTCGGGTTCGACGCGAAACGCGTTGATCAGTGCGCCGTCGGCCACCGCGTCGCGGGCCACTTGCAGGCGCAGGTGCTCGGGCCAGCGCTCTTCGTCCTGCAGGCGAAAGTGCTGCAGGTACTGCATGACGAGGATCAGCGCGGTGGACGGGCAACCTTTGCCGACCGCAGCAATGACCTGGCGCGCACTGGCCAGGTCGGCGCCACCGCCGGCCAATGCGCGGGGCACGGTGAAACCCAGCAGGCCGTGGCGGTGCAACAGGTCGAAGTTGTCGGCGGGGAACTGGCCGCTGCGGTCGTAGCGTTCGGCGTTGGCGGCCAGGGCCTGGGTGAGTTCGGCGAGCGCGCTGGCGGAAGGGGGGTGACTCATGGGTATTCATCCCTGGAACACGGTGGGTTTCTAAGACCGTATTCGTATGGATGATCGCTGTAAAAGTCTTTTTAGTTCTATGCTAATTATTAACTGTAAGAATTACGTTGATATTTAGTTATGCGAGTTGGTTATTTTATTTCGGTGGAATGCCAGGGCTGCTGCGCAGCCCAATCGCGACGAAAGGTCGCTCCCACGGTGATCGCGCGAACTTTTGGATTTTGAACAAGGCAGTTGTTCTCACAAGGGATTGCGCTTTCAGCTCACCCGCACAGTTGCTGCCCGGCCACCCGGCCAAACAGCTCGACCGGCTCCTGCAGGTTGCCCAGGTAGCGTGGGTGGAACAGCCACAAATCCACCTGCGGCTTGAAGTCCGTCACACTGACCACGTCCAGCGCATCCCGGTGGCGGCTGTTATGCAACAAGGGCTCGGGCACCAGCCCAAGCCCCTGCCCATTGGCCACCAGCCCCAGTTGCAACTCGGTGCCAAAGGTCTCCAGGTTGATCGACAGCCTCAGCCCCTGTTCGCTGAGGGCGCGCTGCAACCCCGCGCGAAAGCCGCAACCATCAGGGTTGAGCACCCAGCCACGGGTGTAGCAGTCCTTGAGCTTGAGGCTGCGCTTGCCGGTACTGCCCTTGGCCGCTACCACCCGCAGCGGCATGCGGGCGATCGACTGGCTGGCGATGCCCTCGGGGAAGATCTTGCCGGGCGGGAACAGTGCCGCAGCGGCATCCAGCTCGCCGTTTTCCATGCGTGCGATCAGGCTGCTGCCCCAGCCACTGGTGACCTGGGTGCGCAGGTCGGGGTAGGTTTCCCGAATCTGTGCCAACGCATCGAGCAGCACCACATCGCCAAGGGTTTGCGGCACGCCCAGGCGCAGGGTACCGGACGGGGCCCCGTCGTTGGCCACCAGCTCGCGCAGCGAGTCGATCTCACGCAAGATCGCCTTGCACTGCTCGTAAACCCGCAGGCCCATGGGGGTGGGCTTGAGTGGCTTGGTGTTGCGGTCGAGCAGGGTGGCGCCCAGGTCTTCCTCGAAGTTCTGCACGCGGCGGGTGATGGCCGGCTGGGTCAGTTGCAGGGCCTCGGCGGCAAGGTTGGTCGACTGGCAACGGATGACCGCCACGAAGGCGTCCATGTCATCGATTTTCATATTCGGCGCTCACATATTGGGGCGGTGGGACATACCGGAGGAGAATAATCCTCAATGGCCGGATTGTCACAGCACCTGTGCACCTCACGCGCTTTCGCGGGCAATCAACTCACACGCCAGCAGGTTCAGCCGCTGCACTTCACCCTCACACGCCACCACACCCAGGTGCTGCAACACCCGCAACGCCGCCACTTCGCCTATTTCCCGCGAGGGCGGGCGCAGGGTGGTGAGGCTGGGCAGCAGCATGTTGGCGAAGGGATAGTCGCCAAAGCCGACGATGGCCATGTCTTCCGGCAGGCGCAAACCGGCGCGTTGCCCGGCCAGCACAGCGCCGGCCGCCAGGTTGTCATTGGCGAAGATGATCGCCTCGGGCCGTGGGGTGCGGCGGATCAACGCTTCCATGGCCTGCTTGCCCGCCTCGAACGGCGCGCAGTCGGCCGAGGGCACGAATACCCAAGGCTCAAGCCCGGCTACCCGCAACGCCTCGATATAGCCATCGCGCCGCTCCAGCGCACTCAGGTCGCCGGCCGCGCTGTTCTGCACGAAAGCGATGCGCCGGTGGCCCTTGTCCAGCAGATAGCGGCAGGCCTGTACGCCCACCTGGTGATGAAGGAAGCCCACTTGCAAGGGCGACCGCTCAGGGCGGTAGTCCCATATTTCCACGACGGGCACGTCTGCGTCGGCCAGCATCTTTTCTGTGGCCGGGCTGTGGAAATGGCTGGTCACCACCAACGCTGCCGGCGACCAGCCGAGAAACGCCCGCACCGCGCTTTCTTCCTGCGCTTCGCTGAAGTAACTGGACGCCAGCAACAACTGGTAGCCATGGCGGCTGAGGGTGTCGCTGAACGCCTGGATCGTCTGGGCGAAGATCGGCCCGGAGATATTGGGGATCACCATGCCGACGATGCGCCCACGGGCCGACGCCAGCCCCCCGGCGACCAGGTTAGGCACATAGCCCAATGCCTGCACGGCAGCTTCGATACGCTCGCGCAAAGGTGGCGACACCTGGTCTGGCTGGTTGAAGTAGCGCGACACGCTGATGGCCGAAACCTCAGCGGCTCGTGCTACCTCGGCAAGGGTGACACGGCCTGCGCCGCGGCGCTTGCGGGGGGGATCCTTGGCCTGGCTCACCGGGCTGCCTCCTGGGGAAATGGCGCGATGGTAGCGCTAACGGGAAGGCGGTTGGCAAATAGCTTTATTGCATATCAATCTGACTTTTAAGTATTTGACGTGCTAAGCGAAGGCCTCTGATACTTGCTCATGTTAGCGCTAACAAGCGCAGCTGTTGGCAAGCGCCTGCCACTCGCACGAGCGAGACCAGACAACCACAGCAACTTCGTGTCGGCCCCGCCTGAAGGGGCCTGGTCTGGTTTCCCGAGGCAGTGAGCACCATGCAGAAAAGCCGTACACCATTCCCCGCTACGCAACGTCGGCCGCTGGCCGCAGCCATCCTGTTGGCCGCTTTTGGCCAAGGTGCCCAGGCAGCCGAGCCGGCCGAAGCAGCGGCTCCGCAGGCCACTGCATTGGGCGCCGTCACTGTGACCGCCACGCGCCGAGAAGCCACGCTGCAGGAAGTGCCGGTGGCAGTGTCGGTGATCGATGGCGAACAGTTGGAGCGAGACAACCGCAACAACGTTGCCAGCATCGTCCAGCAAGTGCCTACCCTCAATTACCGCGCCGGCGCCTCGAACAAGGACACTTCGTTGTTCATCCGCGGCGTGGGCACCATTTCGACCTCGCCCGGCGTCGAGCCAACCGTGGCGACGGTGGTCGACGGCGTGGTGTTCGGCCGCCCGGGCCAGTCGACCCTCGACCTGCTCGACCTTGAACGCATCGAGGTACTGCGCGGGCCGCAGGGCACCCTGTTTGGCAAGAACGCCTCGGCGGGTGTACTCAACGTGGTCAGCAAGGCCATCCCCGAGCAGACCCAAGGCTATGTGGACTATTCGCACTTTGGCGGTGGCGACGAGAACCGCCTGCGCTTTGGTATTGGCGGGCGCCTGAGCGAGCAGCTCAAGGGCTCTTTGAGCACCTTGTGGGGCGATTACGATGGCAATGTCGAAAACGTTGCCAGTGGCCACGACGTCAATGGCTACGAACGCAAAGGCGCCCGCGGCAAGCTGGAGTTCGAGCCCAACCAAGACTTGCGCCTCACCCTGATTGCCGACTACATGAAGGGCGAGGACACCTTGCCCAGCGGCGTGATCACCAGCGCCAGCGCCGCATTCGCCAGCCAGTTGCGCCCGGTGACGCCAAGCGCCCACAACCGCGACATCAACAGCGACTTCAAGACCCACGTCGAAGACCAGAACCAAGGGCTCTCGGCCCAGCTGGACTGGCAGCTGGGCGACTACACCCTGACGTCGATCAGCGCCTGGCGGGGTTGGGACAATACCCAGTACCAGGACGGCGACCGCCGCGCCTTGCTGCCGGTGACGGCGTCCCATGACAAGGGCACGGTGGACTATGACCAGTACAGCCAGGAGTTTCGCCTGACGTCGCCCAAAGGGCAGTTCAACGAATACGTGCTGGGCGCCTTCTACATGCATGGCACGTCCAGCGAGACCTACCAGCGCCTGTCGGTCAATGGCGGCGTGGCCAACACTGGCCGCGCCGACTATTCCACCACCAACGACAGTGTCGCGCTGTTCGGTGAGAACACCTTCAACTTCACCGATGACTTGCGCGCCATTTTCGGCCTGCGCTGGACCCACGACGACCTTGAGTACGACCACCGCCGGGTCTCTACCTCCGCCACCGCAGTGACTGGTATCCAGCCCTCTACTGCAAGTTCCGGCTCGGTGGACGAGGACGGCTGGAGCGGGCGCACCGGCTTGCAATACGACTTCAACGACAACCTGACGGGCTACGTCACTTACTCGCGCGGCTATAAAGGGCCGGCCTACAACGTGTTCTTCAACATGCAGCCGCGCGACACCGGGGCACTCAAACCCGAAACCTCGGATGCCTACGAAATCGGCTTGAAAAGCACGGCGCTGGACAATCGCCTGACCGCCAACCTGGCTGTGTTCCACACCGACTACGACAACTACCAGGCCAACTTCTTCGACACCGTGGCCAACCAGGTGGTAACCCGCCTGGTGAATGCCGGCAAGGTCAAGACCCAGGGTGTGGAGCTGGATGCCAGCTTCCAGGCCACCTCGCGGCTGAAGCTGTCGACAGCCGTGGCCTACACCAAGGCCCGTGTCGATCACTTCAACTGCCCGGCCGGTGCGGCGGCCAACTGCAACATCGATGGCGGCCGCCTGCCGTTCACGCCGGACTGGAAGACCTACCTGCGCGCCGATTACGTGATCCCGCTGGACAACGGCCTGGATGTGGAACTGAGCAGCGACTACAGCTGGCAGGACGCCGTGCAGTTCAGCCTCGACCAGAACCCGGACACCGTGCAGGGCGCCTATGGCATCTGGAACGCCAGCATTGCCCTGGCCGACTACAACGATGGCTGGCGCGTAGCCCTGCTGGGCAAGAACCTGGGCGACAAATCGTATGCGCAGATGCTGGCCAGTGGCGGCGACTACATCTACCGCTCAGTACCGCGGGATGACGGACGCTACTTCGGCGTACAACTGCGCAAGGATTTCTGAGTGGCGACCGGTGGCCTGTACCGGCCTCATCGCCGGCAAGCCAGCTCCAACAGGTACAGCGCAGCCTGAATGAATTGCGCGCTCCCTGTAGGAGCCGGCTTGCCGGCGATGCGCCGCAAAGCGGCCCCAATCAAGATTTCAAGGAGAACAACATGCCCCGCCAAATGAATCTGGGCGCTTTCCTCATGGCTACCGGTCACCACGTGGCCGCCTGGCGCCACCCGGAGGTACCGGACGACCCGCTGGACTTCGCCACCTACAAGCGCACCGCACAAATTGCCGAAGCCGCGTGCTTCGATGCCTTGTTCGTCGCCGACAGCGTCGCCGCCCCCAGCGACCCCCTGGCCAGCCACAGTGCCCGCTCGGTGTACTTCGAACCACTGACCCTGTTGTCGGCGCTGAGTGCAGTCACCGAACGCATAGGCCTGATCGCCACCGCCACCACCAGTTACAACGAGCCGTACCATGTGGCACGCAAGTTCGCCTCGCTGGATCACCTGTCCGCAGGCCGTGCCGGCTGGAACCTGGTCACCTCCGACGCTGCCGCCGAGGCCGGCAACTTTGGCCGCCAGGCGCATATCCCGCATGCCGAGCGTTACGCCCGCGCCCGTGAATTCCAGCAGGTGGTGCAAGGGCTTTGGGACAGCTGGGCCGATGACGCGTTCTTGCGCGACAAGGCCAGTGGCCTGTTCCACCACCCGCAGGCCGTGCGTGCCCTCGACCATGTGGGCGAGCACTTTCGCGTCAAAGGCCCGCTCAATGTCGCCCGCTCGCCACAGGGGCGACCGGTGCTGGTGCAGGCTGGCTCGTCCGAGACCGGCCGCGAGCTGGCCGCACAAAGTGCCGAGGTGGTGTTTACCGCCCAGCCGAGTCTGGCCCGCGCACAGGCTTTTTACGCCGACCTCAAGGGCCGCCTGGCTCGCCATGGGCGAGATGAGCATTCGCTGAAGATCATGCCCGGCGTGTTCGTGGTGGTGGGGCAAAGCCAGGCACAGGCCGAGGACAAGTACGAACAGTTCCAGGCGCTGGTCGACCCGCGTGTCGGCGTTGGCTTGCTCGGGCGCATGCTCGGCAACTTCGACCTTTCCGGCTACCCGCTGGATGGGCCGCTGCCAGAGTTGCCGCCCACCGAGGATGGCCAGCGCAGCCGCCAGCAACTGCTGACCGAACTGGCCGGTACCGAACAGCTGACCCTGGCCCAGCTTGGCCGGCGCATCGCCGGTGGGCGAGGGCACCACAGCCTGGTCGGTACCCCGACGCAGATCGCCGATGAGCTGCAAGCCTGGTTCGAAGGCGGCGCCGCCGATGGCTTCAACGTGCTGGTGCCGCACCTGCCCCTGGGCCTGGAAGACTTCGCTGTGCACGTGGTGCCCGAGCTGCAGCGTCGCGGCCTGTTCCGCCGTCAGTACCAGGGCCACACCCTGCGCGAGCATCTGGGCCTGCAACGCCCAGCCAACCCACACTTTGCCGAACGAGGCCAACCATGAGCTACACCGCCAACCCCGAGCGCTATGCGCGCATGCCTTACCGTCGTGTCGGTCGCAGCGGCCTGGTGCTGCCGGCCCTGTCCCTGGGCCTGTGGCACAACTTTGGCGATGCCACGCCTATCAGCACCCAGCGCGCCTTGCTGCACACGGCGTTCGATGCCGGTATCAACCATTTTGACCTGGCCAACAACTACGGCCCGCCCTATGGCAGTGCCGAGACCAACTTCGGCCGACTGCTGCGCGAGGACCTGCGCAGCTACCGCGACGAGCTGATCATTTCCAGCAAGGCCGGCTGGGACATGTGGCCGGGACCGTACGGGCAGGGGGGCAGCTCGCGCAAGTACCTGATCGCCAGCCTGGACCAGAGCCTGGCCCGGCTGGGCCTGGATTATGTCGACATCTTCTATTCGCACCGCTTCGATGCCGACACCCCCTTGGAAGAAACGGCCATCGCACTGGCCGACATCGTGCGCCAGGGAAAGGCGCTGTACATCGGCATCTCGTCCTATTCGGCTGGCAAGACTGCTGAAATTGCGGCGTTGCTGGGGGCAATGAATGTACCGCTGCTGATCCACCAGCCGTCGTACAACCTGTTCAACCGTTGGATCGAACGGGACCTGCTCGACACCACCGATGCCTTGGGCGCCGGGGTGATCGTGTTCACTGCGCTGGCCCAGGGCCTGCTCAGCGATAAATACCTCAATGGCATCCCGGCTGATGCCCGTGTGAACCGTGCGGGAGGTGGCTCGCTGCTACCCCAGCATTTGTCGGAAGCCAACATCGCCCGCGCACGCGCCCTGAATGAGATTGCCCGTCAGCGTGGCCAGAGCCTGGCCCAACTGGCGCTGGCCTGGACCCTGCGCGACCCACGGGTGAGCTCTGCGCTAATCGGCGCCAGCCGGCCCGAGCAGATCACCGAGAACGTGGCCGCGCTCGACAACCTGGCCTTTACCGCCGAAGAGTTGGCCGCCATCGACCGGTACGCCGTGGAAGGCGGGATCAACCTGTGGGAAAAACCCTCGACCGACTGGAAGGAGTGACCCATGCGCATGCTACGCCTTGCCATGCTGCTGTTGCTGGCCTTGGCCAGCGCGGCCCAGGCCGCAGACCCGGCTACCTTGCGTATTGGCTACCAGAAGGGCTCGATCAGCCTGGTGCTGGCCAAGCAGCATCGGCTGCTCGAGCAACGCTTTGCCAACACCCGCGTGCAATGGATCGAGTTCCCCGCCGGCCCGCAGATGCTTGAAGCGTTGAACATCGGCAGCCTCGATATCGGCTCGACCGGTGATATTCCGCCGATCTTCGCCCAGGCCGCAGGCGCTGACCTGTTGTACATCGGTGCCGAGCCGCCCAAGCCCCAGGCTGAAGTGATCCTGGTGCCGAAAGACAGCCCGATCAGCGCTGTGGGTGAACTCAAGGACAAGCGCATTGCCCTGCAGAAGGGGTCGAGCGCGCACAACCTGCTGTTGCGTGCCTTGGCCAAGGCCGGGCTGAGCATTGGCGATGTTCAGCCGGTGTACCTGGCACCTGCCGATGCCCGGGCAGCGTTTGAGCGGGGCAGCGTGGACGCCTGGGCAATCTGGGACCCGTTCTACTCGGCCATCGACCTGGAGGGTAAGGCGCGGCTGCTCGCCGACGGCCAAGGGTTGGGGCTGATTGGGCCGTTCATGCTGGGTTCACGCACCTACGTCGAAGCCCATGGTGCCTTTGTCGGGCAATTGCTGGACGAAATTAGCCGAGCCGAAGCGCTTACCCGCAGCGACGAGGCCGGCAGCATCCGCTTGCTGGCACAGTTCATGGGCTTGCCGGAAAAAGTGGTGCAGCGCAGTTTCAGCCACCGGCCAGCGTCACCAGTGCTGCCTGTGAGTGATGAGATCGTGGCGGCGCAGCAGCGTACGGCGCAGTTGTTCTTCGACAACAAGGTACTGCCCAAGCGGGTCGACATTGCCGGGGCAGTGTGGCGGCGGCAGTAACTTTACCTTCGGGCTCACATCGGTCCCTGTAGATACTCTGTTGGCGGTCAAGCTTTTCTAAGGTGTTCAGAGCTGAAAAGCTTGGCCGTATCAAATGGTTCATCGCCGCGCATGCATGCCCATATGCCTGTCAGGTACTTGCGCATGACAGCGGCGATCGCTTGCATTTTTTTCTTGCCCCTGCTGACCAGCGATTCATAAAAGGCCTTCGCGTAAGGATCGCAGCGCACCGCCGTCAACGCAGGCATGTACATGGCTGCCCGTAAATAGGCATTCCCGCTTTTGCCGAGCCGACCAGGTTTATCAATGCTTGTCCCCGACTGTGTCTGTCGAACATCTAGACCAGCATGACGAGCGACCTGAGAGGACTTGAGCATTTGAGGAAGGGTGGTCAGCTCGGCCAAGGCAGCAAGTGCCGAGACTTCTCCCATTCCCGGGCCCGCTAGTAACTGCTTGTACTGCCGGTTAAGCGTCGGACACTGAGCGATCAACTCACGTCCGGCCTTGCGGAAACGCTCAATGCGATTGTCCAAAGTGGCAATCGCTTCCTCTTGATCTTCGATCAGCATCGACACGGTCGTAGCGGTCGCCTGCAATGCATGCAGTTCATTCTTCGCCCTGGTGCGGTGCCCGACCAGACGATTGATGTGCCGGCCAAGAGCCCTCAGCTCAAGCTGTACGGAGCTTGGCGGTGTCCACAAGCGCGGTGTCATACGTTCACCGTACTCGGACAGCAACTGAGCATCTATCGAGTCAGTTTTACTGTTCACCAGCATCAGCTTGGCGAAATTATGGAAGCTCTTGGGGTTGATCACCGAAACAGGAAGGTCGGCAGCATGCAGCTCAAGGGCCAGGTCCAGGTAATAGATTCCGGTAGCCTCCATCACGATCGACTTGGGCTTGAGCGCCTGCAGCTTTTTCACCGCTGCCTTACGACCAGCAGGGGTTTGAGCGATATCCCACTGTCCAGCGGGACGCCCATCTTTACGCACCCCAACGATCGACGTACGAGAACCAATATCCAGGCCCACACAGACATTCATTCTTCCCACTCCCAAGCGAGTTAGGTAACAATGGCCTCCGGTTCCCCGACCTCGAACTTCATGCCGCTGCAACCTTGTAATGCGAAGTCCGACTTGTCGGCTTCTCGATACTCTTCGTAGTGGGCAATGAGGCGGGGGGCCTCTCTACATACAAGGTCAGGGGCAAGCCCTGCCTTCAGGAGCGATCGGCCTCCCCGGAAGTGCTTCTATAGCCTGACGAGAATAACCTCTCTCATCAGGCTAGGCACAACATACAAGGAGCGGCCTTGTGCCGCGATCGGGCTGCATAGCAGCCCCGGCAATGTGTGCATATGCGCAGAAACCTGGGGCCGCTTCGCAGCCCGTTCGCGGCACAAGGCCGCTCCTACAAATGACCGCGTAAACCCGGCGGTCACCCGCGGGCGAATGCCGCCAGCTTCTCGCCATCCAGCCGGTAGCGCACCCACTCGTCCTGCGCCTCGGCCCCCAGCTTCTGATAGAAGCCGATCGCTGGCTCGTTCCAGTCCAGCACGCTCCATTCCAGGCGCCCGCAGTTGTTCGCCACAGCCTCGCGGGCAATGTGCCGCAGCAATTGCCGGCCAGCGCCGTCGCCACGTTGTTCAGGCGTGACGTACAGGTCTTCCAGGTAAATACCGTTGCGCCCGAGCCAGGTCGAGTAGCTGTAGAAGTACACGGCAAAACCGACTGCCCGGCCATCGCGTTCGCACATCAGGCTACGCACTGTGCTGCCCTCGTCGAACAGGCTGTGCTCGATGTCGGCCAAGGTGGCGACCACCTCGTGGCGGGCACGTTCGTACTCGGCCAGCTCGGTGATGAAGGCCAGGATCTGCGCGGCATCGGTGCGAACGGCTGGGCGAATGGTGAGGCTCATGGTGACGGCTTCCTTGATCCGGGTTAACGGTACAGTGATGTGTATCTGAATAATTTAATATAACTGTATCGGTCGCTGGAGTGGGCGACTCCGTTAGTGTGACAGCACCTATAACGAAAGTGGAATGCCCGCCATGCTTGCCTCTGCCGACCTGCCGACCTGCTGACTGCTTTCGTGCTGTTTGCCTTCGTATCCTCCATCACCCCCGGCCCCGGTTGGCACGGCCTCGTCCAGCGCCCGTAAACCGCTGGGTTTCTGGGGGGCGGCGGCGTTCCAGTGGGTCAACCCCAAGGCCTGGGTGATGGCGGTGGGTGCGATTACCACCTACACACCGGCGCAAGGCTATGTAACCAACGTGATCGTCATCGCCGCCTTGTTCGCCCTGGTCAACCTGCCCAGCGTCGGTGTGTGGGTCATGTTTGGGAGCGCCCTGCGCAACGTATTGCAAAACCCGCGCTGGCTGATGCTGTTCAATGTCCTGATGGCCTTGTTGCTGGTGATTTCCCTCTACCCGCTGCTGTTTGTAGAATCGGCGTTTTCCTAGCCCCGCGAGTACAGCAAGCCGATGCAGTTGATCCCCTGGTCCCATGAATGCGCCGAAGGTTTTACCCTGCGGGGTTGGCGAACCCCGGCCAGTGGCAAGCCGTTGCTGCATTTTTTGCACGGCAATGGCTTCTGTTGCCTGGCCTACCAACCGCTGCTGATGCGCCTGGGCGAACATTTCGACCTGTGGCTGTGCGACGTTCAGGGGCATGGCGACACTGACCATGGTGGGGTGTTTCGGGGGTGGAACCGCACGGCCGAGCTGGCAGTGGAAGCCTTTCAGGCCGGGCGTGGCGAGTACGGCGATGTGCCGCGGTTTGCCGTGGGGCACAGCTTTGGCGGCGTGCTTACGGGCCTGATCCTGGCCGCTGAACCTGCGCTGTTCGCGCGTGCGGTGTTGCTTGACCCGGTGTTGTTCAGCCGTCGCATGCTGGGTGTGATGGGCGCGGCAGCACTGGTTGGCCTGCACCAGCGTCATGCTCTGGCGCGCAAGGCCGCCAGCCGCCGCAGCCACTGGCCTGATCGCGAGGCAGCGCTGGCCTCCCTGCAAGGGCGGGGCATCTTCAAGGGCTGGACCGATGCGGCGCTGCAGGCTTATATCGAACACGCCATCGGCGATTGTGGCGATGCAGTGGTGCTCAAGTGCCGGCCCAGCCGGGAAGTGGAAATCTTCAGTTCATTCCCCAAACGCATGTGGGCGCGCCTTGCAGCGATCAGTACGCCGACACGGATTCTGTATGGCGAACAGACTTATCCCTTCGTGCCTCATTCGGTGAACCGCCTGGCCACGCTCAACCGGCATGTAACCGCCCGACAAGTCGGCGGTGGGCACTGTTTCATGCAGGAAGACCCGGCCATGGCGGCCGAGCAGGTGCTCGCTTTCTTGCAGGGTTGATTGTTCCATAGGTGGAACGATGCATGCCGAATAACCCGTCTACCGCCTGATTGGTATCATTGATAAGGTTATCCCAGCCAAGAGAGGAGCCTTCTCATGAAAAACATTCTGGGTATCCACCGCAGCCCACACGCCCATTGGGTAGGTGATGGCTTTCCCGTTCGCAGCCTGTTCACTTACGACAACCTTGCCAGCCGGATCAGCCCGTTCCTGCTGCTGGACTACGCTGGCCCCCATGACTTCACCCCGACCACTGCGCGGCGCGGCGTTGGCCAGCACCCGCACCGCGGTTTCGAGACCGTGACCATCGTCTACCAGGGTGAGCTGGAGCACCGTGACTCCACGGGCGCTGGCGGCCTGATCGGGCCAGGTGATGTGCAGTGGATGACCGCCGCCAACGGCATCATCCATGAAGAGTTTCATTCCCCGGCCTTTGCCCGCAGTGGCGGTACGCTGGAAATGGTCCAGCTGTGGGTCAATTTGCCAGCGCGTGACAAGCGAGCAGCCGCCGGTTATCAGACGCTGCTGGGCAGCGACATCCCGGTGGTGGCGCTGGACGGAGACGCCGGTAGCTTGCGGGTGATTGCCGGTGACTACCGTGGGCACCAGGGGCCTGCCCGGACCTTTACCGCCATGGATGTGTGGGACCTGCGGCTGAATGCCGGGGCGTCCTTGCAGCTGCCAGTTGCTGCCGGTCGAAACGCCGCGCTGGTCGTGCTGCGCGGTAACGTGCGAATCAACGGCGAGCGTGAAGCGGGCCCGTCCAGCCTGGTCCTGCTGGACCGTCAGGGTGAGGATGTCACCGTCGAGGCGTTGGAAGGTGCCAGTGTGCTGCTGCTCAGTGGCGAGCCGATCGATGAGCCGATTGTCGGCTATGGCCCGTTCGTGATGAACAGCCAGGCGGAGATTGCCGAGTCGTTCGACGATTTCCATGCCGGGCGGTTCGGGCAGATGCAGGATGAGCGCGAAGGTGTTCAGCACTGAGTCTTGGTTGAAAAGCTGGGGTTGCGAAGCGCCCCCGGCTTTCTTGAGCATGGATTGAACCCCAGGGCTTTGGCATGATCAGCCCATGCCCAAGCCCACACTCCAGCACGCCGTCCGCCGATCATTGCCCACCCCCGGCCAACACACCTTGTGGCTACGCTACCGTGCCCCGTATCACTGGCCCTCGACCCTGGGTTTCCTGACTGCCCGCTGCATCCCCGGTATTGAGACCTGCATCGACGGCACCTATCGCCGCACCCTGGCTATTGCCGGCCACCACGCTGTCTTGCACGCCACCCCCTTGCGCAACCAGTTGCGCGTGCACCTCGAAGGCGTTCCCTCAACTGCATTGCCTGGCCTGATCGCCAGACTGAGGCGCTTCTTCGACCTCGACGCCGACCCTGTGCGCATCGCGGCCGAATTGTCCCGCGACCCCTTGATGGCCCGTTTGGCCCGCGAGCGCCCAGGCTTGCGTGTGCCCCAAGGCTGGGATGCCTGCGAACAAGCCATGCGTACTGTGCTGGGCCAGCAAATCAGCGTGGCCGGCGCCATGACCCTGGCAGGCCGGCTGGTACAACGTCACGGCACAGCGCTGCGTTCGCCGGTCGCGGGGCTGAGCCATCTGTTCCCGGCTTTGCCGGCATTGGCCAATGCGCAATTCGAAGACATGGGCATGCCGCGAGCGCGCGCCATCACCCTCGGCACCTTGGCAAATGCACTACTGGCTGAACCCGGGTTGCTGCGTCGCGGGCAAGCGCTGGATGAGCTGCTGCGCAACCTGTGCCGGCTAAAAGGCATTGGGCCGTGGAGTGCGCACTACCTGGCGCTGCGCCAGGCCGGCGCTGCTGATGCCTTGCCGTTGGGTGATGTGGCGTTGATCAAGGCATTGCGCCTGCTTGAGGGTGATGACGCGAAGCTGGCCGAACGGGCGCTGGCCTGGCGACCGTGGCGGGCCTACGCGGCGCAGCACCTGTGGGCATCGCTGGGGTCGGCAGGGACCGCTCGTCGTTAAGTCGGCCAATGCATTCGAACACTCGGCTCACGCCTGCAATCTTCCACTAAGGTGCTAGAGGATTCCCCGCATGATCATTGCCCCCGCGCATGGACGGCTGCCCGGGCATGTGCAATATCAATTGGCGCCCCGCCCGATAAAGGCGTACTCACTCACAACAGGCCATCGCACAGAGAGGGTCGTACCATGTCGTTGATAGGAGTTTCGATGCTGGAAATGCGGCAGATGATCGAGCAGGCCTGCTTGCCTGATCGCTGTGAAGTCAGCTGCCTGGATGGCGCCAACCTGACCATCCGCCTGGGTCAGGGTCAGAGTCTGGACGAGGGCGTGACCCTGAACGGGGTCCCGCTGCAAAGCCTTAACAGCTGCCGTGATCTGGTCCACCTGGTGGGGCAGCTGCACGCGCTGCGTGACAGCCGCCCGGCGCGAATCAGGTCGATTGCCTGAGCGCGCCCGTCGTGCCCCGGTCAGCCCAGGCTGGCCGGGCGTACGTATTCCGGCATCAGGCCGTTGAACCAGAACAGGATCATTGCCACCAGCATGGTCACCAAGAGTAGAAGCCCCACACCCCAGACGCACGTCGCAAACAGCATCGCCTGTTCCTTCTTCAGCCGCAGGAATGTCTGCAACCCGCCATACAGCAATACGCTGGCGTAAGCCGAGGCGGCGAGCAGTGCGGCGAAGGCCAGCCAGCGGATGGGCACCAGGCCGACCACGCCGGCAAAGAACCACGGCGTGGCACAGTAGGCGGCAAAACCAATGCACTGGTTGAGGCTGGGCTGCGCATCGAACCCTCGCGACATCCAACGTATCATCACCCCCATCAGCATCACGCCCACGACGGTAGTGGCATACAGCAGCCCTGCCAGTTGCGCGGCGCTGCCCATGCTCAGGCGCACCCGCTCCTCGGCTGCGAGGCTCCAGCCGAAGGTGGTAGTACCGACAAACAGGCACACAGCGGGTATCAATGCCAGGGCCAGGAGGCGCGGCAGGTATTGCTGGGGGTGGTCCTCTTCGGCTCGGCGGATATCCAGCCAGGCGTCGGCGGGGTGGGTGAAGAGTTTGAGCAATGGACTGTTCATGGCGTTCTCCGGCAGGCACGGGCCCTTTTGCTATGGAGATACGCCGCACCGGGCCGGTTCAGCCGGTTTGGCCGCCGTTGATCGGCTTATTGCAGTTCCAGAAGCAAGTTCAGGCCGCCATCGCCGCACTTGCCCTTGTCCCGGACTACGCCATGGTAACTGCGCCCATCCCAGATAAAGGCCACGCTGTGAGCACGGTCGACCTTGTCAGGCAGTGGCGGGCAGATGTGCAGGCGCAGCCCCGGTCGGCCCTGCAGGTTGAGGGCGGCAAGCTGGCACTGGCATTCCACGCTTTGCGCCACCGGCCCGAACAGGGTGTCGCGTACGTAATCGAGCTGCAGCGAGGCATTCGGTGCGCGGCCAGGCATCTTCATCGGTAGGTGGCTCCATCGCAACGGCTTGATGGGCAGGGCGGGTTCGGCATGGCAGGCTCCAGGCAAAAGAAGGCGGCTTAATATTTGAAGCTTGCCTGGCCAAGATGTTCAACGTGTTTCATGTGCATTCATCTTGTTTGCGCCGGGTGGCAGACCACAGGTCCTGTTCAGGCACCCGCCTTGCGCAAGGTCAGGTTGATCCGCCGTTCGCCCATGCGTGGATGCACGCCAGGTTTTATAGGCAGCACGCCGTGAAAGCGCAAGCGGTCCTCACCGCCCCAGACCAGTACATCACCGTGGCTCAGCGGGATGCGACGGGCCTTGTCGGCGCGCTGCAGGCCGCCGAACAGGAACACCGCCGGGAGGCCCAGCGATACCGACACGATCGGCTGGCCGAAGTCTTGCTCGTCGCGGTCCTGGTGCAGGCTCAGGCGTGTGCCTGGCAGGTAATGGTTGACCAGGCAGGCATCCGGCACGAAACCCTCGAAGCCGGCCAGGCCCGCAGCGCGGGCGGCGAGGGCGAGCAGCACCGGAGGCAGCGCGGGCCAGGGCTTGCCGCTGAGCGGGTCGCTGGGGCTGTAGCGGTAGCCGTGTTCGTCACTCACCCACCCCAGCGTACCGCAGTTGGTCAGGCCTACTGCCATGCGCAGGCCACCCGGCGTGTACATGTGCCGGAAGGGCGCTGCGCGCAGCACCGGGCGCAGGGCATCGAGCAGCGCCTCGGTTTCGGCCAGGGCGAAGCCGGGCAGCAGCAGGGTGTGGCTGGCCAGGCGTTGCGGCTGGGGGCCGAACAGGTCTAGGTCGGACTGGATCATGGCATCGCACAGGTTCGAGGGATTGGACATTGTATCCCTGCAATCGCAATCCCTGTAGGAGCAGCCTTGTGCTGCGAAGAGGCCGGTATCTCCCAAAGATGTGCCGGTGCTGCAGGCCCTTTCGCAGCACAAGGCTGCTCCTACCGGGAATGCACATATCCGGCAGAACGAGAAGTTGCGTAGGGTGTGAGCGAAAAAGGAACCGCGGCACCAGGGAGAGGAGTGCCGCGATTCAAGGGGGGAGAGGTTTACTTCTGGGTCACAGTGGCCAGGTTCGCGCTGCCCAGCTGGGTGATGGTGGCGGTTTGGGCGATACCGCTCTGGTCGACGAACGCCTTGTTGCCCTGGCCTCCCTGGGTCACGTAGGCGACGTTGATGCTGTCAGTCTGTTTGATGGTGGCTTCGTTGCCGCTACCGTACAGCTGGTTGGTATAGCTCTGGTTGCTGTAGCCGGACTGGTCCAGGGTGATGGAGTTACCGGTGCCCTGACTGTTGCCGTAGGCATAGTTGTCGGTACCGCGCTGGTCGGCGATCAGGATGTTGTCGGTGCCGTTCTGCTCGAAATACAGCTCGTTGTTGACGTCGTCCTGCTTGGTCGACATCTGGTTGCCTTTACCGGTCTGGTTTAGCGTGGCCACTTGGTCGGCGCCTTTCTGGGTCAGGTTGACGCCGTTGCCATTGCCGTTCTGGTTGATGGTGGCGTTCTGGTTGGTACCGAACTGGCCGCCCATCTTGGCGCCTTTCCAGTTGCTGGCGGTTATGCTGTTGCCATTGCCCTTGGTGTTGATGGTCAGGTTGAGGTTTTCACCATTCTGGTAGGTGAAAAACAGATTGTTGTTGCCGGTCTGGGTAATGGTGGCGGTCGCGTTATTGGTCTCGAACTGGTCCGACCAGCTGGCGTTGGCATTGCCTTGCTGCGACAGGCTGACCTTGTTGGCGGTGCCGAAGCTCTGGTCGATATAGCCTTCGTTCGTCTGGCCGGTCTGGACCACGGAGGCCTGGCTACCGACCTGGGTGTCCTGCCACACTTCCACCGAGTTGCCGCCACCGTACTGGCCAATGCCAATGGTGCCACCGGTGCCTTCGCGCTGGTCGCCGTAGGCCCAGTTGTCGTGGCCATCCTGGTACACCTGGATGTCGCCATCGACGTGGTTCAAGTGCTCGGCGGCGGCGTAGTTGTCCTGGCCGGTCTGGTTGACGGTACTGCGGTTGTTGGTGCCACCGAAGGTCTGCTCGATGAAGGCTTCGTTGCGCTGGCCGGATTGCCAGGTGGTGGCTTTGCTGCCTTCCTGGGTGTCCTGCCACACGGTGGATTTGTTGCCGACACCTTGCTGGGTTTGCAGCGATTCATTGTTCAGCCCTACCGACTGGCTGGCGAAGGCATCGTTGTAGCTGCCCCCGGCACGCTGGGTGATCTTGCTGCCGTTCTCGAACAGTTGCTCGGCGTAGCCGGCGTTGTACTGGCCGGTGGCGCTCTGCTGGATATCGCTGGTGCTCTCGGTCTGCACCGCCATATGGTTGTGGCCCTTGCCCGTCTGGTTCTGGGTGGCCGAGGCGAAGGATGCTTGGGTCTGCGAGACTTCGGCGATGTTTTCCTTGCCGTCCTGGGTCTGGGACGAGGTGCTGTCAGCAGCCATGGCCTGACCTGCGAGGGCCAGGACGATAGCGGCACTTAAAGGGGCGAGCTTGTACATGGTGGTGCCTCCAGGTCTATCGATATTGGGTGATCTGAACATGCTGGCCATTGCCGGTCTGGGTCACGGAGCTGTTGAGGCCCGAGCCGGACTGCACGATGCTGGCGCTGTTGTCGTTCCCGATCTGCTCGATGGCTGCGCTGTTGCTGCTGCCGCTCTGGCGGATCGACGCGCTGTTGCCGTTTCCCTGTTGGCTGATGCTGGCCATCAGGTCACTGCCTTCCTGCAAGATGTAAGCTTCCTGCGTACCGCCAGACTGGACGATACGGCCCAGCAGGGCCTGACCGTTCTGGTCGAGGGCGGCGCGGTTGCCTGAGCCCTGCTGCTCGATCACCGCAGCCTGGCCGGCACCGACCGGCAGCAGGCGGATGATCACCGGTTCACCGAGGTCGTTGCCGGGCGCGAGGTCGGCATTGTCCATCAGGTCGTCGGCCCAGCTGGCCTGGCCCGCCAGGGCCAGGCTGAACAGCAGTGGATACAAGCGTTTCATGGCGTTTCCCCGCCTTTACTGCACAACCACGTTGACGGTGCGGGTGGTACCCGGGCTGGTGGTGATGGTTGCCGTCGGTGCGGCAGTCGGGATTACCGTGGTGCTGTTGCTGACTGCCAGGCGCCAGCGGCCGTTAACCGGTACGGTGGCGGTGCCCAGTGTCTGCACCCCGGTGGTGGTGGTGACCCGGACGGTTACAACGTTGCCCGTGGTTACCGACGAAGTACCGCTGATGTCCCAGTTGTAACGGTTGTTGGAGCGCGCCGTGACGGTGGCTGCCGTGACCGCGAAGGTTTCGGCGGCGGGCCGTGGCGACACGTTGACGGTGACCGTACCCGGGGTGGACAACGCCCCCAGCGAGTCACGTGCCTGGTAGGTGAAGGTGGTGGTGAAGGCCGCCGTAACCGTGGCCGGCGGGGTATAGGTCACGGTGGCGCCGTCGGTGCTGACCGTACCGCGGCCGGCAGCCGGTTGGGTGACGGCAGCAACAGCCAGCGGTACATTGCCTTCCGGATCGGTGTCGTTGGCCAGCACGTTGATGGTCAATGGCACACCCAGGGTGGCGACGGTTTCCGGGTTGGCGACCGGTGGCCGGTTAGGCGCCACATTGATGGTGACCGTGGCCGGTTCCGATTTCAGGCCCTTGGCATCCACCGCCCGGTAGCTGAAGGTGGCCACCAATGGTTGCGTAGCGCCGACTGGCGGGGTGTAAGTGACCGAGGTGGTACCGTTGAGCACCACACCGCCCAGGCCGGTACCCGGCTGGGTGAGGTCACTGAGGGTCAGCGGCACATTGCCGTCCGGGTCGCTGTCGTTTTGCAGCAGGTTGAGGGTGATCGGCACACCAACGCTGGTGCTGCCGACATCTGTCTGGGCCAGCGGTGGCTGGTTGGCCGCCTCGACGGGTGCGTTGCCGACCACGATCACGGGTTCCACGTCAGTACCACCATGGGCAGACTTGACCGTGACGGTAGCTGGCGGTTGTGCCACGTCGTTGACCGTGATGCTTTGCAGCGTGCCGGATTTCGACAGGCGGCCGTAGCCCTGGGCGAGCATGTCGGGGATAGCGACTTCGTCACTGGACCTGGCCTCGATCAGCAGGCGCTTGTTGGCCCAGTCGTAGCGCGCGGTGCTGACCTTGACCACGTCGGTGAGCTTGCTCGACAGTGCGGTTGGCTGGGTGCCGCCGGCACTGTTGCTGGCCGTGACCACCACCACCGCGGGTGGTGCTGTCTGGGCGAGCTGTTGGTGGAAGAACAGGCCGTTGTTGTCTGCCGTCAGGTTGAACTGGCAAGGCGAAGGAGGCGTGCCGATCAGTGCCAGGCCGTTGCGCATGCACAGGCTGGCCTCTTTCGGCGCCTTGGCGAACACTTCCACGCGGGTCCCGCTGCCGTTGCGCGAGTAGGTGGCGCGCTCCAGGGCGACCGAGGTTTGTGCACGTTGGTCCAGCACCTTGCCCGAAACCGTGAACAGCGCGGTTTCGATGCGCCCGGGCGGGCCGTCGATGCGGATGAAGTTGGTGTTGAACGGGCTGCCGACCACGGCTTCCGGGCGATTTGGGTCACCGATGAAGGTTTCGGTGGCGCCAGTGTCCGGGTTGACCTCGGTGTAAGGCCCGCCAACCCCGCGCAGCCATGGCCCGAGTGCGCCGTTGAGAGCCCCCGTGAAGTTACCCGGCGCTCCGATGCCTATGTCGCGGGTGATGTTGATCGCCCGCCGGCCGGGCGTTGTGACATTGACCGTCTCGACGCCGAAGGGGTGGGTGATGGTGTATACCCCCGCACGCGGGACCGACACGCGAAGCCGGATGCGGGCGAAGCTTTGCTGGTCGCCGTCTACCGGATTTTCGGCGGCAAAGGCCGCTTCCAGGCCTGCGACGTAGGCATCCAGCTCATAGCCGCTGTTACCGACGGCAGGGATGGTGGCTTCGGCCAGGAACCAGAACATTTCTGGCGGCCAGTTATCGGGGAACACCAGCGGCAAGGCGTCGTCGTAGATGCCGGGCTCCGGCAGCAGGGTGCACATGTATGACGGTGCGGCCGGAGTGCCGGGTACCCGGGTACTGGTCGCACGTGACTGGCACAGTTCCAGCGACTGGTTGAGGCTGTCCTTGTACCACATCGGGTAGCCACCAGTGGCGAAGGTGTAGGGCCCCGGGTCTACATCAGACAACGCGGCAAAGGCGGCGCTGGTAACGGTGAGGGAAAAACCGGCGGCGAACAGCGCACGGCGCGACCAAGTGTTCATGCGGCCTCCTTGAAGGCTGAGCCTTTGTCTGTTCATGGCACCAACACCACGTCTTCGGTGTCGCTACCGCCATTGGCACTGGTGACCTGCACCTTGGCCGGCGGGATGGGCGAGAGGGACATGCTCAACGTCTTCACGGCGCCGGTGCCGCCCAGATTGCCGATCAAGGTACCGTTGCCGGTATGGGCAGTGAGCACGGGCGGGGTGGTTTCGTCGCTGGTGCTGGCCACCAGGGTCAGCTCGCCGGTGGACAGGCGGTACTGGGCCTGGGTGATAGTGACCAGGTCAGTCAGTGGCACATTGCGGGTGGTCAGGCTGCTGGTCGGGATGGCCACGCTGTTGTCGGCGGTCAGGGTCACGATGGTACCGGCCGCCGGGTTGAGGGCCGACTGGGCGTACCAGGCGCCAGTGGCGTTGGCCTCGGTCAGGCTCAGGTTGGGCGTCTGGCTGGTCAGGGTGACGCTGGCCGGTGGCGGCGGGGCCATCACGAAGATGTCTTGCTGGGCACGCAGGTCGCCGTTCTCGGTGTGCCGTGAGTAGGTGCTGCGCTGTGGCATCAGCGGGGTAGGCAGGGCAACGGTCGAGAGCTTGCCCGATATTGCGAACAGCTCGGTGCGCAGGTCGATGCCGCCCGGGCCTTCGATGCGCACGAAGTTGGTGTTGAACGGGCTGCCGGTCACCCGTTCTTCAAGGTTCGGGTCACCGATGAAGCGCTCGTTGCCTTCGGTGTAGGGGCCGTTGACACTGCGCAGGAACGGCCCGACATCGCCCTTCAACGCACCAGTGAAATCGCCTGCCCCGGCAATGCCGATGTCGCGGGTCATGTTGATCGCCCTACGCCCTGCGGCGGGGACATCGAACACTTCCACGCCATAGGGGTGGGTGACCACGTAGGTGCCAGCGGTGGGAACGTCGACCCGGATACGCACCCGGGCGAAGCTGACCTGGTCACCCTCGACCGGCTCTTCGGCGGCGAATGCCGCTTCGATCGCGGTGCCGTAGCTGAGGTCGATGCCACGCGCGGCGTCGACGATGGCAGCGTCGGCAGTGAACCAGAACGCTTCGTCAGGGAAATTGGTGGGGAAGACGATGGGTTGGGTATCGTCGAACACGCCGGGCGTGGGCAGCAGCGTGCACATGTAAGACGGTGCGCCGGGTGCGCCGGCAACCCTGGAGCTCACCGCCTTGGTCAGGCACAGGTCGAGGGTACGACCGTGACTGTCCTGGTACCAGGCGGGGAAGCCGCCGTTGGCGGGCACGTAGGCGCCTGGATCGACAGCATTCAAGGCAGCCTGCGCCGGGAGCTGGAGCATGCCGGCGAAAATCGCCACTGCCAGCGGGTGAGGTATCGGTCGGTGCATGAGTCAATTCCTCCTGCAAACGGGCCAATGGACTTGGGGCGTCTGGGAGGAGATCGGCAAGAGCTGTGCCACAACCTGGAAATAGCGTTGCAGGCCTTGTGGGGCAAGGGGGCGAGCCTTTCAGCGGAGCATTTTGCGAGTGGCCGGCAGTGGGCTACGTTCCCCCAAGGTTGGGGATTGGGGGCAGGTAATTCAAACCCGGTTTTCGAAGCAAATGCGGTTTTTGCTACATTGCATCGGCGGTCCCATTCCCCTGCCGAGCCAAGCGATGCAACCCCTCGACCACCTTTCCCTGAACCTGTTCATCGTTGTCTGTGAAGAAGGCACCATCGCCCGCGCTGGCGAGCGCGCGTTCATGGCGCCTTCCGCCGTCAGCAAACGTATTTCAGACATCGAGGCGCGCTTTGGCACCGCCTTGCTCAAGCGCAGCAAGCGTGGCGTGGAGCCCACCCCAGCGGGCTTGGCGCTGCTGCGTCATGCCCGGGGCAATCACTCGATGGGGGCGGCCGGTTTCTCATGCGATCGCGACTTTGATCTGCGCGGTTTGCGTGGTTTTTTCTCAGGCCGTTTGCCGGGTTTGAGCTGCCAGCGGTAGGCATTGGCGAGCAGGCGCTCCTGGATTGCGGGTGGGTAGTCGCTGAGGGTGGTCACGGGTGGGACGGGCTTGCCGGGCAAGCCGGCCTCGCGGATTACTTTCGGCCAGCGCGGTCGCCAGCACAGCAGCAGACTGAGCCAGTGGCCGGTGCCAACGATGACGAAAGCGGGCCAGACCATCAGCAGGATGACTTTGAACAGCCAGCTGCTCTTGCGGAAGAAACGCCCAAGCCCCTCGAACTGGGCGCTGAAGGCCTGGATGGGTGATGGTAGTTGTGTGCTCAGCCGGGGGCGGGGGACGGCGTGGGGACCTTCTTCCATGTAGCGGCGGATGAATTCCCACTCGTCACGCAGTTCGCTGCCGCCTTGGCCTTGCTTGCCGAGTAGGGCCATTTCCATATGGGGAAGGCCGGTGCGGCTGGGGTGCCAGACTAGCCCTAGTCGCATGCCCAAGCTGAGTGAGTCATCTTCTGGGTCGATGGCTGTGCTTCCGGTTGTTTTCCACGGAAAAGTGACGATGCCGCCGCAGTATTTCGGTCGATGTAGGTGAACTTGTTGAGTTATTCGATTGAAACGGATGAGCTGGTGACGGCTAGTCAGCATTTCCAGTCGGGTTAAGTGAATTCCATACTTTGAATAAAGATACACTAAGGTCGAGGTGACTGAGAGCATTATAAGTGTTGTAAGAATAGTGATTACGGAGCGACCCTCAGGGTCTGTGATGTCCATCCATAAAAATCCAGTGGTGGTAATTAGTCCAACAGCAATGGCCGGGGCGATAGCGCCGAGCGTTGCGAGCGTAATCAACCCGCGCTTTTCTTCTGAGCCACCACAGCGAATGTCTAAGAAGATGTCGTTAAAAGCGAATACAGGGCCTCTTGTGCGTGGGTTTTCACTCACCGGTTGAAAGTGCATTTCTTCAGCCAGCTCGTCCTCATACAAATCCTGACGTTTTTCTTTCGTTGTCAGTTCTGCTTCATAGGCTTTTCGCGTAGCTTCGGATTCAGTAGCCATTTGCCAGAAACCCCATTCGATCAGATACATCACAATACCTCGCTGAATGCGGAGTGTAGGGTATTCAGTTCTTCGTGTTCTTCAAACGGTTTTGAGTTTTTTGCAAGGCGGAAGCTGCTGCGTTTGCACCACTTCTCCAAAGCGTCGTCTTCAAATATGTAAATTATCACTGTCAGGACTATGCCAATCCAGAAAGCGCCAAGAATAAGGCGGGCAAGTAATAACCGAGCGGCCTGCGTTCCGAGCTTTGCTGCAAGTGCTCCAAGGGACGTGGATAGCGTCTTGGCCAGCTTGGTCTTGGCATTTTGAGAAAGGTAATCGAAGAAAGGTTTTGCAACAGCAATGGCTGTTCCTATTTCGGCCAGCGACAGGGTTATTGTGGCCATTCCTCTTACAAGGTACGTAGTGGCCAAGAGCCTGGATTTTTTTTGAGTCAGTTTGGTGTGTCCAGCGTGACTGTCGTTGAAATTTTCCAGCCAATCTGTGAAATCCCACCACGCCAGCAGCGAACCTCCAACGCCAGCCAATCCAGCCCCCCAGAGCTTCAACCTCCCCAATGTCGCGGCGGCCCCTTTCCCGGTCACACTGTTAGTGCCGTATCGGGTTACCACTTGGTCCACATAGCTGGCTCCAATTTCAAAGCCTGCTGCAGCCGTAGTCATCGCGGCCGCCATGAGTTCAGTCTTGATCCGTGCATCACTGTCAGGCAGCTCGCGGGCTTTGAAGGCCATCAGCATGCCCTCTATGAGGCATATCAGGCCGGCAGCACGAACTTTATAGAAGTCGCTTTGCTTGTTATCAGCCTGCATTAGCCCTTCGGCCCAGGCCTGATCCAGGTACCGTGCAATCTGGCCACCGCTGCGTTGCGGGTTGATTGGCTGCCCACTCCGTGCAGCTTCACTCACGCGTATTTCGACAGCCGTTTCATGTACCGAAGCAAACAACGCCAGGCGCAGGCCATGGTGCAGCGCACGGTCTACGCTGCTCGGTGCGCCGGTTCTCAGCACCTGTCGACCCAGCGCGACGTACCAACCGTACAGGCCGATACTGACGCTACTGTTCCGCTTCTGCAGTTCTTCATACAGTGCATTCAGGCGTTCGAAGGCATTCGCAGCGGCGTGGGCGCGTTTGGCAAGGCCTTCGGCCAGCGTGAAGTTGAATTCTGCCGGTGGTTCGGCCTTGGCGGCTTGCAGCAGCGCCGCAAGCTCCTCTCGGATGTCATCCTGGTTGTAGCTGATGCCGCGTATTGCCAGGTTTGCCCGGTCGGCCACGTCGCTACGCCACCAGTGGTCCAGCACCTTGGTGCCCCATTCACTCAACTCCATGCCGATCACGCACTGGCCGGTCTGCTCGGCAAAGGCCAGGCCGTTGATGAGGTCGGCGTTGTCGTAGCGGTCCAGCGCTTGCAGCAACCGTTCGCTGACTACCCAGCGGGCATGGTCCTTGGCGCGGTCTTCTGCCGCTTGCTGGGCGTGTTGCATGGCCTGCTCAAAGGCTTCGAGCTGATCGTGCATGGCCTGACGGTCGACCAGGTGGCCGTATTTCTGGTCGAACTTCTTGCTGAACTCGCCAGCCTCCTGACGGGCCTGGACTTTGGCGCGGACATCGCGCTCGAACTGCGCCAGGTGAGGTTTCATGCGCTCGTCATGGGCATCGGCCTGCTGCCTGGCCCGCTCGGAAAAGGCGTAGATCTCGGCGTGCACGTAGGGTTGGTTGCGTATGTTTTCAGCCATGACTTCGCGCTTGACGATCTGCTCGGCCATCATCTGCGGGTAGAGCTTTTCGATCTCCAGGAACGACTGCGCGACCAGCAGCTTGCGCTCGTTGTCCACGCCAGGCTCCACGGTGCGTTCCAGCCACCTGGTCTTCACATCATCGACAGCGGCATTGCGCCAGGCGTTGAGCTCCTGGGTGATGCCGATGGCGTCTTCGATGACGATGGCGGCGCCACGGGGCTTGCTCTGGTTCATTAGCGGCGCCAGCGCTTGCCGTGAGGCGTGCGGCGAGACGATCTGGTCATTGTTGAACGGCTGCAGGTCCAGTAGCGCCTGCAGATCTGTGTCGTCCTGGGCCTTGAAGTCGGCTACCCAACTCAGTTGGTCATGCTTGAGCACGTGGGGCTGCGGTGGGGCGTCGGAGGGCTGGATGAAGCGGGCGATATCGATCGCAGGCAGGCTGCTGCGGTACTCGTCTTCAAGCAGGCGGCAGCTGTCGAGCATGCGCGGGGTCAGCGGGGAAGGGCTGAACAATGGGCGCAGTTCCTGAATGTCATCCAGGTCATAGAGCGTGATGGTCCAGCCGAAGCTGCGGATGATCTCATCGAGATTGCCGGCGCTGGGGGCGGGCTCCCAGGGGGCGTCGGCGCTGATGTACAGCAGGGAGCCGTTGGGTGCGACGCGGTACTGGCTGTGCCACTCGTAGGCAGGGGCGCTGTGGCGTTTTATCAGCAGGTAGAGAAAGCCCTCCCGCAACGGGCGGATGGCGTAGCTGGAATGCGTCATCTCGGCGACGTCCGAGAATGGGCTGAGATAGCTTGGCAGTTTCGGCAGGCGGGCGCGTTGTGCCGGGTTGCCGCCGATGGCGGCGTAGCGCAGGGGCAACAGTTCGAAGCGGCGGGTGCAGTTGGCGACGGGGCTGTTGCGCAGGGCGGGGCGGTAAGCGGGCCAGACCATCAGCAAGATGACTTTGAACAGCCAGCTGCTCTTGCGGAAGAAACGCCCAAGCCCTTCGAACTGGGCGCTGAATGCCTGGATGGGTGATGGTAGTTGTGTGCTCAGGCGGGGGCGGGGGACGGCGTGGGGGCCTTCTTCCATGTAGCGGCGAATGAACTCCCACTCGTCACGCAGTTCGCTGCCGCCTTGGCCTTGCTTGCCGAGTAGGGCCATTTCCATGTGGGGAAGGCCGGTACGGCTGGGGTGCCAGACTAGCCCTAGTCGCATGCCCAAGCTGAGTGAGTCATCTTCTGGATCGATGGCTGTGCTTCCGGTTGTTTTCCACGGAAAAGTGACGATGCCGCCGCAGTATTTCGGTCGATGTAGGTGAACTTGTTGGGTTGCTCGATTGAAGCGAATGAGTAGGTGACGGCTAGTAAGCATTTCCAACCGCGTTAAGCGAAGGCCGTATTTTAGATAAAAATAAACAATAGCACCGTCCATGACAGACATCAGCATCATTATGATGATGTCTATGACAGCAGGATCTCTACTGGTGAAAAGGTAAAGATAAACGGATCCCAGGGTTATTGTGACGCCGCTATATAGGATTGGCCCTAGTCCTCCCAGCGTCATGATTGTGATCAAGCCACGTTTTTCCTCCGATCCGCCGCAACGCATCTCAAGGAAATTTTCATTGAAGGAGTAAACAGGGCTGCGTGCGCGAGGGTTTTCGCTCACCTTCCGAAAATGGACTCCCTCTTCCAAGTCACCTTCATAAAAGTCCCGCATTGCGCGTTGGTCTACTGGCGTCATTTTCGCAACGTACGCCTTACGCGTAGCCTCAGACTCGATTGCCATCTGCCAGAAACCCCATTCGACTAGATACACTACAAGACCTCGCTGAAAGCCGAATGAAGCTCTTTCAATTCTTCGTGTTCTTCATAAGGCTTTGCTGTTTTTCCGATTCGGAAACAGCAGCGCCTACACCACTTCTCCAATGCATCCTCTTCAAGGAGGTAAATTACGATCGTCAGGACGAGACCTATCCAAAAAGCTCCGACTACCAGGCGTGCGAGCAGAACGCGCGCAGCTTGGGTTCCCAGTTTTTTTGCAAGCTCACCCATAGAGGATGCCAACATTCTTGCAAATTTAGTCTTGGCGCTATGGGATAGATGATCAAAAAAAGGTTTTGCCATAGCAATTGCTGTTCCGCCCTCAGCCAGAGCAAGAGCTATCGTCGCGGCGCCTCGAGCTCTGTACGCGGAGGCTAGCCTTATGTTTCGCGCGCTTGATTCTTTATTTTGGGCTTCACGGATATGTTTATCGGCATCGGCGAAATCCCACCACGCCAATACCAGCCCTCCAGTACCGGCCAATCCAGCCCCCCAAAGCTTCAACCTTCCCAAGGTCGCCACAGCACCTCTGCCAGTCGCACTTCTTGCGCCGTATCGGGTTACCACCTGGTCCACATAGCTGGCCCCAATCTCGAAGCCCGCCGCTGCCGTGGTCATCGCGGCCGCCATGAGTTCAGTCTTGATCCGTGCATCACTGTCAGGCAGCTCGCGAGCCTTGAAGGCCATCAGCATGCCTTCCAGCAGGCAGACCAGACCGGCGGCACGCACTTTATAGAAGTCGCTCTTCTGACCGTCAGCCTGCATCAAGCCTTCAGCCCAGGCATGATCCAGATAGCGCGCAATCTGGCGACCGCTGCGTTGTGGGTCAATGGGTTGCCCGCTGCGCGCAGCGTCGCTCAGACGAATGTCGACCGCCGTCTCATGCACCGACGCAAACAACGTCACGCGCAGACCGTGGTGCAGCGCTCGGTCTGCACTGTTGGGGGCGCCGGTTCGGAGTACCTGTCGCCCTAGCGCCACATACCACGCATGCAGGCCGATGCTGGCGGTGTTGTTGCTCTTCTGCAATTCCTCGTACAGCGAGTTGATACGCCCGAACGCATTCGCGGCGATGTGTGCCTGCCGGGCGAGCGATTCGCGCAGTACGAACGACGACTCTGCCGGTGGTTCGGCCTTGGCGGCTTCCAGCAGCGCCGCAAGCTCCTCTCGGAGATCATCCTGGTTGTAGCTGATGCCGCGTATTGCCAGGTTGCCCCGGTCGGCCACGTCGCTGCGCCACCAGTGGTCCAGCACCTTGGTGCCCCATTCACTCAACTCCATGCCGATCACGCACTGGCCGGTCTGCTCGGCAAAGGCCAAGCCGTTGATGAGGTCGGCGTTGTCGTAGCGGTCCAGCGCTTGCAGCAAACGTTCGCTGACTACCCATCGGGCATGGTCCTTGGCGCGGTCTTCTGCCGCTTGCTGGGCGTGTTGCATGGCTTGCTCAAAGGCTTCGAGCTGATCATGCATGGCTGGACGGTCGACCAGGTGGCCGTATTTCTGGTCGAACTTCTTGCTGAACTCGCCAGCCTCCTGACGGGCCTGGACTTTGGCGCGGACATCGCGCTCGAACTGCGCCAGGTGAGGTTTCATGCGCTCGTCATGGGCATCGGCCTGCTGCCTGGCCCGTTCGGAAAAGGCGTAGATCTCGGCGTGCACGTAGGGTTGGTTGCGTATGTTTTCAGCCATGACTTCGCGCTTGACGATCTGCTCGGCCATCATCTGCGGGTAGAGCTTTTCGATCTCCAGGAACGACTGCGCGACCAGCAGCTTGCGCTCATTGTCCACGCCGGGTTCCACGGTGCGCTCCAGCCACCTGGTCTTCACATCATCGACAGCGGCATTGCGCCAGGCGTTGAGCTCCTGGGTAATGCCGATGGCGTCTTCGATGACGATGGCGGCGCCACGGGGCTTGGTCTGGTTCATTAGCGGCGCCAGCGCTTGCCGTGAGGCGTGCGGCGAGACGATCTGGTCATTGTTGAACGGCTGCAGGTCCAGCAGCGCCTGCAGATCTGTGTCGTCCTGGGCCTTGAAGTCGGCTACCCAACCCAGTTGGTCATGCTTGAGCACGTGGGGCTGCGGTGGGGCGTCGGAGGGCTGGATGAAGCGGGCGATATCAATCGCAGGCAGGCTGCTGCGGTACTCGTCTTCAAGCAGGCGGTAGCTGTCGAGCATGCGCGGGGTCAGCGGGGAAGGGCTGAACAATGGGCGCAGTTCCTGAATGTCATCCAGGTCATAGAGCGTGATGGTCCAGCCGAAGCTGCGGATGATCTCATCGAGATTGCCGGCGCTGGGGGCGGGCTCCCAGGGGGCGTCGACGCTGATGTACAGCAGGGAGCCGTTGGGCGCGACGCGGTACTGGCTGTGCCATTCATAGGCCGGTGCGCTGTGGCGCTTGATCAGCAGGTAGAGAAAGCCCTCCCGCAACGGGCGGATGGCGTAGCTGGAATGCGTCATCTCGCCGACGTCCGAGAATGGGCTGAGATAGCTTGGCAGTTTTGGCAGGCGGGCGCGTTGTGCCGGGTTGCCGCCTATGGCGGCGTAGCGCAGGGGCAACAGTTCGAAGCGGCGGGTGCAATTGGCGACGGGGCTGTTGCGCAGGGCGGGGCGGTAGCCGGTGGTGATGCGCCGACACAGTTCGAGGGTTTCACTCAGAGAGTCCATGGTCATTTGCCTCAGTCCTTGGTGCGCAGGCATCGCTGCACATTGTCCATCAGGGATGTCTGTTGCTCGCGGGTGGCGGCAACCGCCTCCTGCCAGGCCGGTGAGTTACTGAGTTGTTCCCCACCGCGAGCCAGCATGAGCACATAGCTGATCAGATCGTCCTCACGGTCCAGGCCTTGCTCGCGCGCCTGATCCAGGTAGTGCTGGATCAAGCCAACCCGCGTGCCGTGGCAAGCGGCAGCCAGGGCAGTGCAGGACGGCTCGACCTTGAGCAACTCGGCAAGCTGATAGCTCAGCGGGTCACCCGCCAATTCGGCCCAACACGCTTCGTTCAACGTGATTGGCGGGAAGTGCGAGGATTGAGGCTGATCACCGCCGGAGATCTGCAGCCACAATCGCTTGTTCGGGTGCGCGACGGGCGACCACCAGTGATGGATGGGCGCCAGCCATTCGCTTACACCGGGCAGTTCACGGTGCGTATCCAGCACTTGCAAGGCTGCAGCGGTGTGAAAACGCAGGAGGTACGAATGGCCGTCAGCACCCGTGACGATGTTGGCGTGGCTTAAATGCCGCGCGAGCCGGTCGGGGGGGAGGGCGCTGACTATCCAGCCGCATACTGCGCCCGCTGCACCCTGTTCAAGTTGCCATTGAAAATCATACTGGGCCGAGACATCCGAGCCCGGGCGCGAACCAAACAACCAGGGGCCTGCTGTGCGCAGGTTGCTGAACTGTGCTTGCTGCAGCAGTGGCCAGCATCGGTCGGCGTAGTACCCGGTCAGTCTTTCCTGCACCTCGGGAGTCAGATTGGCCATTTCCACGATGGCGCTCAGGCGGTAACGGTCGGATGCTCGCAGCACCTCGACCATCGCTCTGACAAATGGGCTGGGCATCAGCTTGCTCCTTCCATGCGAATCATGTTGTGGCCGTCGGCGATCGCTTTCAGCAGGCAGCTGAGGCAAATGGGTTCGCCGGGCTCAGGTACACCAGAAGTTGAAGTGATGCGATTGCTACCCGTAACCTGCTGGTTGACCGGCCCTTTGAAGGACAGCGCAAGGCCGTCCAGCGTGATACCGGCGCCATCGATTCGCAGCAGGCCCGCCGGGCTCCTGATCGTCAGGCTTTCGCTGACCTGAATGTCATAGACCTTGGTGGTGTGCCGGATAGCTTCACCCGTTTTCAGGTTGTGGTGACCGGCCACGACCTGTTCCAGATGGCCGCCGATTTCTACCGTGTGGTTGGCCTTGGTGATGTCCTGGCGGTGGTTGCCTACCTGTTCGATTCGATCCTTGCCTGTGGTGATCGTGTGGGTGCGACCAATGCTCAGGCTGTCGTCGTTGGCGATTTCATGTACCCGGTTCTGGCCAATGCCGACGGACTCGTCACGGGCTACTTCTTCGCGACGGTCCTGCCCAATAGAGATTGTCTCGTCCCGTTCCACGCGCTCCGTGCGGTCGTTGCCCACCCGCGTGGTTTCGTCGTGCTTGACGATGTTGTTCTGGTCCCGCTGGGCATGGATGAACACTTCCTCCTTGCCCAGTTCATCCTCGAAACGCAGTTCGTTGAAGCCATCGCCCTTATGGGTCTGGCTCTTGATGGTCATCCGCGTCTTGTGCTTGGGCAGGTCATACGGCGGCAGCTGATTGCCACAGTAGGTGCGCCCGGTGATCATCGGCTGGTCCGGGTCGGCGTCGACGTACTGGATGATCACGTCCTGGCCTATGCGCGGAATGGCCATCGAACCCCAGCTGCCACCGGCCCAGCCTTGCGACACGCGTACCCAGCAGGAACTGAACTCGTTGTCCTGGCTTTCCCGGTCCCAGGGGAAGCTGACCTTCACCCGGCCCCATTGGTCGCAGTAGATTTCCTCGCCCTTGGGCCCCACCACCGTCGCCATCTGCGGGCCGTCGATGCGCGGCTTGGGCAACGGCGCCGGGCGCCATTCGGTTCTGCCGGGCACCAGCACGGCTGCCTGCGTGTAGCGGGTGTCTTGCCGGGCACCCGCAGCCTCTTCCTGAAGGCTGGTGAACTGGGTGCCTTCATGGTGCACGCGGGTTACACGCCAATGCATGTTCAGGTCGTTGCGCGGGTGCGCGATCAGGGTGAAGCTCAGCCCCGGCTGCAGGCGCACGTCGTCGCCGTCCACCTCGGCCATGCGGGCGTCATGGCGCCAGGCTGTGATGCGGGTGGCGGTGAAGGGGGCGCCGACCGCCCCGCGCTTGTAGCGGCCGGGGTAGTCGAAGCGCTCGTACGTGGTGGACTGGTGCTTCAGGTCGCTGCCGTCGGCACGTTGCTCCTGGCGGTAGGCCGGGTGGGTGAAGGTGTAGTCGCGCTGCACCTGGCGCGCGGTACGTACCTGCTCGCTGTAACGCAGGCGGCGCAGGCACGGCCTGGCCTGGTTGCCGCCGCTGTTGGCGTGGTACAGCACCTGGTTGGGGTCGGTGTCGTCGTCAAAGAAACCTTCGTCCTCGTCATCGCCCTTGATGGCGCCCTGGCTGATCTGCCCCAGCCCCAGCAGCCGGTCGGTGATCAGCAGCTTGTGCAGTTTTGGCGTGTGCTCGAAGCGGTAGACAAAACCCTCTTCGGCGGCCAGGCGGGCGATGAAGTCGAGGTCGGTTTCACCGGCCTGCACGCAGAACTCGCGCACCTCGTGCTTGTCGATGCTTCTCAGCTCGTAGCCGGTGATGCCCTGGCGCTTGAGCATGATCTCGAGAATCTGTGGCACGGTTTTCTGCTGGAAGATGCGCCAGTTCGAGCGCAGCCCGGCGCGGGCCAGCACGGGTTCGACCAGGGCGCGGTAACGGGTGCGATGGAAGCCTGTTTCACCCTGGCTGAAGGTGCTGACCAGGCCGTGCACGTAACGCAGCGGGCGCTCGCCGCGCCAGATCGTGAACAGCACCGGCTTGTCGAGCAACTGGCCAAAGTCGACATCGTCTTCGAAACTGACCAGTTCCAGCTTCAGCTGGAACGGCGTGCTGATAGCTTCGTCCAGTTCGAACGACACCACTTCGAACTCACTCCGGCCAGCCAGCGGCTGGAAGGTAAAGCGCAAATCGGATTGGCTAGGCATATGGCGGCCCCTGCTACTGCTGCAGAATCGCGTTGAGCGATTCCAGGACTTCGGCGGTGAGCAGGTCGAGGCGGTAGCTGTAATAGCTGTAAGCGCAGACCATGGCGACGGCGGAGATGACCAGCGGGCTCCACCAGGGCCACTCCCAGCGTCGCGGGCGGTGGGGGCAATGAACGACGTTGCTGTAGGGGTCGCACACCTCTTCCGGCGTGGGGCCACGCAGTTCGCGGATGACCGTGTGCATGCGCGAGATCAAGGCTTTGATGATGTCTTCGCACTTGGGGTCCAGGGCGTGCTTGCCCCTGAGGCCCAGGCAGAAGCAGTAGTACAGGAACTCCAGTACATCCTGGAATTCCCTGGGCGCCTGCATGACCCGCTCGAGCAGCACGAAGATCTTTTCGCCGCCCTGGGTTTCGTCGTGGAAGATGCTGAGCAGCGGCTGGTGGCTCCAGCACGAATTGTTGCCCCACGGGCGGCTCATCACGGCCTCGTCCAGGTACAGGCACAGGGCATAGGAATAGACTTCCTGGTGCACGATGGGGTACCCGTGCTGCTGGATTTCTTCGCGAATGTTGCTGACCTGGTTTTGCACGGTTTTGTGCACGTAGGCGAGGTTGGGCAGGTCATCCAGGGTGCGCAGGCGAATGACCAGCCCGAACAGCGGGCTTGCCGCGTCGAGCATCAGGTTTGCGAAGCCGCCACGCAGCTGGAACTCCGGGTCGGCGGGGTAGCCGGATAGATCCGTTGCGAGTTGAGGACCAGTACCGGTACGAGGCTGTTGGGTACCCTTGATATCCTCCAGCAGAATTGGCTTTTTCTTGGCCGGCACGGGTGTTTCAGTGCCATCGGACTCTTTGGACATCCTTAATCCTCGTCTAGTTGGAAGGTCAACTCACACAATGGCTGCGAACTTCCCATATGATCGGGCGCAAGCATTATGCGAAAGCCTGAAGACTAACGAGGAATCAATATCTATGGGAGATTGAAACTTCCTAATGGTCTGTAGGAAGTTTCGCTTCAAGTTATTTTTAAATAATTATTAACGAGCAGAGGCTTGATGATTTGTCTGAATTGTTGTTGCTTTTGTGACTGCCGGAGGCTCTATTACGAAGGCTGCGGGATAGCAGGATCACGCATGGCAGGGCAGTTTTCCGGCGCCTGCAACGCGACGCGCCCATAGAAGAACAATGCCGTTGCCCAAGTTGTCAGCCAGACAAAGATCCCAGCCCAGAACGTATGGGACATATAGTGCCAACCCTGCACCACCCGGGTAGTGCCGTACACGAACCCGATCAGCAGAATTGCCACCAGCAACTTGCGCGCATGTGCCCAGCGGTGGCGCAGGGCTACGAAATAGAGCGCCAACAAGGTAAATCCGCTGGAGGCATGGCCACCCGGCCAGCAGCGACCATCGCCGGCCTTGTTCCACACGGAGAAGTTTTCGAACCATTCGACCCGGGTCTGCGAGCCGCCATATAGCGTGGTTTCCACAGGGCAATACACGCTGGTGTGGCTTTTCAGGTAATGAATCACCGTCGTGCTCAGTGCGAACGCCACCACCACGAACAGCAGGTCACGGCGGTGTCGGGTGGTAAAGCGCAGCAATGGTGCGATGCGAGCCTTTTCCAGCATCCGGGTCAGGCCCAGTTGAGGGTGGTTGGCCAGACGCGGCCAGATGAACGACAGCAGGCTGCCGATGACTGCCAGCTCGCCGGTCCAGTCCGGCAGGATGCGAGGCCATTTGTGGGTGGCTTTTTCGAACCACTGGTTGTGCAGCAATGGGAACTGGCCGGTGGCCGGGTCGAGGAGCAGGTTGCTGATCCAGCGATCGAGCTCGGTGAGATCGAATGCAATAAACACGATGGCAGCCAGCAACAGCGGCAGCAGCAGATTATTACGGTAGAAGGCGGTACGAGAGGGCATTGTTCAGAGTTCCTTGGCATCAACGAGACTGGGCCACTCACTGGCCGCTATCTGGCCCAGCAGCTTCGCCTTGCCATCGCTGCCCTGGGTGATGAACAGGGCGCTGGCATAGCTGTTCGACGTCGCGCTGGCAGGTACTTCGAGCGCCTGCTCCAGCCGTTCCATGCAGCCGCTGTGGCTGACCAGCACGAGGTTGTGGCCGTTTCGCTTGAGGGCCAGAGCGTTTTCGGCGAAGTGGCCGTCACACTGATTCAGCCAGCCTCGCGTGGGAACGGTCTTATCAAACATGGCGTGTGCGGTCTGCCGGGTACGCACTTCCGGGCTGGCCCACACGTCGGCTGAGCCCAAGCCAAGGTGCTGCAGGCCGTTGCCGACCTCGGCGGCCACATGGCTGCCCGCGACCGTGATTCCGCTGGGGGCACCCAGGCAAGCACCGCTGGAGCGGTCGCAGCGTTCGGCATGGCGCAGCACCACAATCACCGAGCCTTTCGCCCAGGCGGCCACTAGCCCGCTGTGTTGCAGGTGATGAGGGTTGCCCAGGTTGGGGATGGCCGTGCGGGCATGTGCCCAGGCTGCCGCTACGCCCAGGATCAACAGCAGGCACAAGACTGCGAACACCGCAGTGCCCCAAGGCAATCGGGGTACCTGGGACGCGGGTGATTTGTCGATTACGCCTTGCAGCATGTTTGCCACTCCAGTCAGCTCGCTCCACACAAGAGCGTCGGCACTGTAGGTAGCGGGATGTCGCTAGAGAGTGAGGCTGATGTGAAAAACGCGTTGCCCCGACAGCAGTCAGCCAGTGAGAAGTCAAGTATGAAACCGGTTTCAAAACATTTCTGAACGCGCTAGATTATTCGGCTGTCTTCTTGATGGCCTATCAAGATCACCCCCCATGGAAAATCAGATGGCGCTTATCAAGGCCGCCGCACAGCCGATGAGGATTCGCAATGCCTGAGCATGCTCCAGACAACCCGCGCAGGGATTTTCTGCGCAAGACCTTGACCCTGATCCCCGTGGTTACCGTGGCCAGCACAGGGCTTGGCGTTGGCGCCAGCCAGCTGCTTGCGGCCCCCCAACCGCGTCAGCAACCGAACGTACCGGCCACGCCGCCAGCGGGCAACTATCAACCGACGTTCTTCAGCGCCGAAGAGTGGGCGTTTATACAAGCTGCGGTATCGCGCATCATCCCGGCTGATGAGCTTGGCCCCGGCGCACTCGAAGCCGGCGCCGCCGAGTTCATCGACCGCCAGATGAACACCCCCTACGCGACTGGCGCGCAGTGGTACATGCAAGGCCCGTTCAACGCCGACGCCGCGCCCGAGCTGGGCTACCAGTTGCAGCTCAGCCCGCAACAAATCTATCGCCTGGGCATCGCTGCCGTGGACGGCTGGTGCAAAGCCAACGGCGGGCAAGTTTTTGCCGCGCAAGATAGCGCTACCCGAGACCGTATTCTCAGCAAGGTCGAGGCAGGAGAGCTGGTGTTCGACACCGTCCCGGCGAAGGTGTTCTTCAGCCTGTTGGTGCAGAACACCCGTGAGGGGTTCTTCTGCGACCCGATTCATGGCGGCAACAAGGGCATGGTCGGCTGGACCCAGATTGGCTTCCCCGGTGCCCGCGCCGACTTCATGGACTGGGTCGAGCGTAACGAGCCTTACCCGTTCCCGGCTGTATCGATCCGCGGCGAGAGGGCCTGAGGCATGGCGACTGTGTTGAACAAAGTGGATGCGGTTATCGTCGGCTTCGGCTGGGCTGGCGCGATCATGGCCAAGGAACTGACCCAGGCCGGGCTGCATGTGGTAGCCCTGGAGCGGGGGCCGATGCAGGATACCTACCCGGAAGGCAGCTACCCGCAAGTGATCGATGAGCTGACTTACAGCGTGCGCAAGAAGCTGTTCGTGGATGTGTCGAAAGAAACCGTCACTATCCGCCACAGCGTGAAGGACGTGGCACTGCCCAATCGCCAGCTCGGTGCCTTCCTGCCGGGCAAGGGCGTTGGCGGCGCAGGCCTGCACTGGTCGGGCGTGCACTTCCGGGTCGACCCGGTCGAGTTGCGTCTGCGCAGCCATTACGAAGAGCGCTACGGGCGCAAGTTCATCCCTGAGGGTATGACCATCCAGGACTTCGGCGTCAGTTACGAAGAGCTGGAACCGTATTTCGACTTTGCCGAAAAGGTCTTCGGCACCTCAGGCCAGGCCTGGACCGTCAACGGCCAGGTGGTGGGTGAAGGGAAGGGCGGCAACCCCTACGCGCCGGACCGTTCCAACCCGTTCCCGCTGCCTGCGCAGAAGAACGTGGTGTCGGCCAGGCTGTTCGAAAAAGCCGCCACCAGCCTGGGCTACAAGCCCTACAACCTGCCATCGGCAAACACCTCCGGGCCTTACACCAACCCGTACGGGGCGCAGATGGGGCCGTGCAACTTCTGTGGTTTCTGCAGCGGCTACGTGTGCTACATGTACTCCAAGGCCTCGCCCAACGTGAACATTCTGCCGGCGCTGCGCCAGGTGCCCAACTTCGAGTTGCGGCCCAATGCCCATGTGCTGCGGGTAAACCTGGACGACAGCAAGCGCAAGGCCACTGGCGTGACCTACATCGATGCGCAGGGGCGCGAGGTGGAGCAGCCGGCGGAGCTGGTGATCCTGGCGGCGTTCCAGTTCAACAACGTGCGCCTGATGCTGCTTTCCGGCATCGGCAAGCCCTACGACCCAGTCAAGAACGAAGGTGTGGTCGGGCGTAACTTCGCCTATCAGAACATGGGCACGGTCAAGGCGTTCTTCGACAAGAACACCTACACCAACAACTTCATCGGCGCGGGTGGCAACGGCATTGCCATCGACGATTTCAATGCCGACAACTTCGACCATGGCCCCCACGGCTTTGTCGGCGGCTCGCCGATGTGGGTGAACCAGGCCGGCAGCCGGCCGATTGCCGGCACCTCCAACCCGCCGGGTACGCCGGCCTGGGGCAGTGCCTGGAAGAAAGCCACGGCCGACTACTACACCCACCAGGTGTCGATGGACGCCCACGGCGCCCACCAGTCCTACCGTGCCAATTACCTGGACCTGGACCCCACCTACCGCGACGCCTACGGCCAGCCGCTATTGCGCATGACCTTCGACTGGCAGGAAAACGACATCAAGATGAACCAGTTCATGGTCGACAAGCTGAGCAAGATCGCTCAGGCGATGAACCCCAAGGCCATTGCCGTGCTGGGCAAGCAGGTCAAGGACCACTTCAACACCGCCAGCTACCAGACTACCCACCTGAACGGCGGTGCGATCATGGGCACCGATCCCAAGACCAGTGCACTGAACCGCTACCTGCAAAGCTGGGACGTGCATAACGTGTTCGTGCCGGGGGCTTCGGCGTTCCCGCAGGGGCTGGGTTACAACCCGACCGGGCTGCTGGCCGCGCTGACTTATTGGTCGGCACGCGCGATCCGCGAGCAGTACCTGAAAAACCCCGGCCCGCTGGTCCAGGCCTGAGGAGCGATGAGCATGAAGACAATGTTGATCGCAACCCTGCTGATCGGTGCCACTACGGCCTTACAGGCCGTGGCGAATGACGATGCGCAGGTGCGCCAGGGCGAGTACCTGGCCCGCGCCGGTGATTGTGTGGCCTGCCACACCGCCAAGGGCGGCAAGGCCTTTGCCGGCGGCCTGCCGATGGAAACGCCAATCGGCACGGTGTACTCCACCAACATCACCCCGGCGGCCAGCGGCATCGGCAATTACAGCTTCGAAGACTTCGACCAGGCGGTACGCAAGGGCATTGGCAAGGATGGCAGCACCTTGTACCCGGCCATGCCATACCCGTCGTATGCGCGGGTCAGCGAGCAGGACATGCAGGCGCTGTACGCCTACTTCATGAAAGGTGTGGAGCCGGTCGAGCAGGCGAACCAGGCCACTGACATTCCCTGGCCGCTGAGCATGCGTTGGCCGCTGGCAATCTGGCGTGGTCTGTTTGCGCCAGAGGCCAAGCCTTGGCAAGCCTCGGCCGCAGCCGACCCGGTGGTGAACCGTGGCGCTTACCTGGTTGAGGGCCTTGGGCATTGTGGCGCCTGCCATACGCCGCGGGCGCTGACCATGCAGGAAAAGGCGCTGAGCCCTGCAGAGGGCGAGCAGTTCCTGGCCGGCAGCGCACCGCTGGAAGGCTGGATCGCGAAAAACCTGCGTGGCGATCACAAGGACGGCCTGGGCAGCTGGAGCGAAGCGCAGCTGGTGCAGTTTCTGAAGACCGGGCGTAGCGATCGCAGCGCGGTGTTCGGCGGCATGAGCGATGTGGTCGAACACAGCATGCAGCACATGAGTGACGCCGACCTTACCGCTATCGCCCGTTATCTGAAGACCCTGCCGCCGAGCAACCCGAATGACCAGCCGCACGTCTACGACAAGCAGGTGGCGGATGCGCTGTGGAAGGGGGATGACAGCAAACCCGGAGCGGCGGTGTACATCGACAACTGCGCGGCCTGCCACCGTACCGATGGCCAAGGCTACACCCGCGTGTTCCCCGCGTTGGCTGGCAACCCGGTGGTACAGACCGCAGATGCCACGTCGCTGATTCACGTGGTGCTTGCGGGGGGGACGGTGCCGGCGACGCACACCGCGCCGTCGAACTTCACCATGCCGGCATTCGGCTGGCGCCTGAGTGACCAGGAGGTTGCCGAGGTGGTGAACTTCATCAGAACCAGTTGGGGTAACCACGGCAGCGCCGTTACGGCGGGTGATGTGAAGTCGCTTCGCTGACCTCTCCAGCTGCACACTGATCCACTGTGGGAGCGGGTTTACCCGCGAATGCGATGTCGAAGCTACCGACGCATTCGCGGGTGAACCCGCTCCCACATTTTTTTGGTTGAAATTGTATTTGCATCAATCATTTAATTTTATTATCTAACCTTGAATATCAAGTTTTTTTTCAACATTGCCGACCAACGGCAGGTTGACGAACTGCCGTAGTTTTGCTGTATTGAAACCGGTTTCATCGCTATCACAATAATCATAAGGACAGCCCATGACCGACGCGCCTGCCCATCCCCGCGAACGGGTCACCATCAGCGAAGTAGCGCGTGTCGCTGGCGTTTCCAAAGCCACCGTCTCCCGTTACATCGGTGGCGATCGCCAATTGCTGGCCGAAGCCACGGCCAAGCGCCTGGCAGATGTCATCGAACGCCTTGGCTACCGCCCCAACCAGATGGCCCGCGGCCTCAAGCGTGGCCAGACGCGACTGATCGGCATGCTGGTGGCCGATATTCTCAACCCCTATTCAGTGGCCGTGATGCATGGCGTGGAAACCGCCTGCCGTCAGCACGGTTACAGCCTGGTGGTGTGCAACACCAACCGCGACGACGAGCAGGAGCGTCACCACCTGGTGGCCCTGCAGAGTTACAACGTTGAAGGGTTGATCGTGAACACGCTCGGGCATCACCCCGGCGAACTGCTCAACCTGCAGCGTGACATCCCCATGGTGCTGGTCGACCGCCAATTGCCCGAGCTGAATGTCGACCTGGTGGGCCTGGACAATGCCGATGCGGTCGAGCAGGCCCTCGACCATCTGCAGGCCCAGGGCTACCGCGACATCCTGGCGGTCAGCGAACCCCTCGATGGCACCAGCTCACGCCTGGAGCGGGTGCAGGCATTCGGCGCGTCGGTCAGCCGCCGGCCCGGCATGCGCCAGCAGGTGCTGGAAATCAGCGCCGGGCTGCAGGGCCAACTGGCTACGTTTCTTGCCAGCCGCGGCCATGGCCCGCAAGCCATCTTCACCTTCAACGGCGTTGCCACTTTGGCGGTGACCAGGGCCCTGCACGAGGCCGGATGCAACCTGTTCGCCGATGTCGGGCTGATCGCCCTCGACGACCTCGACTGGTACCCCTTGGTGGGCAAAGGCATCACTGCACTGGCCCAACCCACCGAGCGTATCGGTGTGGCGGCATTCGAAAGCCTGCTCGGTCGCCTGCGCGGCGACAGCGGGGCAGCCCGGCGCATCGACTTCAAGGCCAACCTCATCATCCGCGGTTCAACCCAACCCCAGTAAGCAACGGCAGGTCTGCGCCTGCTACTGCCGACTAAAAATGAAACCGGTTTCATAAGGATAAAAACAATGCACCCGAACCCCGTTTCCATCAGCCTCTCAAGCTACGGTGCCGACTTTGTGCGGCAGCGTGGCCAGGAGCAGTTCCTGGACATGCTGGCGGCCGCTGGCGTCAGCCGAGTGGAATTGCGCGAAGAGTTGTTCGCCAGTGCACCGGACGCGGCTGCACTCGGTGCGGTCATCGCCGCACTGCGCCTGGAGTGCCTGTACTCGACACCTCTTGAACTGTGGACCGCGCAAGGCGTGCCTGACCCGCTACTGGTCCATAAGCTGGAAACTGCCCGGGCGCTTGGCGCTGTAGCGCTGAAGGTTTCCTTGGGGCACTTCGATGCGCACTGCGATGTAACCGCCCTGGCAGCGCTGCTGCCTGCGCATGGGCCGCTGCTGCTGGTGGAAAACGATCAAACCGCACAGGGTGGCAGGATCGAACCGCTGCTGCAGTTCTTCCAGCGTGCCGACACGCTTGGGCTGCGCCTGGGCATGACCTTCGACATCGGCAACTGGCAGTGGCAAGGCGAGCCTGCGCGGCAAGCCGCACGGCAACTGGGCCGTTGGGTGCGCTATGTGCATTGCAAGGCTGTGCAGCACCGGGCCGATGGTCGCCTGGTTGCCATACCGCCCCAAGCGGCGGACCTGCAGGCGTGGGCAGCGCTGATGACCGAGTTCGCCCCCGGTGTGATGCGCGCCGTGGAATACCCCCTGGTTGGCGAAGACTTGCTGGCGGTTACCCGTGCCCAGGTACGCAGCCTGGCTGCATTGGGCGCGAGGGTGGAGGTGGCCCATGCATGAGCATGACGTGCTGTGCTTCGGCGAGACCATGGCCATGTTCGTCGCCGAGCAAACAGGTGACCTGGCCAGTGTCGGCCAGTTCGGCAAACGCATCGCCGGCGCGGACAGCAACGTGGCCATCGGCTTGGCACGCCTGGGCTTCAAGGTGCGCTGGCTGAGCAGGGTAGGCGACGACTCGCTCGGCCGTTTCGTGCTCGAAAGCTTGCGCCGCGAAGGCCTTGACTGTTCCGGTGTCGAGGTGGATGCCAGTTACCCGACGGGTTTTCAGCTCAAGGCGCGTTGCGATGATGGCAGCGACCCGGCAGTGGAGTACTTTCGCCGCGGTTCGGCAGCCAGCAGGTTGTCGCCCGCACTGCTGAGCCCTGCCTGCCTTCAGGCTCGCCACCTGCACGCCACCGGCATCCCGCTGGCGCTGTCCGACAGCTGCCGTGCGCTGTCCCACGCGCTGGTGGACGCCATGCGCGCAGCCGGGCGCAGCATATCGTTCGACCCCAACCTGCGGCCCTCGCTGTGGCCGGATCAAGACAGCATGGTGCGCGAAACCAATGCCCTGGCGGCCAAGGCCGACTGGGTTCTACCGGGCCTGGAAGAGGGGCGGTTGCTGACCGGCCAGCATACCCCGGCGGACATCGCCGCGTTCTACCTCGACCAAGGGGTGGAACTGGTGGTGATCAAGCTGGGCGATGCCGGCGCCTACTTCCGCAGCGCCAAGGGCGAAGGACAGGTAGCACCCGTGCCGGTCAGCAGAGTGGTGGACACCGTCGGTGCCGGTGACGCCTTCGCCGTCGGCGTGCTCAGCGCGTTGCTGGAGGGCCGCGCCGTGCCCGCAGCAGTGGCGCGTGGCAACTGGTGCGGCAGCCGCGCCGTGCAGTCGCGCGGCGACATGGAAGGGCTGCCGTTGCGCCACGAGCTGGAGGCCTACGACCTGCGCAGGAGCGCGTGAGCCAGCCAACCCCGAATCACCTGTTGCAACAAAAAAAACAAGCTCAGGAGAACCAAACCATGCAAAGCCAAAGCCTGGCACCTCGCCGCTGGTGGTATATCATCCCGATTGTGTTCGTCACCTACAGCCTGGCGTACCTGGACCGCGCCAATTACGGCTTCGCCGCCGCCTCCGGCATGGCCGAAGACCTGCACATCACCCCCGTGCTGTCTTCGCTGTTGGGTGCGCTGTTCTTTCTCGGTTACTTCTTCTTCCAGGTGCCCGGCGCCATCTACGCCGAAAAGCGCAGCGTGAAGAAGCTGATCTTCGTCTGCCTGATCCTGTGGGGCGGCCTTGCCACGCTCACCGGCATGGTCAGCAACGTCTACATGCTGATCGGTATCCGCTTTCTGCTCGGGGTGGTAGAGGCCGCCGTCATGCCGGCCATGCTGGTATACCTGTGCCACTGGTTCACCCGTGCCGAGCGCTCGCGTGCCAATACCTTCCTGATGCTCGGCAACCCGGTGACCATCCTGTGGATGTCGGTGGTTTCGGGGTACCTGATCAAGCATTACGACTGGCGCTGGATGTTTATCATCGAAGGCCTGCCTGCCGTGATCTGGGCGTTCTTCTGGTGGCGCCTGGTGGATGATCGCCCGGCCCAGGTGAAGTGGCTGAGCGATCAGGAGAAGGCGGCGCTGGCGCAGGCACTGGCTGCCGAGCAACAGGGTATCAAGCCCGTGAAGAACTACCGCGAGGCGTTCCGCTCGCCGCAGGTGATCATCCTGGCGCTGCAGTACTTCTGCTGGAGCATTGGCGTGTACGGTTTCGTGCTGTGGCTGCCGTCGATTCTCAAGCAGGCCGCGAATGTGGATATCGTGCAGGCCGGCTGGCTGGCCTCGGTGCCGTACCTGGCGGCGGTGCTCGCGATGGTGGGTGTGTCCTGGGCGTCCGACCGCCTGCAAAAGCGCAAGCGCTTCGTCTGGCCGCCACTGTTGATTGCCGCCGTGGCGTTCTATGGCTCGTACGCGTTGGGCAGCGAGCATTTCTGGCTGTCGTACGCGTTGCTGGTGGTTGCCGGCGCCTGCATGTACGCACCCTATGGCCCGTTCTTCGCGATCGTGCCCGAGATCCTGCCGGCCAACGTCGCAGGCGGGGCCATGGCGCTGATCAACAGCATGGGCGCGCTGGGCTCGTTCGGCGGCTCGTGGCTGGTGGGCTACCTGAATGGCGCTACCGGTGGACCAGGGGCCTCTTACCTGTTCATGTGCGGCGCACTGCTGACCGCGGTGGCACTTACCGCCGCACTCAATACATCCCAGACGTCTGGCCGGGCCAAGCGCGGTAGCTCGCGGCTGGCCATGAACCCATAGGAAAACTGCAATGAAGAAGCGAATCGTGCTGTACAAACGCCTGTCCGACGACTTGATGGCCCGCCTGCAAGAGCGCGTTGAGGTGACCTGGGTGGATACCTCCCTGCCCGATGGCCTGGCCCGCCTGCGCGATGCGTTGCCGGGGGCTCACGGGTTGCTGGGGGCCAGCCTGCGCCTGGATGCCAGCCTGCTGGACCTGGCGCCTCAGCTGGAAGTGGTGTCCAGCGTTTCGGTGGGCGTGGACAACTACGATGTTGGCGAACTCAGCCGGCGTGGCGTGATGCTGACCAACACACCTGACGTGCTCACCGAAACCACTGCCGACACCGGCTTTGCCTTGATTCTGGCTAGCGCCAGGCGGGTGGTGGAGCTGGCGAACTGGGTGCGTGACGGCCATTGGCAGGCCAACCTGGGGCCGGCGCATTTTGGCTGTGACGTGCATGGCAAGACCTTGGGCATCGTTGGCATGGGCCGCATCGGCGAAGCCTTGGCCCGGCGTGCGGCAGCCGGCTTTGGCATGCGCGTGCTGTACCACAGCCAGCGCGCCAAGCCCGAGGTGGAGGCGCGCCATGCGGCACGCCAGTGCAGCCTGGATGAGTTGTTGCAGCAGGCGGACTTCGTTTGCCTGACGGTGCCGCTGAGCGCCAGCACCGAAGGCTTGATCGGCGCACGGGAGCTGGCGTTGATGAAGCCTGAGGCTATCCTGGTGAACATCTCACGCGGGCGCGTGGTGGATGAGCAGGCGCTGGTCGAAGCGTTGCGGGCCAGGCGCATACGCGGTGCGGGGCTGGATGTGTTTGTGCAGGAGCCGCTATCAGTAGACTCGCCGCTGTTGCAGCTCGATAACGTGGTAGCGACACCGCATATCGGCTCGGCGACCGAGGAAACCCGGCAGGCCATGGCGCGTTGCGCGGTAGACAACCTGCTCAGCGCGCTGGCCGGCGAGCGGCCGGCGAATTTGGTGAATGAGGTGTGCAGGACGTGAGAACAAGGGGCCGCTATGCGGCCCATCGCCGGCGAGCCAGCTTGCACAGGCCTGAGCCTTGCGCAGTCCCTGTGGGAGCTGGCTTGCCGGCGATGGGCTGCACAGCAGCCCCCGGACAATACAGGTCTATCGGCAGTTACCTGCCTTGCGATAGCCCGCTGCCTGAGCCTCACCCTCGTTAGCGAAGGTAACCTGGTTCTTGGCGGCCACCTGGTTGAAGCCCGGGCAACCTACAGACAGGTGATAAACGTGGCTGTTGCGGTTGCCAAGCACGGCCCCGACTGACTGGACACTGGCCAGGCTCGGTTTGGCCTCTGCCTTGGCGGCTTTCACCGGCACCGCTTGCACTACGCCACTGCCAACCGGCTTGTAATCAGCCGTCCACTTGCGTTCCCCGCTCACGAACGGGTTGGCATGCCCCATGATCGCGGCAATGCGCCGGTCGCGCTCTTTCTCCCAGGCCGACACCGGGTGCTGTTTGTCCCAGGCCATCAGCAGCTGTTGCTGCTGGCGCGACATGCTCAGTTGGTAACGGTCGAACATGTAGAACGTGGTACGGGCCACCAGGCCTTTGACTTCATCGCGCGGTTCGGCGGCGCGCTGGACGAAGTCGACCTTGGTGGTGCACTGGCCATACTCGCCGGCATTGCCAGCGACCATGCCGTAGTTGAAGTTGCTGCGGTCACCGTTGACCTCGCCCACGGCCGGGTAGAGGTTGAACAGGTCGGCTTCCATGGCGCGGAACACCGGGTCGTTGTCCACGCAGTGCTCGCGGCCGCCGTTCTTCCAGCACTGGCGCTGGTTGCCGAAGGTGTAGGCGGGCACGATGTGTTCCCACTCGGTGCGCTCGGCGCGGTTCTGTTGCTTGCGCGTCTGGTAGCCGCACGAAGCCGCATCGATGCGCCCACCCGACTTGCCCACCCAGGTCCACTTGCAGCCGCAGTACAGGTCACCCATGGCACTACTGGCCTGGTCCAGGTACACCTTCTGCTTGGCCACCACCTTGGCCTCGGTGAACGTCGCTGGCGGGTTGGCCAAGGCAGGGAGGGTGAAGGAAAACACTAAGGTTACGGCGTAAAGCAGTGATTTCATGGGAAAAACATATTTCAGATTGGGGGGCGCATTGTAATGCTTTCCCCGTCGCTGGCCAGCTCGCTGAGCCATACCAGCGGTCGGCCCGGGTCGTCGCCGGCCATGCGGTCGAACGTGGCTGAGTCGAGCATATCCCTGACCTGAGCGCCCATGCGCAGCAGCCGCTCGATGAAACCGGCACCGACGTCGCCATAGTCCTCAAGCGAAACGCCGCTCTGGTTGTGCTGTATTGCCAAGTGGTAATGACTGACCCCGGCGCCATTGCCACTGCCGCCCAGCACCACGGTAAAGCGTGGGCCCAGCAGGCCGGCCAGGCGTTGCTGGACCAGGTCGAGCAGTGCGACCGGTACTTCATCGTGGCGCAGTGATGTGGGGAAACAGGGTGTGAACGGAGGCATGAGGGTGTCCTGGTGGGCGGGTTCGAGTGTTGCCCAGCTTAGGCAAGGTGACTGTCAACTTGGGTTAAGCGGGGGTAAAAGCGGGTAATACTCAAACAGGCCCTACGCGGTCCCTGTAGGAGCGGCCTTGTGCCGCGATGGGCTGCGCAGCAGCCCCGGGATTTCAGCGTCATGGCAACAACTGATGGGGCTGCTGCGCAGCCCATCGCGGCACAAGGCCGCTCCTACAGGGACCGTGCATGGCTGGTGTATCAGAACGTTTGCCCCAGCGAGAACTGGAAGATCTGGGTCTCGGCGTTGTCCGGCTTTTTCAACGGCGCCGCCAGGCTGAAGCTCAGCGGCCCCATCGGGCTGTACCAGGTCACGCCCACCCCGAGCGACACGGCCAACTGTGCCAGGTCGACGCTGCCGCAGCCCTGGGTGGTCGACAGGTAGCAGGTGTCGGCATAAACGTTGCCGGCGTCGACGAACAGAGAGCTGCGCAGCTGGCTCTGGTCCTTCACGAACGGCAACGGGAAGAGGTATTCGGCACCGCCGGTCACCAGAATGTTGCCCCCCAGCACATCCGTGTCACGGTCGGAATAGTAAGCCTGGCCCGCGCTGGCGTAGGTGCCGGTGGCCGGGGTATTGCGCGGGCCGAGGGTGCCGTCCTTGAACCCGCGTACCGAGCCCTGGCCCCCCGCGGTGTAGCTTTCATAGAACGGCAAGCCGTCGGTGGACCCGTAGCCATTGCCATAGCCCAGGCTGGTGTGCAGGCGCAGCGAGGTGTTGTTGGTCACCGGCAGGAAGGTCTGGCCGTTGTAGTCCAGCTTGTAGAACGACAGGTCGCTGCCAGGGGTGGTGGCCATCAGCGTGAGGCTTTGCGAGTGGCCACGTGTGGCCAGCACGCCTTTATTCAGCGTGGACTCGGACCAGCCGATCGACGCTTTGAGGTTGTTGAAACTCTTGCCCTCACGGGAGATGAAGTCGTAGATCTCGTCGGCGCTGTAGGTACCCGGCGAAATGTCGTCATGCTGCAGGGTCAGGCCGTAGGTCAGGCGCGAGGTTTCGTTGATCGGGTAGCCAAAGCTGACCCCGGCGCCGTAGCTGTTGATCGCATAGTACGAAACGCCATCGTCGTAGTAGTCGCTGTAGTCGGTGGTGTTGTAGAACAGGTTGTAGCCCAGGCTGACACCGTCGGCGGTGAAGTAGGGGTTCACGAAGCCGAAGTTGTACTTGGTCTGGTATTCGCTGCGAGTCAGGCCGATGGACACCTTGTTACCGGTACCCAGGAAGTTGCTCTGGCTGATCGAACCACCGAGGATCAGGCCGGCGCTCTGGGCGAAACCGACGCTGGCGGTGATCGAGCCGGAGGCTTGCTCTTCGACGCTGTAGTTGACGTCGACCTGGTCGTCAGTGCCGGCTACCTGCGGGGTCTCGACGTTGACTTCCTTGAAGAAGCCCAGGCGCTCCAGGCGGGTCTTGGACTGGTCGATCAGGTAGGTCGAAGCCCAGCCGCCTTCCATCTGGCGCATTTCGCGACGCAGCACTTCGTCTTCGGTCTTGGTGTTGCCGCGGTAGTTGATGCGGTTGACGTAGGCACGCTTGCCCGGGTCGACCACGAACATGATGTCGACCGTGTGGTCCTGGTCGTTCGGCTGTGGCACGCCGTTGACGTTGGCAAAGGTGTAGCCTTCGTTGCCCAGACGACGGGTGATCAGCTCGGAGGTGGTGGTCATCACCTTGCGCGAGAACACCTGGCCCGGCTGCACCAGCAGCAGCGACTTGACCTGGTCTTCCGGCACTTTCAGGTCACCGGACAGCTTCACGTCGCGAACGGTGTACTTCTCGCCTTCGTTGATGTTGACGGTGATGTAGACGTGTTTCTTGTCTGGCGTGATGGACACCTGGGTGGAGGCGATGTCCATCTTGATGTAGCCGCGGTCCAGGTAGTAGGAGCGCAGGCGCTCCAGGTCACCGGACAGTTTTTCGCGGGCATACTTGTCGTCGTTCTTGAAGAACGACAGCCAGTTGGTGGTCTTCAGCTCGAACAGCTGGCCCAGGGTGTCATCATCGAACACGTTGTTGCCAACGATGTTGATGTGCTGGATGGCAGCGACGGTGCCTTCGTTGATCTTGATCTTCAGCGCCACGCGGTTGCGCGGCTGCGGCACGACTTCGGCGTCGACCTCGGCCGAATAGCGGCCCTGGGCCACGTACTGGCGCTGCAGTTCGTTACGCACACCTTCAAGGGTGGCACGCTGGAAGATCTCGCCTTCGGCCAGGCCCGATTGTTTCAGGCCCTTCATCAGGTCTTCGGTGCTGATCGCCTTGTTGCCTTCGATCTCGATGCTCGACACCGATGGGCGCTCGACCACGTTGATGATCAGCACATTGCCATCGCGGTTCAGCTGGATGTCCTGGAAGAACCCGGTCTTGAACAGGGAACGGGTCGAGTCCACCAGGCGGCGGTCATCGGCCTGATCGCCGACGTTCAGCGGCAAGGCACCGAAGACACTGCCAGCGGAAACCCGCTGCAGGCCGTTGACCCGGATGTCGGCGATCCTGAAAGGGGAGGCTTGGGCCAGCGAGGCTTTCAGCAACAGGATGGAGAGCAACAGGCGCGGGTAGTTCATCGGGGGTTCCAGACAAGCGGATTCGTAGGGGAGCAAGCGCGGGCAACCCGCTAGCAGCGGGCGATGAGGATACGGGCGGGCTGTGTACGGCGCGGTTAGCCGAGGGTAAAGATGTGTAAAGTCCGACCGGCCGGCGGTGACAGTGCCGGCCTGCGGGGCGATCATTACAGCCCCTGCAATTGCGATGTCTGGCCCCGATGATCCCTGTGCTGCTGGTCGACGACGACCGCGAACTGACTGAAATGCTCTCTTTGTACCTGGCGCGCGAAGGCTTTCAGGCCACTGCCGTGAATACGGGTGAAGAGGGCGAGACCCAGGCGTTGTCCGGTCACTTCCAGGTGGTGGTGCTGGATGTGATGCTGCCGGGTATCTCTGGCATTGAAGTGCTGCGGCGCGTGCGTGCGCGCAGCCAGGTGCCGGTGCTGCTGCTGACTGCCCGTGGCGACAACATCGACCGTATTGCCGGCCTTGAGCTGGGGGCCGATGACTACGTGCCCAAGCCCAGCTCCCCGGGTGAACTGGTCGCACGCCTGCGGGCGATCCTGCGCCGGGTGCAGCCGCATTCCACGGGTGAGGGCAGTGCGCCCGAACACGTGCGCACGGGCGCATTGAAAATGTGGCCGGGCCGTCGTGAGGCGCATTGGGGCGAAGCCACGCTGGAGCTGACCGGCTCGGAGTTCAGCCTGCTCGAAGCGTTGGCCCGCCAGGCTGGCCAGCTGGTCAGCAAGCAAGACCTGTCACTCAACGCCTTGGGCCGGCCGCTGACTCGTTATGACCGGCGCATCGACGTGCACGTCAGCAGCATCCGGCAAAAGCTCGGCCCACGCGCCGACGGCAGCAGCTGGATCCAGAGCGTGCGTGGCATGGGCTACATGCTGATAGTCGAATGATGCGCCGGCGCCTGTTCTGGAAGCTGTTCCTGGCGTTCTGGCTGGCCAACTGCCTGACCTTCCTGGTGGGCGCGGGCGCCTTCATGCTCAATGAGTGGCGTGGCGATACCCCGGCGCTGCGTTCGCTGCTGGCCACCGAGCTGCAGGTACTGCAGCGTTATGGTGAGCAGCCCGGCCGGCAGTTGCTGGAGGTGTCGCCGCAGCCGCCGGATGTGCAAGTGGGCCTTTACGACGGCCAGGGCCAGTTGTTGGCAGGCAAAGCGGTGCCGGTCGTGCGTTTCGAGCAGGCGTTGAACGACAGTGAAGGCCGCCCACTGGTGCTGCGTGCTTCGGTGGCCACGGTGCTTGGCGAACCGCCGCGTCCTCGAGGCATGGGCCCGCTGTTTACCGGCACGCTGATGAGTGCGCTGTTTGCCTTCCTGTGCAGTTTGTACCTGACTCGCCCGTTGGCCTGGCTGCGCGAAGCCATGGGCCAGGTAGCTCAGGGCCGGTTCGATGTGCGCGTGAAACCCAGGTTGGGCAAGCGCCGCGACGAGATCGTCGAGCTGGCCGAGGACTGCGACCGCATGGCTGGCCAGCTAAAGGCCCTGGTGCAGGCGCAGCAGAACCTGCTGCACGATATTTCCCACGAACTGCGCTCACCGCTGACCCGCATGCATGCCGCCATCGGCCTGATGCGTCAGCAGCCCGACCGGCACGACATGCTGGAACGGGTGGAGCGTGAGTCACGGCGTATGGACGACCTGATCGAGCAGCTGCTGACCCTGGCCCGCGCCCAGGCGCGGCAGGGTGACAGCGACTTTGCCAGTGTCGATGTGGTAGAGCTGCTGGCGCAGATCGTCGAGGACGCCCGTTTCGAGGCGGGCATGAAGCAGTGCCAGGTGTCCTTGCACGCCCACGGCGCGTTTCTCATCCATGGGCATGAAGAGCTGCTGTACCGTGCGTTCGAGAACATCATCCGCAACGCCGTGCGCTACACCGCAGCCAGCACCGAAGTGTTGGTCGAGGCCGCGCTGGCGCCGGGCGGGCAATGGTTTCAGGTCAGTGTCAGCGACCACGGTCCGGGCGTGGACCCGGCGCGGCTGAAGCGCATCTTCGAGCCGTTCGACCGGGGCACCGACAGCAGCGATGATGGTTTTGGCCTGGGTCTGGCGATTGCCCAGCGCGCCATTATCCTGCATGGTGGCAGCATCACCGCGCAGGCCGCAGCCAGCGGTGGGCTGCGGGTGCGTATCGACCTGCCGCAAGCCAGCGCTACTTGAAACCGGTCACCGTGTGGGGGACGTAAGGGGCCTGCAAGCGTGCCACTTCGTCCTCGCTCAGCTGCAGTGTCAACGCGCCCAGTGCATCGTCCAGATGTGCAGGCTTCGAGGCGCCGACGATAGGGGCGCTAACGCCGGTTTTACCCAGTACCCAAGCCAACGCCACTTGGGCCATTGGCACGCCCCGTTCGCCGGCGATTTGCTCGACCACGTCGATCACCCGGCCGTCTTCCACCTCGGTCTTTTCATAGAACGACTGGCCGGATACATCGCTGCGCGTGCGTGCGGTCTGCTGCCCATGCGGCCGTGTCAGGCGCCCGCGGGCCATCGGGCTCCAGGGCATCAGGCCGACGCCCTGGTCCAGGCACAGCGGGATCATCTCGCGTTCTTCCTCGCGGTAGATCAGGTTGAGGTAGTTCTGCATCGACACGAAACGGCTCCAACCGTTACTGACCGCCACCTGCTGTGCCTTGGCGAACTGCCAGGCGTACATGGACGATGCACCGATGTAACGCGCCTTGCCGGCCCTGACCACGTCGTGCAGGGCTTCCATGGTCTCCTCGATGGGGGTGTGGTAGTCCCAACGGTGGATCTGGTAAAGGTCGACGTAGTCGGTGCCCAGGCGGGTAAGGCTGGCGTCGATGTTGGTCATGATCGCCTTGCGCGACAGGCCTTGTTCATTGGGCCGGCTGGCCCCTTCCCACATGTTGGCCGGGAAGAACACCTTGGTGGCGATCACGGTTTCTTCGCGGCGGGTGAACTCCTTAAGCAGTTTGCCCAGGATGCTTTCCGAAGTGCCGGCCGAGTAGCTGTTGGCGGTGTCGAAGAAGTTGATGCCTTGCTCGACGGCATGGCGAATGATGGGGCGGCTGGCGTCTTCGCCCAAGGTCCAGGGATGAGTGCCGGCGTCGGGTACGCCGAAGGTCATGCAGCCCAGGCACAACCTGGAGATGTCCAGCCCGGTGTTACCCAGCTTTACGTATTGCATCGTCGTCTCCTTCAAGGGCGTTAGTGATGGAGTGAGCCTAACGCGGGCAGCCTTGCGCGAAAATTCCATATTGATGCAGGTCCAGTCCGCAAAAATTCACAAGCGCAGCAGTGGCCGCACCTGTTGCTGGAGGAAGTCGGTAACTGCCTTGATCCGTGGGGTGGCGCGCACGTCCTCATGCACTGCCAGCCAGATTTCGATGCTCATGGTCTGCTCGGGGCTGCCGGCTTCCTTCAGGCCGTGCTCGTGCGCCATGAACGCGGGCAGGCAGGCGATTCCGATGCCGCCGGCACAGGCTTGAGCCTGGATGCGCAGGTCGTTGCTGTGCAGCACAAAGGGCTGCTGGCCGGCTTGGCGGTACAGCCATTGTTGCTGTGGGGAACTGGCCTGGGACTCGTCGTAGCCGATGTAACGCCAGGCCGCGGCGCTGGCCAGGTAGTTGGCAGAGGCGTACAGCCGGTAGTGCAGGTGGCCCAGCAGGCTGACCACCAAGGTCGGTTCCGTGGGCCTGGCCAGGGCGATGCTGATGTCGGCTTCGCGGCGAGCCAAGGATGCCTTTGATTTGCTGCCCACCAGCTTCAGGCGCAACTGCGGGTAGCGCTGGTACAGCTCGCCCAGGCGCCGGGCGACGATGCTGCCGAGCAGTGCCGGTGGTGCCGACAGCACCACTTCGCCTTCCACCGCCTGTTGGCCGGCGCTGGCGAAATGTTCAAGGGCGAAGGAGGACAGGGTCATTTGCTCGGCTAGTTCGGCAACGCGTCGGCCTTCGTCGGTGAGCACATAGGCGCGGGGGCGCCGGTCGACCAGCTTTAGCTTGAGCGAGGCTTCGAGCGAAGCGATGCGCCGGGCTACGGTGGCGTGGTCGACGCCCAGGGCCTTGGCGGCGGCGGACAGCGAACCGGCCGAGGTGAAGGCAGAGAAATGACGCAGGTCTTCCCAATCGAACATGGAGGGCTCGGCAGTAGCTTGTGCAGAAGGGGGTAGGGTAGCGTTTTTTTGGGGGGCCATAGTGGATTGCGGTTGATTGGAGATTTTGGGGCTGCTTTGCAGCCCCTCGCGACACAAGGCCGCTCCTACAGGATTTGCATTTGCCTGGAAGGCCGTAATGTACGTGTGGGAGCGGGCCTCAGTGCCCGCCTTTCATCCGTCGCGCCACCAGATAGATGCCCAGGCCAACCAGCGCAGTCGCCGCGCCGATATAGCCAGTACTGGTCCAGCCCATGCCCGCAGTAATCGCCATGCCACCCAACCATGGCCCCAGCGCATTCGCCAGGTTGAATGCGGCATGGTTGGACGCTGCAGCCAGGCTCGGCGCTTCATGGGCAATGTCCATCAGGCGGATCTGTAGCGGCGCGGCCAGGGCAATCATGGTCCCCACCAGGCCGATACCCAACAGGAGGCTCCACAGCGCCTGGGCGGCGAAGGTGAAGAACAGCAGCACGGCGATCGACCACACCAGCACCAGCCCCACGGCGCGGAACTGCAGGCGGTCGAACAGTTTACCGCCGGCAATGTTGCCGACGATGCCGCCCACCCCGAACGCCGCCAGGCCGAACGGAATCCACTGTGGCGATACCTGGGTCACTTGCAGCATGGTCGGCGCCAGGTAGCTGAACACCGTGAACATGCCGGCGAAGCCGATCGAGGCGATGGCCAGCGCCATCCACACCTGTGGCAGGGTGAAGGCTTGCAATTCCTTGCGTGGGTCGCTGCGCACTTCGTCGTGGCGCTGCGGCACAAAGCGCCACACCAGGGCGATGGTGCACAGCGCGATGGCGCCAACCAGCACGAACGCCGAACGCCAGCCAAAGTACTGGCCCAGGTACGTGGCTACCGGGTTGCCGAGCAGCATGGCCAAGGTCAGGCCCATCATCACCCGGGCAACCGCACCCGCTCGCTGGTCCTTGGCCACCATGCTCGATGCCACCACAGCGGCAATGCCGAAGTATGCGCCGTGGGGCAGGCCGCTGATGAAGCGGAAGGCAACCAGGCTGCTGAACGAGGGGGCGAAGGCGGTCGCCAGGTTGCCAAGGGCGTACAGTGCCATCAGCAGCAACAGCATGTGCTTGCGCAGCAGCCGGGCGCCCAGAATCGCTAGCGTCGGGGCGCCAACCATCACCCCGAGTGCGTAGGCACTGATGGCATGGCCCACCTGGGGCTCACTTAATTGCAGGTTGCTGGCGATGTCGGGCATCAGGCCCATGATGGCGAATTCGCCGGTGCCGATGGCAAAGCTGCCCAGCGCCATGGCGGCTTCCATCTTTGCGACGGTGCCTTTACTGGGGAGAGGGGGTATTTCCTGGACTGACATCTGTATCCCTTTTGAAACATGCTGAAACGTTCAAGGCGGGATCATAGTCAATATTTGCGGGCAACGTCGAGGAAGCTGAGTAGCTGTAGGGTCATGACGGCTCTGCCGGGGGAGACTACAAGGTCAGCTTCTTGCTGAACTTGGTTTCCATGACAATGTGCGAAGCTGTGTGCGTGACGCCCTTGATCATGTTGATGCGGGTCAGCTCGGCATTGAGCTCACCCAGCGTATGGGTAGTCAGGTGGATGATGAAGTCCATTTCGCCCGACACCGCATACACCGCCTGCACCGCGTCCATCTTGCGCAAGGTGGTCATCACATCGGTGTAGCTCTTGTTGCTGCACGAGGTCATGGTGAAGCAGTTGATCACCTGCTGCAGCTTGTCCTGGTCGATGCGCACACTGTAGCCGGTGATAACCCCAGCGTTTTCAAGGCGGTTGATGCGCTCCTGTACTGCCGAACGCGATACGCCCAGCTTGCGCGCCAGCGAGGCGGTAGGCTCGCGGGCGTTGGCCTGTAGCAGCCCCAGCAGTTGCCGGTCTTTTTCGGTCAGTTTGAACAGTGCGCCGGGTGGAAGGGCGTCCATGGTGGTTCCTGGTGATTTGTTCTAGTTGTTGTACTGCGCGCGGGCTTCCTGGAACCTGTCCATCAGCTTCAGGCCGGCATACACCGTTTGGGCCGCAGCGGGTCCGAACGGCCCGCCATTCCATTGCAGGCCATAGGCGTCGAACAGGCGGTAGCGGTCGCTTTCGCCGCAGATTGCCTCGGTGACTACCCGGGCGCCTACAGGTGCGGTGTTCATACCATGGCCCCCAAATGAAGTACAAGCCCACAGCCCCGGGGCCAGGGGGCCGATGTGCGGCATCTTGTGGCGGGCGTAACCCATCAGCCCTGACCACGCCTTGGCGATTTTCAAACCCTGCAACTGTGGGTAGACGCTGAGGATGTCGCGGGTCAGCAACTGCCCCAGCCGCTGCTCGTCCTGCAGGTTGCGCGTGGTGATATGGCCGCCCCACAGCAGGCGGTCACCCTCGACGACGCGGTAGTAGTCGGAGGCGCGGCGGTTGTCGCCGACTGCGTCCGTGGTACGTACTACATCACGCAGGCGCTCACCCAGGTGCTCGGTCAGCACCACATAAGTGGCAATCGGCAGGAACGCCCGGCGCAGCTGGCCGAACTCCGGGCCGCCGTAGCCACCGCAGCAGTACACCACATCGGCACAGGTCACCGAGCCGTCGGCTGTGATCACGCGATGACTGCCGGCCCTGCGCTCTACCCGCAGCATCGGCGACTGTTCGTGGATGCGACCACCGGCCAGCTCGACCAGCTCGGCCAGGCCCAGGCAGTAGTTCAGTGGGTGGAAGTGAAAACCATGGCTGTCGCGCAGCCCCTGGAAGTAGCAGTCGGTGTTCAGGCGGCTGCGCAGTGCCTGTTTGTCCAGGTATTCCAGGTTGAAACCGAAGTCGCGGGCCATGCGGTCGCGGGTGCGCTGCAGGTTGTCGGCGTCGTCGTAGCGCACCACGCTCAGCTTGCCAGTGGTGGCGGCGCAGCCTGGCAGCTGGTGGCCGGCGATGGTGTCACGGACGATATCGACGCCTTCCAGCGATAGCCGGAACAAGGCGGCGGCGGTCTGCTTGCCGCAACGCCGCTCGATGGCCGACAGCCCCTCGGACCAGCCCTGCAACACAAAGCCGCCATTGCGCCCGGAGGCGCCCCAGGCCACCCGTGCTGCCTCCAGCAACACCACCGAGCGCCCACGCGCCAGCAGCTCGCGGGCCACGCTAAGGCCTGCCAGGCCGCCGCCAATCACGCATGCATCGGCCCGGGTTTCACCGGCCAACGCGGCACGCTGCGGGGCAGGGCGCATGGTCCCGGTATAGTAGTTGTTGCTGTAGCTGGGCATCGGCTGGGTCATCCTTTTACTGGGCGAGGCAGGTTTGGCGGGCATGGGGGTGCCGCACGCCCTTCAAGCAAAGGGCGCCGGGTTGCGGGTAATGGGTTACTGCACTTGTGTGAGGTCGGCGCCGTACCATTTTTCGGACAGCTGCTTCAGCGTGCCGTCGGCTTTCATGTCGTCGACGGCCTTGGCCAGTTCAGCGTTGAAAGCGTCGTCGCCCTTGTCGGTGGCGATGGCCAGTGGCTCGTAGTAGGCAGGCTTGCCCTGCACCGGGGCAATCGGGTAACCGGCCTTGATCGCACCCATGATGGTTGGCAGTGCCGACAGGGTGGCGTCCAGACGGGTGCCATTGCCTATGCGCAAGTCGTCCAGCGGGCCCATGCTGTCGCCGTACGTTTGCACACTGCCGGGCTCCACGCTGTAGCTGAACGCGGGTACGTCCGCGGCGTCGATTTTCAGCCGCCGGTTGATGTAGTCCTCGGAGGTGGTGCCGGCTTCCACGCCGATGGTCTTGCCATTGAGCTCGGCAGCGCTGGCACCGGCGGCGTCCTTGTGCACGGCGAACACATACGGGGTGTAGTAGTAGATGGCCGGAAAGTCGAGCACCCGTCCACGCTCGGTGGTGGGTGTCATCGAACCGACCGACAGGTCCCAGCGGCTGGCCCAGCGCCCGGCGGTGATGATGCCGTATTCAGGGGTGACGAACGCCACCTTGGTACCCAGACGTTTGCCAATCTCGTTGGCCACATCAATGTCGAAGCCCTTGAGGGTGTTGTCTTCGCCAAGGAAAGACTGCGGTGGCCAGTTGGCGGCAGTGGCCACTTTCATGACCTTGCTCTGGTGGATCCGATCAAGCGTGGCGCCGGCCCACGCGGCCCCTGTCATCATGGACAGGCAGCTGGCAACGGCGGTCAGGGCGAACAAGCGAGCGACAGGGTTCATTCGGTAAGTCTCCGGGCATGCAATTGTTGTTGTGGTGTTGGCACAGCGGTAGACACAAGTTCAGTGGCTGAGGATTTGCGAGAGAAACTCCCTGGCGCGCGCATGGCGAGGGTTGTCGAAGAACGCGTTGGGCGGGCCTTGTTCAATAACCTGGCCCTGGTCCATGAAGATGATGCGGTCCGCCACCCGGCGGGCGAAGCCCATTTCGTGGGTGACGCAAAGCATGGTGATGCCGTCCTGGGCCAGCTCGCCCATCACGTCGAGCACCTCCTTGACCATTTCCGGGTCCAGCGCCGAGGTGGGTTCGTCGAACAGCATGATGCGCGGCTTCATGCACAGCGCACGGGCAATGGCCACACGTTGTTGCTGGCCGCCGGAAAGCTGCCCGGGGAACTTGTCGGCCTGGCTGGCGATACGCACCCGGTCCAGATACTCCAGCGCCAGGGCGCGGGCATCGGGCTCGCTGAGTTTGCTGACCAGGCGTGGGCCGAGCATCAGGTTTTCGAGCACGGTCAGGTGCGGGAACAGGTTGAACTGCTGGAACACCATGCCCACCTGGCGGCGGATGGCGGCGACGCTCGCCGCATCGCGGTTCAGCGTGTTGCCGGCGATCTGCACCTGACCCTTCTGGAAGTCTTCCAGCAGGTTCAGGCAACGGATCAACGTGGATTTGCCCGAGCCGGAAGGCCCACAGACCACCACGATTTCGCCGCTGGCGATCTCCAGGTCGATGCCCTTGAGCACATGAAAATCCCCGTACCATTTCTGCAGGCCGCGAATCGAAACGGCGGCCTGGGCGGCAGCGGGGGTAAAAGGCTGGTTCATGTTGGGGCTCCTCGATCAGCGGTGGGCGCGGTCGAAACGTTTTTCCAGGCGCGACTGCACGGTTTCGAGCAGGATCGACAGCACCCAGTACAAGACGGCAGCGGTGATCAGCATTTCCAGGTGGCGGAACTCCGCGCGGCCCTGGGTGCGGGCGAGGAACATCAGCTCCCATACGCCGATCACCGACACCAGCGAGCTGTCCTTGAGCATGGAGATGAACTGGTTGCCGGTAGGTGGAATGATCAGCCGCATCGACTGCGGCAAGATCACCCGGGTCATGGTTTGGAAGGGCGTCAGGCCGATCGCCCGCGAAGCTTCCCATTGCCCGCGCGCGATGCTGCTGATGCCGGCGCGGAAGATTTCCGTCATGTAAGCGCCGTAGCACAGCGACAACGCCAGGATGCCTGCCGGCACGGCGCCGACCACATAGCCGAGCTGGGGGATGCCGAGGTAGATCAGGTAGATCTGGATCAGCAGAGGCACGCCGCGGAAAAACGAGGTGTAGAAGCTGGCAATGGCGATGGCGAAACCGTTGGACGACAGCCGTGCGGTAGCCCCCAGCAGCGCCAGGACGAAGGCGATGGCGATGGAGAGGGTGGACACGTAGACGGTGGTGAACACCCCCTGGGTGATCATGAAGCCCACCTTGGTGGCGATGAAGCTGTACGACAGGTCGAAGGTGTCGAAGAACAACAGGAATAGCAGCAACAGTTCACACCACACCGTGATCACCTGGGCCCGTAACGGAAAGCGGCCAAGGATGAACAGGTTAAGTACCAGGGTCACCGCCAGGGTGCCGGCCACGGCGGCGTTGCGCAGCAGCGGTGCCTGGAGGTCTAGCACGATCGGGCCCATCAACCGCGCCAGGCTACCGTCACCCACGCCGTAGAGCAGGGCGAGGGCGAATATCACGGCGGCGACCAGGCCCATGAATGCCGGTTTATCGGTCGCACGCGGTTTGACGATGTGGTCTCTGTACATGGGGTCGTGCCTCACGGAGCTGGGCTCGTTTGTTGTTGTGGGGTCATTGTAGGGAGGCGAAGCGCAGGCAAGAACCTGCGGAATCGCAATAAATACGCAATTTGTTTTGGCAATAGCCGAGGTTGGACCCTGACATTTGCACCTCAATGCCTGCCAGATTGCTACCGTGGCATAGGGCGAGTACAAATGTACTCCGCACGTATTTTGAGCTGTCTACCGCGCGCATAACTGAAATGCCGGGATGTTATGGCAAGCCGTACGCCAGCTCTTTTAGACTGCCGCCTGCGTGTGCCGACATCCGGCCCGCTTGGTCGATAAGGTTGCTTTAGTGAATGCTGGCGTACGTTTTCCCGGGCCCTTGGGTATTTTCTGGCTGGGGCTGCTGCAAATCCTGGTGTGGGGTGGTTCGTTCTTCCTGCTGGCGGTGATGGGTAAACCGATCCTGCGCGAGACCGGCTGGGACAGCGGCTGGGTATATGGGGCGCTTTCGCTGGGCCTGATGGTTTCGGCGCTGCTGGCGCCGCTGTCCAGCCGCCTTGTGGCGCGTTATGGCGGGCGCTCGCAACTGGCCGCCAGCGGTGTGGTAGTAGGGCTGGGCTTGCTGGTGGTTGCCAACTGCCACAGCCTGCCGGTGTTCCTGCTGGCCTGGGTGATCATTGGCGCGGGGATGGCAATGGGGCTTTATGAAGCGCTGTTTGCCACCCTCGGTGCCTTGTATGCGGAACGGGCGGGGCGGGCGATTACCGGTATCACCCTGATTTCGGGGTTTGCCACCACCATCACCTGGCCGGTGGTGGCCCTGGCCATCGAGCAACTGGGCTGGCGCACGGCGTGTACGGCTTATGCGCTGGTGCTGATCGTTGCCGTGGCGCCGTTGTACCTCTGGGTGTTGCCGGCAGGCCAGCCCCTACACAAGGCCCAGGGCGCGACGGTGACGAACGATCTGCCTGTGGACCGCCGCTTGTACTGGCTGCTGACCGCAATCTTTGCCATCGGCGCGATCATCATGACTGCTGTTTCGGTGCAGCTGGTAGCGGTACTGCAGGGCCAGGGCCATTCGCTGGCGGCTGCCATTGGCCTGAGTGCCTTGCTCGGGCCAAGCCAGGTGGCGTCGCGGGTACTGCAGATCATCGCCGGCAAGCGCCACCCGATCTGGACTGCACTGGTGTCGTCGGTGCTGGTCGCAGTCGGCCTGACGCTGGTGGCCGTGGCGCCGGGCGTGACCGCGCTGGGCCTGCTGCTGTATGGCTGTGGCAATGGCTTGCGGGCGATTGTCAGGGGGCTGCTGCCGCTGGCCCTGATGCCACCAGCCCAGTATGTTGCGCTGATGGGCAAGATGTCGCGCCCCTCGTTGGTTGGCCAGGCACTGACGCCCTTGGTGGGTGGCTACCTGTTCCAGCACTTCGGCGCGACGGGGATACTGGCAACGCTGTCGGCACTGGCATTTACCAGTGTCGTACTGGTGTTGCTGGTGATGCATGGCCTCCCGCGGCAAACGGCGTGATCACGCGCCACTCATTTGGCTAGCAAGGACGAACACGATGTCGGATGCACCACGTAACCCGTTGCTTATCGCTGGGCCGGCCGGCCAGATCGAGCTGCTGATCGACCACCCTGCCGGGCCGCCCAAGGGGGTGGTGCTGGTCAGCCACCCACAACCGCTGCTGGGCGGCACCCCGCGCCATATTGTGCCGCTGACCCTGGCGCGGCAGCTGTGCGCAGCCGGTTGGCAAGTGGTGCGGCCGAGTTTCCGTGGGGTAGGGCAGACACAAGGTGCGCACGACGAGGGTATCGGCGAAGCGCAAGACTGCATCGCGGTCATCCGGCACTTCTGCCGGGAGTTGCCGGAGCTGCCAATAGCCTTGGTAGGGTTTTCTTTTGGTGCCTATGTGTTCGCCCGTGTGGCCTGTGCGCTTGAAGGGCAGTTGCAGGCAGTGGCGTTGCTGGGGCTGCCGGTGGGTGATGTACCAGGTGGGCGCTATTACGAGCCATTGCCGGTGCCTGCGGATTGCCTGCTGCTGCATGGCGAACAGGATGAAATGGCGCCGCTGGCCAACCTGTTGCAATGGGCAGGCCCGGGGCAACGGGCGGTGTCGGTTTATGCAGGTGCCAACCACTTTTTCAAGGGCTGCCTGGGGCGGGCGGCTGAGCAGGTGATCGCCCACCTGGCATTGAAAACCGGGCGCTGACAGGAACACCTGCGTCGGTCTGGCACCGGCGTTGCCGGTGTTCGCGGCTAAAGCCGCTCCCACATCGGTCGCGCTCGCTTCAAGGCATGCGCCAACCTGTGGGAGCGGCTTTAGCCGCGAAAGGGCCGGAACAGGCTAGCCTCACCGCTCCAGGTAATGCGTCTGCGCAGCAAAGTCGATGAACCGCTTGCTGGCCAGCGACAGGTATTCCCCCGAGCGCCAGCACAATCTGAAGCTCATCTGCTGCGCGGGCCGGAACGGCACCCCAACAATGCCCGGCGTGCGTTGCTGGACCGAGCGCAGCAGGGTCGCCACGCCCATGTTGTCCAGCGCGGCCTGCACCACCAGCGAGACGAAGTTGCTCTGTAACGCCACCTGGTAAGTGATGCCATGTTCGGCGAAGAACGCGTCCAGCAGGTGACGTTGAACGAATGTGCGGTCGAACACCACCATGTCGGTATTGCGCAGGTCTTCCGCCGTGAGGAAGGCCTTACCGGCATAGGGGTGGTCGGGGTGCATGCACGCGAGCATCTCGTCACTGCCCAGCAGGATCGATTCCTTGTCGGGGGGCACGCGCCTGGACTCCAGCAATGCCAGGTCGATTTCCCGTTGTTCCAGGCGATGGCCAATGTCCTCGGCACTGCCTTCGAACACGGTCATGGCAATGCCTGGAAACAGCCGGCGGAAGGCATTCATCAACCCGGGCACATAGTGCAGGCCGAACATGGGCGGGATGCCCAGGCGCACTTCGCCGCGCTTCAGGTCGGCCATGTCACGCAGCTCTTGCCGGGCAACATCCATTTCGCGCAGCGCGGACGCAATGCGTGGCAGGAACTGTTCGCCCTCGGCGGTGAGGATGACTTTGCGTGTGGTGCGGTTGAACAGGGTCACGCCCAGTTCTTCTTCCAGCCGGGTTACGGCCATGCTCAGCGCAGGTTGGGCGATGTGCAAATGCTGCGCAGCCTTGGTGAAGCTGCCCTGGCGCACGATCTCGACGCAGCAGCGCAATGCCTTGAGGTTCATTGAGGCGTTCTACCATTCATAACGAACTGTGATGCTAAGCATCATAACAATATATTTATTATTATTAACCAGAGGGCCTACGATGCGCGCCACTGAGACATCCTGCAATATCTCAGTCACGCAGCGAAATAAAGCTGCAATCCCACAAAGATTTTGAGGTAGTACCCCAAATGGCCAAGGCCGCCGATGTCGTTGTGCAATGTCTGGAAAACGAAGGTGTCGAGTATGTGTTCGGCATTCCTGGTGAGGAAAACCTCGACCTGCTCGAATCCCTGCGCAAGTCGAAGATCAAGCTGGTACTGACCCGTCACGAGCAGTCTGCAGGCTTCATGGCTGCCACCTACGGCCGCCTGACCGGCAAGACCGGCGTCAGCCTGTCGACCCTCGGCCCTGGCGCCACCAACCTGGTTACCGCCAGCGCCTACGCCTACCTGGGCGGCATGCCGATGATGATGATCACCGGGCAGAAGCCGATCAAGAAGTCCAAGCAGGGCCGCTTCCAGATCATTGATGTGTGCGGCATGATGGACCCCATCACCAAGTACACCCACCAGTTCGCCTCGGCTGACAACATCCCGGCCCGCATGCGCGAAGCCTTCCGCCTGGCTGAAGAAGAGAAGCCAGGTGCGGTACACCTGGAACTGCCTGAAGACATCGCCGCCGAGCAGACCGACGCACTGCCGATCCCGCGCAGCCTGCACCGCCGCCCGCTGGCCGAACACGTGGCCATCGAAGCTGCAGTCGAGAAGCTGAAGACCGCCCGTAACCCGATTCTGGTGATCGGCGCTGGCGCCAACCGCAAGATGACCGCCAAGGTCCTCAAGCAGCTGATCGACAAGACCGGCATCCCGTTCATCACCACGCAGATGGGTAAAGGTGTGGTCGATGAGCGCCACCCGCGTTTCCTCGGTAACGCTGCACTGTCGTCGGGTGACTTCGTGCACCGCGCCGTCGAAGCGGCCGACCTGATCATCAACATCGGCCACGACGTGATCGAGAAGCCGCCGTTCTTCATGGTCCGCGGCGGCACCGAAGTCATCCACATCAACTTCCGCTCTGCCGAAGTCGATGCCGTGTACTTCCCGCAGGTGGAAGTGATCGGCGACATCGCCAACGCCGTGTGGCAGATCAGCGAAGCGCTGAACGACACGTCGCACTGGGACTTCACCCGCCTGATGGCCATCCGTGAAGCCAACGAAGCACAGATCGCCGAAGGCGCTGATGACAACCGCTTCCCGGTCTACCCGCAGCGCCTGGTGGCCGACATCCGTCGCGTACTGCCGTCCGAAGGCATCGTTGCCCTGGACAACGGCATCTACAAGATCTGGTTCGCCCGCAACTACAAGGCGCACAAACCGAACACCGTGCTGCTAGACAACGCCTTGGCCACCATGGGCGCCGGCCTGCCATCGGCCATGGCGGCGCACCTGGTGCACCCGGACCGCCCGGTGATCTCGGTGTGCGGCGACGGCGGCTTCATGATGAACAGCCAGGAGCTGGAAACGGCTGTACGCCTTGGCATGCACATCACCGTAGTGATCCTGCGTGACGATGGCTACGGCATGATCCGCTGGAAGCAGGCCAACATGGGCTTCACCGATTTCGGCCTGGACTACGGCAACCCGGACTTCGTCAAATACGCCGAAGCCTACGGTGCCAACGGCCACCGCGTGGAAAGCGCCGAAGGCCTGCTGCCACTGCTGGAACACTGCATCAAGACCCCAGGCGTGCACGTGATCGACTGCCCGGTCGATTACAGCGAGAACGACCGCATCCTCAACAGCGAGCTGCGTGAGCGCGCGCTGGCGGTGTAAGCCTTAAGGTACGGCGCCAGCCTCAGGGCTGGCGCTGTCCTCCTGCAAGAGCGGCTTCTGCCGCGCCATCCCCCCAGGCCTTGCTGGCCGCACAATGTCCGTCACTTCTGTCAACGATCCAACAGGCCCTGCAGGCTGGCCAGGATGCTATTGGCATCGTAAGGCTTGCGCGCTACGGGGACGCCCTTCAAGTGCTCGGGAATGCTGATGCCATCGCCATAGCCTGTGGCAAACAGGAATGGAACCTGACGGCGCACCAGTTCATCGGCCACGGAAATGGATGTGCCGGTGCCCAGGTTGACATCCAGTATCGCAACGTCCGGTGTGCGGCGGGCGAGCAATTGCATCGCCTCGGCTTCGGAATTGGCGGTGATCACCTCTTTGATTTGAGCATCGTTGAGAATCTGCTCCAAGCCGACTGCAATCACCAACTGGTCTTCGAGGATCAGCACGCACAAGCCCGCCCGTGTTGCAAAGGTATCGCCTACGCGGGCCATGGCCGAGACCGGGATGGCTGGCTCGAAGGTGTCAGCGACGGTCAGGTGCTTGTCAGGGATCCGGAAAACGCCTTGCAGGCCTTCGGGGTAATATTCCACCGTGCTGGTGCCGCCCAGGTCGAACGGGATACTGCGGTCGATCAGTACCGATCCAAAGCCAGTGCGGCTGGGCGGGCGTACCGTTGGCCCGCCACTTTCACGCCAGCTGATGACGCAGGCGCTGGCGGCGTCGATCGCCCAGCTCACCGCAAGCTTGCCGCCGGCCCGCGATAGCGCACCATACTTGGCCGCATTGGTGGCCAGTTCGTGCAGCACCAGGGCCATCACCGAGTAGGCGCGCGCGTCGAGGATGACGTTCGGGCCCTGCAGCTCGATCACGTCGGCAGCAGTGCGATAGGGCGAAAGCTCGGCCTCCAGCAGCATTGCCAGGCGGCCGCCACCATCCCCACGCACCACTTGGTCGTGGGCCAGTGACAATGCCTGGATACGCCCTTTGAGGGTGGCCACATAGTCCTGGAGGGTCTGGCTCTCGGAGGTCGGGTGGGCAACCAGCGCACCAATCAGCGACAGGATATTCTTGACCCTGTGATTGAGCTCCTCGTTAAGGATGCGCTGGCGCACTTCAGCCTTCGAGCGCTCGCTGGCGAGCAGCTCGCTGTTGTGCAGCACCACTTCGACGATGGCGGTGCGGATGGCATCGCCAAACTGGCGATCCTGTTCGGTCCAGGGCAGCGACTGCTGGTGAACGGTTTCTTTCCAGATGGCGAAGCTTTTGCGTGGCGTCAGGCGATCGCCCAGCGCGCCGCTGTCGTAGGTCTTGTTCGGGTCCCCGGCCCATTCGAGCGTCTCGATGACCTCCTTGCGAAAGAAGATCAGGTAATCCCTCGGCTGCTGCGACATCGGGATGATCAGCACGCCGGACACATCGGTGAAATACGCCTGGGCCGAAGGGTGCACCATCGACAGGCGGTTGGACGCCCAGGTACGGCCATCGGCGACCGTATCCGCCAGGCGCAACAGGTCGGGCACGGCAGCCTTGGGCAATGTCAGCCCCGCCGATGCCCAGCGGCCTTGCAACGACATGCCGATGCCATCGCAGGGGATCAGCGACATCAGCCGCGGCAGGCGTGAGTGGAAGAACCCATCGATGTCCGCTGACTGGTTGGCATCGCGCACGATGCTGTCCAGTGCTTTGTGAACCCGCACGGCGGCTTCGAGTTTTTGCCGGCTGCGCAGGGTCTCGATATGCAACGCGAAGAACTCGCCGAACATTTCGGCGGCCACCCGCTGCCCCATGGCCAAGGTACGTGGCGCGTAGTGGTGGCAGGCGATCATCCCCCACAGCTCGCCGTTGACGATGACCGATATCGACATGGAGGCGCCCACGCCCATGTTGCACAGGTACTCGCAATGGACCGGCGACACGCTGCGCAGGTGCGCGTAGGACAGGTCGAGCGGTTCGCCTGACGGGTCAAGGACCGGCTCGATGGCGACCGTTTTGAACTGGGCGTCGGAAATCACCCGGACCGGGTTGCGCAGGTAAAGCGCTCGGGCCTGCTGTGGGATGTCGGAGGCGGGGAAGTACTGGCCCATGAAGCTTTCAAGGTCGCCACGTTTGGCTTCGGCGACCACCTTGCCGGCACCGTCTGCGCCGAGCTGGTAGATCATCACCCGGTCGTAGCCCAGTACGGCCCGGACAAAGCGGGCAGCGTCGCGGAACAATTTGCCGGTCTGGTCGATTTCGCGCAGCTGCGCGATCAGGGTACGGGCCAGCTCGATGGGCTCGGCGATGCTGGCACCGGCCGGTTCAAACTCCAGGATTGCCGTACCTTTGAACAGGTGGGCGGCGATATCGAAGGCCTGGCCGTTGGGCAGCATCACGCTGAAGCTGAGTGCAGGGCGCGAGGCTTCGCGGGTACGGGCCAGTGCGTTGCGCAGGGTATGGGCTACCTCGTCCCCTAGCACCGTGTGCAGCTTCTGGCCGTTGATATCGCCTGCCAGGCCCAGCAGATGCGGGGCGTTGACCGAATGGCGCAGCACCACTGTCGCGGATGCATCACAGGCCAGCAGGCAGCCGTGGGGCTGGATGCTGCCAGGGATCTGGATGGGTTCGCGGTCGCAGTTTGTCAGGTTTACTTGTGGGTCGAAGGTCATTTGGCCCGTGCCTAAGGGTAAAGAATAGGCTGCCAGGACGGCCGCCATCGTCAGCCTAGCAGGCATTGTCCGCCTTGGGCATTGCCGGGTGGTTGCCTTTTCAGGCTGATGGGGTCTCCCCCCGTTCATCTGCGAACCCCAGCTCCCGTATGAACATTGAAAACAATTCGGGGTGAGACGAGATGTTCAGCTTCGCGTATAGGTGGCGCCGGTGCACCTTTATGGTTTCTGGCGAGATACCGAGCCGTTGCGCCATCGCTTTCGACGAGTAGCCGCGCAGGATAAGGCGGGCGATTTCCAGCTCCCGCTCGGACAACAGGCCTTGGGCGAACCTGGCCAATGCATCGCCAACCGGCGCCTGCACGGGCACCGGCACGCCACTACGCGCCCAGTGCTGCCCAAGCAGTGCCAGCACCCAGGCACTGATCAGGTTGAGCTTGCCCAGCTCTGTTGCGTCGAAAGCGCGGCGCATGCCCAGTGACAGCGACAACACCCCATCGGGCAGCTGTAACAGGAACTGGACTTCGTCGACCAGCACATGGTCCTGGAAGTAGTTCTGGTAATAGTCCGTTTGCCAGAAATGGTCCGGGGCCACTTCTTCCAGGTGGTAGCAACCACTGGCCAAGCCTTCGCGGCCGGCCTGGTAGAAAGGGTCTAGCAGGTACAACCCGTCGAGGTACAGCTCACCCGCTGCGGGGGCTGGCGCTGCATCGTATTCCTCCAGCACTTGTGGGGCGCCCTGGGGAGGGAAGTGCATCGCCAGCGCGTTATCGAACGGCACCCAGTGCCTCAGCACCAGGATCAGCTGACGCCAGAAGCGCTGGCTGCCAATCTGCTCGATCGTTCTGGCCAGCGCGGTGTGGCCGGCAACCTCATGAAAGAGAATTTCCACGACAGCGTCCTTGAAAGAAGTAGGGCATTGGCACCCGCTTTGCCTCAGCTGTCAACCGGGGGTACCCCTTAGTGGGAATTGTCCTGCCGGGCGCCGCCGCATAGATTTCATACCAATCAAGCGGGCCGTCGAGCTCGCCACGTTTCGCTTACTGGTTCTGCCTCTGACACTAACAACAACGTGAGGATGAACAAATGACGTCCTGTAGTGCACCCACCCCAGAACTCAAACCGACGCTGAGCGTCGCAGATGTAGTCGCCATCACCGTGTCATCGGTGACACCCGCAAGCTCCGTCTTCGTCATTGCGCCCTTTGCTATCGCCCAGGCAGGTACAGGTGTGATCTGGGCCTTCGTGCTAGGTGGTGTGCTGGCGCTGATGTTTGCGCTTTGCTATGCCGAACTGGGCCGCGCGCACAGTGCGGCAGGGGGTGAATACGTGTTTGCCAAGCGGGTATTTGGCGGGATGGCCGGTTACGCTACGTTCCTTACCGTGCTGGCTATGCTGGTGTTCATTCCACCGGTCTTGGCCACGGGGGCAGCCACTTACCTGAATGCAGCGCTCGGCACCCAGCTTGACGGGCAGACGGTGGCCTTGGTGATCGTGGCTCTGGGCTATTTGCTTGGCATTCTCAACATCAAGCTGAACGCGTGGGTCACCGGCATTTGCCTGTTCCTTGAGGTGGCGGCACTGATGGTGATCGTGGTGTTGGGCTTTGGCCACGCCCAGCAACCGGTCAGCAGCCTTGTCAGCCCGCTGGTACTCCATAACGGGATACTGCACGCGGCGCCCTGGGCGCTGGTGATTGGTGCGGTGGGCACTGCGCTGTTCTCTTTCAACGGTTATGGCGGCGCCGTGTTGCTGGCCGAAGACATGAAATGTGGCGGGCGTGGGATCGCCAAGGCAGTGCTGTGGTCGCTGGTGCTGGTGCTGGCCATCGAAGTGGTCCCGCTGGTGGCGCTGCTGGTAGGGGCACCCTCGCTTGAGGCGATGCTGGCCAGCCCGGACCCTATCGGCTACCTGCTGACGGCCCATGGCAACGAAACACTCTCGCGCCTGGTCAGCGCCGGGATTTTCCTTTCGGTGTTCAATGCCATCATTGCCCTGGTCATCCAGAGTGGGCGGGTGATCTACAGCAGCGGGCGGGATGCGTTGTGGATGCCGACCCTGAACCGCGCTTTCATCCGCATTCACCCCAAGTGGGAATCGCCCTGGCTGGCCACGCTGTTCCTCGCCGTGCCTTCCGCTGCCTTGACGTTCAGTTCCAACCTGTCGGAGCTCACGTCCTTCACCGTGCTGCTGATCCTGTGCGTGTACCTGGTGGTCGGGATGTGCGCGCTGTTCAGCCGCGTGCTGCGCCGCGACCGTGAGCACCCTTACCGGATGCCGCTGTGGCCACTGCCGGCCTTGGCTGCGGTGACCGGGGCCGGGTACCTGTTGACTACCCTGTTGAGTACGGCTTCAGCCCGGGACATTTTCATCATTCTTGGCATTCTGCTGACCTCCGTGTTGCTGTACGGCACGTATGGCAAGTTGAGCCCGGCCTTCCAGAAACTTTGAGCGAGAGACAAGATGCGAGCACGCGATTTCGGTATCACGCTGGGCCTTGGTCGGCCTGGCCCCCACAACGCCATTACCGATGTGCCGGGTGTGCGGGTTGGCCACGCCACCCTGGACAAGCACCACAATGGCAAGCCTGTACGCACCGGTGTCAGTGTCATCGAGCCCCGCGAAGGCCCGGCGCGCCATCAACCGTGCTTCGCCGGCTGCCATGTGCTCAATGGCAATGGCGACGCCACAGGCCTGGAGTGGATTCGTGAGGCGGGCCTGTTGACGACAGCCATTGCCACCACCAACACGCACAGCGTCGGCGTGGTGCGCGATGCACTCATCGCCCATGAGCATGCGACCCTGGCGGACGCGTCGACCTACTGGTGCATGCCGGTGGTGATGGAGACCTACGACGGCGTGCTGAACGACATCTGGGGGCAGCATGTGAATGCGGACCTGGTTCAGCAAGCGCTGGGGGCGGCCCGTGGCGGGCCCGTTACCGAAGGTGCGGTAGGGGGGGGTACCGGCATGATCTGCCATGAATTCAAAGGCGGGATCGGTACTGCGTCGCGGGTATTGCCGGCAGAGCAGGGTAGCTGGACGGTGGGTGCCTTTGTCCAGGCCAACCATGGCCAGCGCCGCGATCTGCGGGTGGATGGCTATCCCGTAGGCCGGGTGTTGCTTGACCTGCCCACGCCATTTGACCAGCAGGATACCCCCGGCATGGGCTCGATCGTGGTGGTACTGGCCACCGATGCACCGTTGCTGCCGCATCAGTGCCAACGGCTGGCGCAACGTGCTGCGCTGGGCATTGCCCGCACGGGTGGCGGCACCGATGACTCCAGCGGCGATATCTTCCTGGCATTCTCGACGGGGAATACCGGGCTGGCGCCTGCCGACTACAATCGCCGCGATCTGCCGATGACAGCGCAAGTGGCGATGGTCAACAACGACCATATATCGCCGCTGTTCGCAGCAGCGGCCGAGGCGGTGGAAGAGGCCATTGTCAACGCGATCCTGGCTGGCAGGACCATGCAGGCAGAGGATGGGCGAGAGGTGCCGGGCCTGCAGGGTAAGCGGCTGCTGACGGCCCTTGAGCAAGTGGGTTGGAAGGCTCAGGGTTGACGCAGAAAGAGAATCGCTTGAAGCCGAGCCACGATCAATGGTCTCATCCCGCGCCTGAGCCTACTGGTATTGAACGATGAACCGCCCGCTGTTTGTTTCCATTGATGGGCCCAAGGGTACCGGCAAGACCACGCTGCTGGAGGCCGTCACTCAAGCCTTGCGGCTGGACGGGAACAAGGTGATCCGCCTTTGTGAAAGAAAGAACGACCCTTGCCGGGGCGAGACCATGGCCCTGGTCAACCAGCTTGCCAGAAGCCCATGCCGGGACCTGGAGTTCAAGGTGTGCGAGCGCTTTGCCGAGAGCCGCGCCTGGATTTCCCGGCATGTGCTGCCCAGGCAGCCAGCTGACAGCATCATCCTGATTGATCGCTGGTACCCCTCCGATGCTGCGTTCCGCCGCACGGTGCCGTTCGACCAGATTTTGCGGCTGAACCTTGAGCGAAACGTGCAAGTGCCCGATTTGCATGTCGGGGTTGTCACAGCCCCTGAAACCTCATGGGCACGAGCCGCAGCGCGTACGCGAGGGCTGGGCAGTACGGTGATCTACAACCTTGATGAACAGGTGGCCTGTACCGAGGCGTTTGAGCGTGCCGTTGCAGAGCACGGCTGGGTGCTGTGCCGCAATGAAGGGGCGATCGACGAGGCAACCCGGCAGGTGGTTGGGGAAATTCAGGGCGTGCTTGCACGCATGTGAGCTGTACCCGCAACGTGATCTGGCTGTTACAGCCCGGTTTCCTCAAGGGCCCATCGGGCTGCCAGCTGGTCAATGAAAATGCGTATTGCAGCAGGTACATACATGCTGTTTCGGTACAGCGCATGAATGGGTTGCCGTGCAAAGTGTTGTGGGTCAAGGACGGTGCAGAGCTTACCCTTCGCGATGGCGTCGTCTACCAACCAGCTTGGTAGAAGCGCAACCCCGAGCCCGCGCGAGGCCATGTCCAGCAACGCCTCTGCGCTATCTGCCTGAAAGCGGGACGGGCGCACGAACTGGCAGCTTTCGGTCATGGACTGTGAGTTGAAGAAGCGCCAGGGCGCATCGCTCAGGTGCGTATGAGCCAGCCAGTGCACGTTGACCAGCGCCTCCGTTGAGCGAACCGGGTGCCGTAGCAGATACGCCGGGCTGGCGACCAGCTGCAAGGCATAGTCGCCAATCCTGGCGGCCTTGTAATCGGAGTCCGCCAACTCGCCTAGCCGGATTGCAACGTCGAAGCGTTCAGCAACCAGGTCACAGAGGTGCGATGACGCTACGTGCTCGATCGACAGATCCGGATGAGCTTCTGCCATGTCTGCCAGCACCGGCAGCACTGCACGCTGTGCAAAGGCAGAGGTACTGGTGATGCGTAACCGCCCGCCAAGCCCCGCGGATGACTGTTGCACGCTGGCTGTCGCGCGCTCCACCTGGTCAAGCAGCTGACGTGCTTCAACCAGAAACCGTTCACCGCAGTCGGTCAGCACGCTGCGGCGTGTGTTACGGGCCAACAGGCTGGCGCCTAGCTCAGCTTCCAGGCGCCGTACATTGAAGCTGATCCGCGCCTTGGACTGGCCCAGCAACTGGGCAGCCTTGGTAAAGCTGCCGCTATCTGCAACGGCGACAAAGCTGGCAACGCGATTGAGGTCGAGCATCATTGTCAAAAATCAGTTAACAGTGTGGGCGATATTACAGCACTTATGTCGCTGTCGGTGCAGGGGTACAGTCACGCTCGCTGACTGGAGTTCACCGTGGCCTTACTCAACCTGCGCCGTCGCATCACGCTGTTCTACTTGCTGGGTTTCTTCGTAGACCTGATCAATACCTTCATCACCGCCGTGGTTTCACCGAAAATAGGTGAAGCACTGCACGCTGATGTCGCCACGCTGGCTTGGGTGAGTACGGCCTATCTGCTTGGGCTGATGCTGGGAATGTTGCCCAGCCGATGGCTGGGGCAGCGCATGGGCGAGCGCCCGGTGCTGCTCGGTTCACTGGTGTTTTTCTCAGGCGCCACACTGCTGATCGCCTGGTCGGGGCAGATGGCAACGCTGTTGCCTTTACGCGGGCTGCAGGGTTTTGCCGCCGGGCTGTTCATTCCCCTGGGCCAGGCACTGGTCTACCGCCTGTACTCGGCCCATGAGCGGCCAAGGGTGACCATGGCGATCATGGCCATAGGCTTGCTAGCGCCAGCCGTATCACCCCTGGCAGGCGGTTGGTTGTCGCAACGGATGCCCTGGCAGTGGGTGCTGCTCGCCAGTCTTCCCATGGCACTGCTGGCCTTGCTTCTGGGTGCTTGCTGGTTACCGCGCCCACCGGCAGCAGCGCGCAATGAACCCTTTGATGGCAAAGGCTTGCTACTGGCTGGGGCAGGGGTGGCCAGCGGCTTGCTGGGTATGACTGATGCGGGGGGTGGCCAAGGTGGCATGGCTATGGCCTGGGCCGCACTGGCTGCAATCTTGCTCGGCAGCTATCTGCGTCACTCACGGCGTATCGCTGCACCCCTGCTGGACTTCTCGGTGATGCGAGAGCCCGTTTTCGCCGGATCGATGATGTTGTACCTGGCTGTGCCGGGCCTGTTCATCGGCGTAAACCTGTTGGCCATGCTTTACCTTCAGGCCGACCTTGGATGGACCGCAAGCGCAGCAGGCAGCCTGATGTTGCCATGGACCGTGGGGGCAGCGCTGGCGATCGCTTGCACCACCTGGTGTTACAGATCATTCGGGCCCACCCCGTTACTGCTGCTGGGGCTGGCGCTGCAGATACCGGGTTATGCGCTGCTGGCGCTGGCTTACAGCACGTCTTCACTGATGATTGCCTACGCGCTGCTCGGTGTCGGGGGGAGCTTATGCACCAGCGTCGCGCAAAGCGCTGCCTTTTCAGCATTGGCATCATCGGAACTTGGCCAGGCCAGTACCTTGTGGGCCCTGAACCGGCAGTTGAGCTTCTGCCTTGGCGTGACAGCCGTCAGCCTGTTCTTCAGCTTGCTGACCATGCTCTTGGGGACTCGGCAAGCCTACCAAGCCACATTCATGCTGGCAGGAGGGGTGCAGGCAACCTGCCTGGCCGTCCTGTTCTGTCTGCGGATACGCTCACTTGTCAAACGAAAGGAACGTCATGAATCGGTATCTGAAAGAAGTCATTGATCTGCACGTATTGATCGAGGTGCTCTTCGCCAGGGGGGAGGGTTCTGTTGCAGCCATGGTCGAGCGGTTTCACGCGGATTTTTCAATGGCGACGCCTGCCGGTGCTCAGGTAGGCCTGGGCGATGTTTCATCCCTGTTTGCTCAGCGTGCAGGGTCTCAGCCAGGGTTGAGCATTGAGGTCACCGAACTGGAAACCATCGCACAATGGCCGGAGGGTGCCGTGGTGTGCTATCGCGAGACGCACCATTTGCCCGGCCAGAAAGCGAAGGCGCGCATCTCCACTGCATTGTTAAGTGCTGAAGGCGGACGCGTGTTGTGGCGCCATCTTCAGGAAACCTGGGCGGCTTGAGGCTGCGCGATGATGGGTTGGAAAAGCCGCTTTCCGTGATCCGAAAGCGGCTTTTTCCTACTTGGCAGTAAAACCTGCAAACCGCTTGTTGAAGCCAGCCACCCGGCCCTCGGCCTTCGCCTTGCGTTCCTGGCCGGTGTAGATCGGGTGCGAGGCACTGGAAACGTCGAGGGTGACGTAGGGGTAGCTGATGCCATCGGTGTGCACGTGGGTCTTGTCTGTTTCGATGGTCGAGCGGATCAGCCAGAAGGCACTGGCAGCCACATCGTGAAACAGAACGGGGCGGTAGTCGGGGTGAATGCCTGGTTTCATTGTAGAACTCCTTAGCGAATGTTATACAGTAACAAAATAAGCCAAGTGACGATTCATTTGCAACCCGGGCCCGACCTTCGAATGCTGCCGCGAGCGTATGGACATGACCGAACAAGAACTGCTTTGCATGCCTGCAGAGGCCTACATGGATGCCCGCCAGCAGGGGTTCTTCCGCGACCTGCTGTTGTCGCAGCGCAACGAGTTGCAAGCGCGAATATCCAGCGATTTCGAGCTGATGCGCGCATTCGAGCCAACCAGCGACCCATCTGACCTGGGCACTGTGGAAGAGCAGCGGCAATGGCAGCTGCGCCTGCTTGAGCGGGAAAAAAAGCTGCTGGACAAGATCGACGAAGCCTTGGAGCGCATTGCACGAGGTGAGTACGGGTGGTGCAAGGACACCGGCGAGCCCATCGGCCTGAAGCGCTTGCTGCTGCGGCCGACAGCGACACTGAGCATCGAGGCCAAGGAGCGGCAGGAACGCCAGGAGCGGCATATACGCGAAGCTTGATTCCCTAGGCGTGGATGGCACCGGCCAAGCCCGTGCCATCCTGCAGGTCGTCAGGCACCCTGGCGGTCGATATCACGGCGCAGGACTACCGACGTGGTAATGTCATCCACGGATTCGTGGCGTGCGACGTTGTCGCGTACCTGGTTGAGGTCGTCGATGGTCCGGGTCTCCACTTCAACCACCAGGTCAAGCTGACCGCTCACCGAGGAAACCCGCCGCACGCGTGCGTCAGTAGCCAGCTGGTCAAGCAGCCCCATGGCAGGTGTGCGCTGTAACGTTACCAGCAAGATCGCGCGGATGACATTGGCGTCTATCTCGCCGATATCCGCCCGATAACCGCGAATGATCCCGCTGCGTTCAAGGTTGGCAACGCGCTCGGTCGTGGCGCTTCTGGAAAGGCCTATGCGGCCGGCTAATGACTTCAGCGCAATGCGCGCGTCCTTCGAAAGTACTTCAAGAATCTCACGATCTTTTGCATCCAGCTCACGCATTGCAGCACCCGATTAGCTCGCCGTCTTTATGCCGGTCAGAACCGGCATAATGCCTGTTGATCCCGACCGTATGCAGGGTGTCGGTTTCGCTGGTGCATGACAAGCTATTGAAAAAACAATTTGCTCGCTCGGAACGTGATGATATGACAGACCTTTCCCACCCGGCACCTCGGTTTTCGGCAAGCGATGCAGAGGGCCTCGCAAAAGATTTCTTCAATGTCTCTGGCACTGCCACGCCCCTGGACGGGGAGCGTGATCGCAATTACCGGCTGCAGACGGGCCTGGATGCGGGCTGGATACTCAAAATCGTCAATGCCAGCGAGCCCAGGGTAGAAAGCGAGTTTCAAACCGCGCTGCTCGATCACCTGGCCGTGCACGGCGGGCATCTGGGCGTGCCTCACTTGCGGGCCAGCGTGGCTGGCGACTACCTGCCGTCGGTGACCGGTGCCACAGGTGAAAAGCATGCAGTGCGCCTGGTCAGCTGGTTGGCCGGCACGCCACTTGCCGAGGCCAGGCGCTCATTGGCACTGATGAGCAACTTCGGCCAGGCACTCGGTGAACTCGACCGCGCGCTGCAGGGCTTCATGCACCCGGGGGCCATCCGCGACCTTGACTGGGATCTGCGCCATGCTGCGCGCTCCCGTTCGCGGCTGCACTTCATAAAGAGCCCTGAACGTCGGGCCATTGTCGAGCGCTTCATCACCCAGTTCGAACAGTCTGTACAGCCAAGGCTGGCTTCCCTGCGGGCCCAGGTGATCCACAACGATGCCAACGACTGGAACATTCTGGTCGATGCCGAAACTACCAGTACCGTGACTGGCTTCATCGATTTTGGCGATGCCGTGCATACCGTGCTGATAGCCGAGGTTGCGATCGCCAGTGCCTACGCCATTCTCGACATGGACGACCCGATCGGCGCCGCTGCTGCGCTGGTCGCCGGTTTCCATGAAAAGTACCCTCTGCAAGCGCAAGAGCTTGATGTGTTGTTCAACCTGATCGCCATGCGCCTGGTCATCAGCGTCACCTTCTCCGCTTCCCGGCATGACCAGACAGACGACAACCCCTACCTGGCGATCAGTGAAGCGCCTGCCTGGCGCCTTCTGGAACAGCTTGATGCGATGAACCCACGGCTGGCCACCGGCATCCTGCGCAAGGCCTGTGGTTTCGATGCCATCGAAGGCGCGGGTGATGTCCGCCGCTGGATTGCGGACAACCACAAATCCTTCGCCGACCTGGTACGCCCGTCTGCCGCCATCCTGAACAAGGTGATTGCCCCATTTGGCGACGCCACCCACGAGATGACCATCGCCTCGGCTGAGCAGCGCCCTGCAGATGCAACCCGTTGGTGGGACGAGTTCTCTGCTGCTCACCAGGTGCCGCTGGCCATCGGGCCGTGGGGTGAGTTGCGCAGCATCTACACCGACAGCGCGTTCGAGTCCCGCTTCATCAAGGGGCAACGCCGTACACTGCATGTCGGTGTCGACCTGGTGATGCCAGCAGGTACGCCGTTGTACGCACCGGTCGCTGGCACTGTCAGAAGTGTGGAGGTTGAACCAGACCCGCTGGGGTATGGTGGCCTGGTGATGATCGAGCACACGCCACCCGGTTGCCCGCCATTCCTGACCTTGTGGGGGCACATGGCCCATGAAGCGCTCAGCCGCTTGAAAGCCGGTGACAAGCTCGAAGCTGGCGACCTGGTCGGCTACATGGGCACCGATCATGAAAACGGCGGCTGGATTCCCCACCTGCACCTGCAGATGACCACCGATACCCAGCTGAGCGCGAGCGAGGTCATTGGCGTGGGTGAGCCAGAGTACCGCGAAGTGTGGGCCGACCTGTTCCCCGATGCCTCGTCCTTGGCGGGTATCCCGCCAGAGACCTACACCCAGCAAGGGCTGACCAAGGCCCAGATCATCGCCAGGCGCAAGGAACTGCTGCTACCGAACCTGTCGATTTCGTACAGCGACCCGATCAAGTTCGTGCGCGGTGATGGCGTATGGCTGATCGACAATTTCGGGCGCGCCTACCTGGACTGCTTCAACAACGTGTGCCACCTGGGCCATAGCCACCCCGACGTGGTCGAGGCCTTGACCCGCCAGGGCGCGCTACTCAACACCAACACCCGCTACCTGCACGACAACATCGTCGAATACGCCGAACGCCTGACCGGTACCCTGCCAGAGGGCCTTTGCGTAGCGTCCTTTGGTTGTTCGGGGAGTGAAGCCAACAGCCTCATGCTGCGCATGGCGCGCAACTACACCGGCAGTGACCAGGCGATCGTGCTGGACTGGGCCTACCACGGCACCACGCAAGAACTCATCGACCTTAGCCCTTACAAGTACAAACGCAAGGCCGGCAAGGGCAAGGCAGCGCATGTATACGAGGCGGTGGTCCCGGACAGCTACTACGCGCCTGAGCACTGGCCAGTGGAACAGCACGGCAAGCGCTTTGCCGAGTCGGTAGCAGAGCAGCTGGATGCCATGCGCAAGGAAGGCAAGGGCCCCGGGTTCTTCCTTGCCGAGTCGATTCCCAGCGTGGCAGGCCAGGTGTTCCTGCCTGACAACTACCTCAAGGAGGTCTACGCCATGGTTCGCGCCGAGGGTGGGCTGTGCCTGGCCGATGAAGTACAGGTCGGGTTCGGCCGCGTCGGTAGCCACTGGTGGGCGTTCGAGACCCAGGGCGTGGTGCCGGATGCCGTCACCATGGGCAAACCGATTGGTAACGGCCACCCGATGTCGGCGGTTGTGACCACCCGTGAGGTTGCCGATGCCTTCAACAACGGCATGGAGTATTTCAATACCTTCGCCGGCAACCCCGTGTCGTGCGCGGTAGGCCTGGCGGTGCTCAATGCAATCGAGCGCGACCAGTTGAAAGAAAACGCCTTGAACGTCGGCAATTACTTGCTCGAGGGTTTCCGCAAGCTTCAGCAGCAATTTGACGTGATTGGTGATGTGCGCGGGCTGGGGCTGTTTCTCGGTATCGTCCTGGTCACCGACCGCAAGTCGAAGGCGCCGGCCACGGCCCTGGCCCGGAAAGTGGCTGATGGCGCCAGGGAACGCGGCGTGTTGATCGGCACTGAGGGCCCGCATGACAACGTGCTGAAAATGCGTCCTTCAATGATTTTCAGCCGGGCCAATGCCGACTTCCTTCTCGAGGTGCTGAAAGACAGCTTTGTGGCAGCCTTGAAGTAGCCCTTACAGATTGCGCGGTCCCTGTAGGAGCGGCCTTGTGCCGCGATAGGGCTGCGCAGCAGCCCCGGCAATTAGTGCATCAGCACTGAAACCTGGGGCTGCTTCGCAGCCCTGTCGCGACACAAGGCCGCTCCTGCATCACGCCTTCTGCCGGTCTATGTCACGCCGGAGCACTACCGCCGTGGTGATGTCGTCTACAGAGTCGTGGCACGCGACGGCGTCCCGTACACGGTTCAAATCATCAATCGTCCGTGCTTCAACCTCCACTATCAGGTCGAGCTGCCCGCTGACCGATGAAACCCGTTTTACCTGGGCGTTCTGTGCCAGGAGGTCCAACAACCCGAGCGCCGGTGTACGTTTCAGCGCTACCAGAATGATTGCTCGTATGACATTGGCATCGATTTCACCGATGTCGGCGCGATATCCTCGTATGACCCCGCTACGCTCCAGTTGCAAAACCCGCTCGCTGGTGGCACTTCTTGACAGGCCAACTCTTGCAGCCAGCGCTTTAAGTGCCACACGCGCTTCCTTGGAGAGTATTTCGAGGATTTCCCGATCTTTGACGTCTAATTCGCGCAATGCTGACACTCCCGCCTGATCACCGGTAAATGACTGGCCGCCCCGGAAAAGTGCAGTAGGCAAACCCGCCGAATACTTGCTTGTTTTTAGTGCATTGGCAGACACTACTCCAGTTTTCCAATGCCCGATGTAGTACCGGCATTGTGTCGGTGGATTCCGGCAATGTGCCAGTCGAACGCGCACATTGCAGGGTGATTTCAAGGTATCAGTGTGCAAAGCTCTCAGTGAAGGTTGGGGCCTCAGAACCCAAGACAATAAGAAATAGAAACTTCCAAGGAGTGCCTCGATGCTGGCAAGAAAAACCAGGATGCTACTGGCTTCCACCGCTGTTGCGGCGGCTGGGTTGTTCTCTCACGGTCTGGCGCACGCCGATGACTTGCAGGCCGTTCAAGCGTCAAAAGTACTGCGCGTGGCAATGAGCGGCCAGTACGCTCCCTTCAGCTTTGCCAATGAAAGGAATGAAATTGTCGGTTTCGACGCCTCTATTGGTGAAGCACTCGCTCAGCGTTTGGGCGTGAATATAAAAATTATTACCACACCGTTTGACGGCATTATCGCCGGGCTGCTGGCCAAGAAGTATGACGCTGTCATTGCCTCGATGACCATTACCCCCGAGCGGCTGAAAGCCGTTGACTTCGTGGGCCCTTATTACCATGCAGGCCGTACCATCGGCGTCAAGCAAGAGTCTCCGATCAAGGGGCTGGTTGACCTCAAGGATGTCACCGTCGGCGTTACCCTGGGCGACTCGCATGACAAATGGGCGCGTAATCGCGGCAATCTTAAGGTGCGCACCTATAAAGGCTTGCCGGAAATGCTGGTGGACCTGGAAGCCGGTCGTATCGACGCGGTAGTAATGGACAGTATTCCGGTAATGGTTGCGGCAAAAGAGACCGGGCAGAAGGTGCGGATCATCAGCCTGCCGGACGAGCAGGGTGGTCGTGAAGGCCTGGGCATTGCCATTCGCAGAAACAACCCTGAACTCAAGGCCCAGTTACAGAAGGCCCTGGACGAGATCCTGGCCGATGGCACCTATGAAGAAATCTCCATGAAATGGGTGGGTAGCGACATCCGCTGATGCACACCTGGAGTGGCCTGACCGAGAGGCTGGGCCGGGTTGGCTGAATTTTGTGAGTGGTTTTTATGGACCTGTCATTGATCCATCGCACCTACCCGTTCTTCCTGGAAGCCGCCTGGGTAACTGTGCAGATCTCGTTGCTGTCACTCTTGCTGGGTTTACTCCTTGCAATCGTTCTGGTGGCGTGCCGGTTATCACCATTTATTATCTTGCGGTGGGCAGCCAACATCTACGTCAGCGTATTTCGCGGTACACCCTGCCTGGTGCAGTTGTTCATTATCTATTTTGGTGGGCCACAAATAGGTATTGAGCTTGAGCCGTTTGCTGCTGCGGTGATCGGTTTAGGCATGAATATAGCGGCGTATATGTCGGAGTCCATTCGAGGGGCTATCGATAATGTCGACCCAGGCCAGGAGGAAGGCGCGCGGTCGATTGGCTTCAGCCGCAGGCAGACGCTGTTGTTCATCATCATTCCCCAGGCAATGAAACTGATGATCAGGCCGCTCGGCGTAAATGCCATCGGGCTGATCAAGGGTTCTGCCCTGGTGTCGGCCATTTCGGTGGTAGAACTGACTTACACCGCGCAGCGTTTTATCAGTTCAACTTACAAGCCGTTCGAGATATTCATGGTGTCGGCGTTGCTTTATATCGTCATGGTCTACTCGGTCAAGTACCTGGTGGACATACTGGACCGGCGATACGCAACCCAGTGAGGAGTGCCAGTGGAAGGACTAAACCTGAGTGTCATCACGCCTTACTATGAAATGCTGGCAACCGGCCTGTGGTGGACGCTTGTCATGTTTCTCTGTTCCAGCGTCATCAGCCTGACGGTGGGTGTGCTGTTTGCCCTGATCGACCTGTATGCGCCGAAAGCCATGGCATTGCCTGTACGTTTCGTGACCTGGCTGTTAATGGGCACGCCATTGTTGCTGCAACTGTATCTGATCTATTACGGGCTGGTTCAGGTCGGTATCGATATACCGGCGCTGGCTGCGGGGATAATCGGGCTAAGCCTGCATTTTGCGGTGTACAACGCCGAGGTGATCAAGTCCGGGATCGAGGCGGTCGACCCAGGTCAGATCGAGGGCGCGCGCTCGATTGGCATGAGCAGGGCCATGACCCAGCGCTACATCATTGTTCCGCAGGCGCTCAGAAAAACCATTGCGCCGCTGGGGAACAACCTCATTGTGTTGCTGAAGGACACTTCACTGGTGTCGATCATCGGTATTGCCGAACTCGTCTACAGCGCCCAATTGGCCGTCAGCGAAACGTACAGCCCGTTTGAATTCTATATCGCCGTCGCAGTGATCTACTACGTGGCCAACCTGGTGCTCGAGGCCGGGTTGCATCTTATTGAAGCCAAGGTCGAGATGTCACGATGAACAACAACGCTATGGTAGAAGTGAAGGGCGCTCGCAAAGCCTATGGCACACTTGAGGTGCTCAAGGGCATCGACCTGTCGGTTTCGCGTGGGCAGATCTACGCCATCATCGGCCCGAGTGGCTCTGGCAAAAGCACCTTGCTGCGGTCGATCAACCATCTCGAAGTGCTCAATGACGGTGAAATCTGGCTGGATGGTGATCAAGTCAACCGCCCCTTGAAAGGCCGCGCCTTCGAGCAGCACATCAATCGGGTGCGCCAGCAAATGGGCATGGTGTTTCAACACTTCAATCTGTTCCCGCACCTTACCGTCTGTGAAAACGTCGCGATCGGGCCTGTGAAGCTCAAAGGCTACTCGAAAACTGCGGGCAGAGCGCTGGCCCTGGAGTACCTGCACAAGGTCGGGCTGGCTAACAAGATCGACGAATATCCTTCGCGCTTGTCCGGTGGGCAGAAGCAGCGCGTGGCCATTGCCCGGGCGTTGGCCATGCAACCCAAGGTCATGTTGTTCGATGAAGCAACCTCAGCCCTGGACCCGGAGCTCGTGGAAGAAGTGAACCTGGTGATGAAGCAACTGGCGGCCGAGCACATGACCATGTTGATCGTCACGCATGAGATGCGCTTTGCCGGCGAGGTTGCTGACCAGATCGTATTCATGGATGGTGGGGTTTTTGTGGAACAAGGGGCTCCTGGGGAAATCCTGAGGAATCCGGTGCAGGATCGTACCCGGGCTTTTCTGAAGAAGCATTTGCAAGCCGACCCTTTGTAAGAGGGCCGGGCTGCTTCAAAAACCAGGCAGGCTGGTCAGGCCAGCTTTTCCAGCTCCGGAACCGCTTCGAACAGGTCGGCAACCAGGCCGTAGTCGGCCACCTGGAAGATCGGCGCCTCTTCGTCCTTGTTGATCGCAACGATCACTTTGGAGTCTTTCATGCCGGCCAGGTGCTGGATCGCGCCGGAGATACCGACGGCGATGTACAGCTGTGGCGCAACGATCTTGCCGGTCTGGCCGACCTGCATGTCGTTCGGCACGAAGCCTGCGTCGACCGCAGCGCGCGAAGCGCCGACGGCAGCGCCGAGCTTGTCGGCCAGGCTGTACAGGTGCTTGAAGTTGTCACCGTTGCCCATGCCGCGGCCGCCGGAAACGACGATCTTGGCAGCGGTCAGCTCTGGGCGGTCGGACTTGGCCAGCTCTTCACCGACAAAGGCAGAGATACCGGCGTTGTGCGCGGCACTCACCGCTTCAACAGCAGCCGAGCCACCTTCGGCAGCGACTGGGTCGAAGCCGGTGGTACGCACGGTGATGACCTTGATCGAAGCGCTCGATTGCACGGTGGCAATGGCGTTACCGGCATAGATCGGGCGCTTGAAGGTGTCGGCGGACTCGACCGAGACGATCTCGGAGATCTGGTCCACGTCCAGCAGCGCGGCAACGCGCGGCAGGATGTTCTTGCCATTGGTGGTGGCCGGGGCCAGCACGTGGCTGTAGCCCTTGGCCCCGCCTTGTACAACAAGAGCAACGATCAGCGGCACGACGTTTTCCGGCAGAGCATGGGCATAGGCGGCGTTATCGGCCACCAGCACCTTGGCCACACCAGCGATCTTGGCAGCGGATTCGGCAACGCCACCGACGTTCTGGCCTGCGACCAGCACGTGCACATCACCACCGATCTTGGCGGCTGCGGCGACAGTGTTCAGGGTGGACGGGGCTACGGCACCGTTTTCCGGACCTTGTAGAAGGTCAGCGACAACCAGGACAGTCATTTAGATTACCTTCGCTTCGTTCTTCAGCTTCTCGACCAGTTCGGCCACCGACTTGACCTTGATGCCAGCGCTGCGGGCAGCCGGCGCTTCAACTTTCAGGGTCTTGTTGGTGGAGGCGAGGGAAACGCCCAGCGCGTCTGGAGTAACGGTCTCCAGCGGCTTCTTCTTGGCCTTCATGATGTTCGGCAGCGACGCATAGCGTGGCTCGTTCAGGCGCAGGTCGGTGGTAACGATGGCTGGCAGGTTCAGCGACACGGTCTGCAGGCCGCCATCGATTTCACGGGTGACGTTCAGCTTGTCGCCGGCGACTTCCACCTTGGAGGCGAAGGTGCCCTGGGCGTAGCCGGTCAGCGCAGCCAGCATCTGGCCGGTCTGGTTGTTGTCGCTGTCGATGGCCTGCTTGCCAAGAATGACCAGCTGAGGCTGCTCCTTGTCGACAACGGCTTTCAGCGCCTTGGCCACCGCCAGGGAGTTCAGCTCGTCAGCGGCTTCTACCAGGATGGCACGGTCGGCACCCAGGGCCAGGGCGGTACGCAGTTGCTCCTGGGCAGTGGTCGGGCCGACGGAAACGACGACGATCTCGGTCGCAACGCCTTTTTCCTTCAGGCGTACGGCCTCTTCCACGGCGATTTCGCAGAAGGGGTTCATGGACATCTTGACGTTAGCAAGGTCGACGCCGGAGTTGTCCGCCTTGACGCGAACTTTGACGTTGTAGTCGACCACTCGTTTGACGCTTACCAGTATCCTCATAAGCTCTCCAGTCATTGATATTGCGAACGCGGGGCAGCGGGTGTCTGACAATGACGGTAACGTAGGGAATGTGCGGGTGGATCGTCCGTTTCAACTAGTTGATCGGCGATTCTGCGCCAATGTTCAGGTTTCAGGCATAGGCAGAAAGCCGCGAGGGCGCGGCCAGGTGTTGATAGGTCCGCCAGAGCAGCACGATCGGTATGACAATGGTAAGACTGACCAGCAGCAGGGCGTAGCGCAGCGACTCGTCTCCCAGCAATGGCATCAGTACATCGCTCAGTAGCCCGGTTGCCAATGGGCCGATACCGACCCCACACAAGGTCGAGATGATGGTCTGCAGGGCGACGGCGGTAGCCCGGCGGTGGGCGGGCACCAACTGGGTCAACAACGAGAAGCACGGGCCCACCCACCATACCGAGAAAAAGCTGCCCAGCGCGCACCAGAGCATCGCGCTGGGTACCGGAACTGCACCCGCATGCAGCAGGATGTCACGTGGCCAAAGCAGGTAAATGACCAACGCGCAGTTGCCGACCACATGGCCGATGAGCGGAATGCCGATTTGCCACTGCTGGCTCCTGATCACCAGGCGGTCAGTTAGCCACCCACTGAACAACGCCCCTAGCCCGGCAAAGGTGCCGCCGACCAGGCCGGCCAGGAGGCCGGCGTAATGCAGGGGCAGGTCATGCGATCGCACCAGGAAGCTGGCATTCCACATGGCAAAGGCGTAGGCGCTGAAGGTGGTGATGCCGCAAGCCAGTACCAGGCAACGGTAGGCCGGCTGTGCCATGAGTGCACGAGCACTGCCCAGCAGGCTTTGAATGGGCGGTGCAGCCTGGCTGGCGTGGCTATGGGGGAGGTCGAAGCGACCACGTACCGGGTCGCGCATCACAAAGGCAAACACCGCGCTGATCAGCAGGGAAGGCAGGGCGACAGCAAAAAAAGCGCTGCGCCAGCCATATTGGTCGACCACCCAGGCGCCGGCACTAAGCGCAACGATGGTCGAGAACGTCGGCGCGGCGGTGTAGCAACTGATGGCAAAAGAACGCCGGTGCGGTGGGTAGATATCGGCAATGATCGACATCGAGGTGGAGGTGCTTGGTGACTCGAAGACTGCTACCGCCATGCGCGCGATCACCAGCATCGCAAAGCTTGTCGAGAGGCCGCAGGCCACCGTTGCCAGCGCCCACAACGAGCAGGTGATGGCCAGCAGGCGTGTGCGTGACAGGCGATCGGCCAGGCGCCCGGCAGGCAGGCCCAGCAGCACATAGACGGCAGCGAAGGCCAGGCCCGAAACCAGGCCCATGGCGGTGTCGCTGGCACCGAACTCTTGTTTGAGCGGTTCGATCATCACGGCAATGATCTGCCGCCCGACAAAGTTGTCGGCGTACATCATCGCGAGCACAAACAGCAGACCATGGCTGCGCCAGCCGATGGGTTGAGGGTGCGTACTGCTCATGGATGACTCCCGGTCAAACCGCAGAGATGGGCAATGGCCCAAGCTGTGCCTGGGCCTCGTGAAGCGGTCAGGCGCTGGCTTGGCGTTGCCTGGCCAGGGTCATCGCGGTGTCTTCGATCATGTCTTCCTGGCCGCCGACCATGCCGCGCCGGCCCATTTCGACAAGAATTTCCCGCGCGGGGACGCCGTACTTTTTTTCAGCGCGCTTGGCAAACAGCAGGAACGAGCCGTAGACACCGGCATAGCCCATGGTCAGGGCATCGCGATCGCTGCGGATCGGGAAGTCCATGATCGGCACCACCAGGTCCTCGGCAACGTCCTGGATACCAAACACACTCACGCCGGTTTCGATGCCCATGCGGTCGCAGACGGCCACCAGTACTTCCATGGGGGTATTGCCGGCGCCGGCGCCCAAGCCTGCGCAAGCGGCATCGATACGGGTGGCGCCAGCGGCAATGGCCGCGATCGAGTTGGATACGCCCATCGACAGGTTGTGATGGCCATGGAAGCCGATTTCAGTCTCGGGCTTGAGCGCTGCACGCAGCGCCGCGACCCGCGCGCTGACGTCGTGGGGCAGCAGGTAGCCGGCCGAGTCGGTGATGTAGATGCAATTGGCACCGTAGCTCTCCATCAGCTTGCCCTGGGTGGCCAGGCCTTGCGGGCTGTTCATATGGGCCATCATCAGGAACCCGACGCTGTCCATGCCCAGCTTGCGGGCCGCGCCAAGGTGCTGTTCGGACACGTCTGCTTCCGTGCAGTGAGTGGCGACGCGAATCGTGCTGACGCCCAGTTCGTAGGCCATCTGCAGGTGATCGACCGTGCCGATGCCCGGTAGCAGCAGTGCGGAGACCTTGGCGTTTTTCATCAGCGGGATGACCGCCGACAAATACGCCTCGTCGCTGTGCGCCGGAAAACCATAGTTCACCGAACTGCCACCCAGGCCATCGCCATGGGTCACCTCGATCATCGGCACACCGGCGGCGTCGAGGCCACAGGCAATGTCTTTCATTTGCTGCAGGGTGATCTGGTGGCGTTTGGGGTGCATGCCGTCACGCAGGCACATGTCGTGGACGGTGATGGATTTGCCGTGAAGGTCCATGGTGCGCTCCTTAGGCGATGGCAGGTTGTGGGGTGCTGGCACGCAGGGTCAGCTCGCCTTTGAGCATTGCTTCGGCAAACATCTCGGCGGTGCGCGCGGCGGCGGCGGTCATGATGTCGAGGTTGCCGGCATACTTGGGCAGGTAGTCGCCCAGGCCTTCGACTTCCATGAAAATCGATACCCGGTTACCGTCGAACACCGGGCCGTTGACCAGCTTGTAGCCGGGCACATAGCGCTGGACTTGCTTGATCATGTCGGCAATCGCGACGGTGATGGCTGCCTGGTCAGGCTCGGTTTCGGTCAGGCAGTGCACGGTGTCGCGCATGATCAGCGGCGGCTCGGCGGGGTTGACGATAATGATTGCCTTGCCCTTTTTTGCGCCGCCAACCTGTTCCACGGCCGCCGCGGTGGTGCGGGTGAATTCATCGATGTTCTTGCGTGTGCCCGGGCCGACCGATTTCGAGGCCGCCGTGGCAATGATCTCGGCATAGGCCACCGGCTGCACGCTGGACACCGCGGCCACCAGCGGGATGGTCGCCTGGCCGCCACAGGTCACCATGTTGACGTTCATCGCGCCCAGGCCAAGGTTGTGCTTCAGGTTGACCGGTGGCACGCAGTAGGGGCCGATGGCTGCCGGAGTCAGGTCGATCATCAGCACACCCAAGGCATTGAGCTTGCGGCTGTTTTCGGCATGCACATACGCGGAGGTAGCATCGAAGGCGATCTGGATGCCGTCTTCCAGTACATGCGGTAGCAGGCCATCGACGCCCTCGCTGGTGGTTTTCAGGCCCAGCGCGGCGGCGCGGGCAAGGCCTTCGGAGGTGGCGTCGATACCCACCATCCAGACGGGTTCCAGTACTTCACTGCGCTTGAGCTTGTACAGCAGGTCGGTACCGATGTTGCCGGGCCCGATGAGGGCGCATTTTATCTTTTTACTCATGGCATTGTTCTCGATCGGAATAAGGAACGGCCGCAGGCTCAGGGCACGAAGTTCAGGTGCATCTCGCCCATGCCGCTCAGCGACAGGCTGACGAAGTCACCCGGTGCAACCGGTACCAGTGGCGCGAGGGCGCCGGACAGAATGATTTCGCCCTTGCGAAACGGGATGCCCAGTCGGCCCAGGGTATTGGCCAGCCAGGCCACGGCGGCGCAGGGGTGGCCTTGCACCGCCGAGCCCAGGCCGCTGCCCACCGGCAGGCCGTTCTTGAACAGGTGCAACTTGACCTCGGCCAGGTCCAGTTCACGCGGATCGACGCGCTGCTGGCCCAGGGCGAAAACACCGCATGAAGCGTTGTCGGCAACGGTGTCCTGAATGCGGATCTGCCAGTTCTCGATACGCGAGTCGACAATTTCGAAGCACGGCATAACCCACTCGCTGGCCGCCAGCACATCGTTGGCGGTGATATCCGTACCTTGCAGGTCTTCGCCCAGTACAAAGGCAATCTCGCCTTCGGCCCGTGGCTGTACCAGATGGTGGGCAGCAAAGCTGATGTCGTTGCCATCGGCAACCTGCATACGGTCGGTTAGAAAACCAAAATCGGGCTGATGCACATCGAGCATTTCTTGCACGGCGCGGCTGGTCACCCCGATTTTCTTGCCGATCACTTGCTCGCCCACCGCTTCGCGACGCGCCAGAAATCTCCGGGAAATCTGGTAGGCGTCGTCAAGGCTGATGGCCGGGTAACGTTGGGTCAGCGGGGGCAGGCTCTGGCGTGCGTTCAGGGCATGGAACAGCTCGTCGCCCAGTGTTTCAATCAGTTGCGCATCCATAGGGAGGTCGCTCTGTGGCAAGTGGATAACAGGCCGGGCCAGCTGCAGGCACGCCCGGCAAAAAGGCCTCAACCCGGCCAGACACTGGAATCGGCGCCGCCATCGACATCGATGATCTTGCCGGTGACCCAGGCCGAGGCGGGGCTTGCCAGGTAAAGGGCCGCGGCTGCGATGTCCTCTGGTTGGCCCAGGCATTTGAGCGGGGTGTTGCTTTCCATCGTTTTGCGCATGGCATCGGGCATGACCCCGGCCAGGGCGTCGGTCAGGATTGGCCCTGGCGCCACCGCATTGACCCGGATCTGCGGCGCAAACTCTTGTGCCAGCAGGCGCGTCAAGTGAGTCAGGGCAGCCTTGGCGGTGCCATAGGCGCTGAAATGGCGCTGGGCATAACGGGCGGCGACCGAGGTAATGTTGATGATGTTGCCGCCCCCGGCGTCGCGCATCAGGGGAACGCAGAGCTGTGAAAGGGCATAGGCGGCGCTGACGTTGAAGCTCAACACCTGCTCGAAGTCTTGCGGGCTCATCTTCAGCGGGTCATTGGGGCCGCCGCCCCCGGCATTGTTGACCAGATGGGTGATGCGCCCCAGCTGTTCGGCGGCGTTGGCGACCAAGGCGCAGCGCTGTTCGCTGTCGGTGACATCGCAGCTCAGGGCCAGGGCGCGCCGCCCTCGGCTGCGTACCTCTTCGGCGACGGCCTCGACATCTGCCAGCGAACGGGCGCTGCAGACCACATCTGCGCCAGCATCGGCGTAGGCCAAGGCAATGGCGCGACCGATGCCGCGGCCGCTGCCGGTGACAATGGCGACACTGCCAGTGAGGTTGAAGCGTTGCAGAATGCTCATGGCTGTCCTTGTTGTTCTAATGGTTCAGGGAAGTCACAGTGCTTAGCGCGGCGCCCACAGGTCCGGCAAGCCCGGGTCGGAGGTGGCGATCAGGCGCTTGAGCAACACCTTGAGTGCCTGGCTGTCACCGGCGCCGAGACGGGCAGCGATATCCTCCTCGACGGCTTTGGCCAGGGCCACCTCCTGCAACGAAGCCTCCCGCCCGTCGGCTGTGAGTACATAGCGGACCTGCTCATTATCAAGCTCACGGGCGACCAGGTTCTGGCGTTCCAGGAAGCGCATGCTGGTGGCGCTGACCACATGGCCGGTGTAGCCGACGAAGGCGTTGATCTCGTCCAGGGTCAGGTTGTCCCGAATGCACAGGGTGGAGAGGATGAAGAACGCGTGTTCATCGAGCTGCTGGTTCTTCAGCAGACGGCGCAGTGCAAACAGCATCTGGTAGTGCGAGCGCCCGAGCAGGTAGCCGAGCAAGTCTTCGGTATAACTGCACTCGGGCGGTGGCGGGGTGGTTGCCAGGCGCAGCTCGTTGCGCGGTTTGCGCATTGCCAGGGCGTACTGGCCACTCTGGAAGGCCAGCGGCGCGCGATCGCTATGGTCGAAGGCGAGCACCTCGCCGACGAAGATGACATGGTCGCCGCCCTCATACTGGAAGGCCGTACGGCATTGGAAGCGCGCCGTACAGTCTTGCAGCAGCGGTGCCTCGCTGATGCCGGTGTCGAGCTGGATCTCGGAGAACTTGTCTTCCCCTTGGCGTGCAAAACGGCCGGACAGGGTTTCCTGCTCCGTCGACAAAACGTGCACGTTCCAGTGGCGACCACCGCTGAACACCGGCAGACTGCGGGCGTTCTTGGACAGACTCCAGAGCACCAGAGGTGGGTTGAGCGAGACCGAGTTGAAGCTGTTGGCGGTGATGCCAACCGGCGAGCCGTCTTCGGCCTGGGTAGTGATGATGGTCACTCCCGTGGTAAAGGTGCCGAGCGCGGCGCGAAACGCTTGAGGGTCGAAACAGGCGGGCGTTGCCATGATGGGCCTCATGGAATGAGTGTGCGTGCTGGCAGTATTCCCAGCGTCACGGGGCTTAGCATCGTCTCAACGGACTAACGTTTTTGGCTCGATCGTCCACTTGGACGAGGCGGTCTCCGGGGTCTGGGGCTAGTTTGCGGGGCAGGGCGTCGTGCAACGACGGCCATGGTGGGCACAGAGGCGACATGCTGGCCCTTGTTCAGTTGAGGAGGCACCAATGAGTTGTGCAAATTCTTCCGTCGACACGCTGTCGGCCTTGCTGCGTGAACAAAAGGCTGCATTCAACGCTCAAGGGGCTGTCACTGCCGTGGCCCGCCGCGCGCGGATCCAGCGGGTGATCGACATGCTGGTGGCGCACCACGAAGCGCTGGCCGAGGCGATGGACGCCGACTTTGGCGGCCGCCCCCAGGGTTTTTCGTTGATGAATGATGTGCTGGGTTCGCTGGGGTCGCTCAAGCACGCGCGCGACCACCTCGAAGGATGGATGCAGGATGAGCCGCGGCCCGTCTTCAGCCCTTACGATCAGCTGGGCGCCGAGGCCTGGGTGATGTATCAGCCCAAGGGTACGGTGGGCATTCTGGGCACCTGGAACGCCCCCCTGTATACCTTGCTCAGCCCCCTGGCTTCGGCGTTGGCGGCGGGTAACCGGGCGATCCTCAAGCCTTCAGAGGTGGTGCCACGCACTGCTGCGCTGGTGGCGAAGCTGTTTGCCGAGGCGTTCGATCCTCTCGAAGTGGCTGTGGTCACCGGTGGCGCCGACCTGGCCCAGGCCTTCACCGCACAGCCGTTCGACCACCTGGTGTTTACCGGCAGTACCGCGGTGGCCAGGTCCGTGATGCGTAACGCGGCCGAGCACCTGGTGCCGTTGACGCTGGAACTGGGCGGAAAGTCGCCGGTCATCGTCGCCCGCAGCGCCGACCTGGGCACCGCAGCGTTTCGTATTGCGCTTTCCAAGACCACCAACAGTGGCCAGGTCTGCATCAACCCGGACCTGGTCTACGTGCCACGCGAGCAGCTGGAAACCTTTCTTGAGGCCTTTGCCAGCGCTTACCGCCAGTTCATCCCTGAGGTGAGCGACAACCCGGACGTGGTCGCGGTGGTCAATGCCCAACACCTGTCCCGTGTTGAAAACCTGGTTCAGCAGGCGCTTCAAGCCGGTGCCCGGGTAGTGAGCCTACCCTACGCGCAAGCGGCTGATGAGCAAAACCGCCGCCGACCGCTGCAACTGGTGATCGACCCGCCCCAAGGCAGCCTGATTCTGCATGAAGAAATCTTCGGCCCGGCAATGGTGGTTCTGCCTTTTGATGAGGTTGACCAAGTCATCGCCCAGATCAACGCGCGCCCGCGGCCTTTGGCCCTTTACTACTTTGGCAGCGACGCCAGGGAGCTGCGCCAGGTGCTGGAGCACACATTGTCCGGCGGTGTCACCCTCAACGATGTGATGATGCATGCCGCCTTGCATGATGCCCCGTTCGGTGGGGTTGGCGGGTCAGGCATGGGCCACTACCACGGTCGCGAAGGCTTTATCGAGTTCAGCCACCTGCGCACAGTACTCAAGGCGCCCGAACATGATCCGCGCGGTGAATGGGGCCTGCTACCGCCTTACAGCGAACACTTCCTGGCCGCGATGAAAGCGCAGATCACCCCGTACTGATCGGGGAAACCGGCGCGCTGAGCGAATCGAACAGACACAATAAAAAACGGAATTCTGCACATGGAAAAAAACGCATTGCCACTGGCCGACACGCTTGCCCCAGCGGGTGCCGACGCCGCTGACGGATGGCCGCGCCGGCAGGTGCTCAAGGCCGGCGCGGTGGCGCTGGGCGTCGGGCTACTGGGGCGCTTTGCCGATGCCCGGGCCGCAGGCGGCTTGTCGGCCAGCGATTACCTGGGCCTGGATGCCTGGGCCATGGCCAAGGGCTTGCAGGCCGGCCACTTCAGTGCCGAAGACTTGCTCGGCGCAGCATTCGCCCGTTGTGACCTGGTGAACCCGAAGATCAATGCAGTCAACATGCGCCATGACGATTATGCCCGCGCGTTGCTGGCGGCCAGGCAGAAGGCCGGGACCCTGGCCCAGGGCTCGCTGGCGGGCGTGCCGATCCTGCTCAAGGACCTCAACACCTACTTGCAGGGCACGACCACCAGCAACGGCAGCCGGCTGTTCAAGGACGCGCCACCGTCGAGCATTACCAGCACCTTGATCCGCCGTTATGAAGCCGCCGGGGCAGTGCCTTTCGGTAAAGCCACCAGCCCGGAGTTCGGCCTGACCACCACCACCGAGTCGTTGGCATGGGGGCAGACCCGCAACCCCTGGAATCTGGCGTTGAGCTCGGGTGGTTCGTCCGGTGGTTCCGCTGCGGCGGTGGCCGCCGGTATCGTCCCGGTCGCCCATGCCACCGACGGTGGCGGCTCGATCCGGATCCCGGCGTCTTACTGTGGGCTGGTCGGCCTCAAACCGACACGCTACCGCACGCCCAGCGGGCCGGCACGCCTGGAAGGCTCGTTTGGCGCCAGTGTCGCCAACATGGTCTCGCACAGCGTGCGCGATACCGCGTTGTTTCTTGATGCCGGTCAGGGTCACGAACCAGGGAGCCCGTACTGGAGCTCACCGCTGGTGCGTCCCTACGTTGAGGAGCTGGGCCGTGACCCGGGCCGTTTACGGGTTGCACTGGTGCGCGAATCGCTGACAGGGGCACCGCTGGACCCGGCGATTGCCAAGGTTCTGGAGGACACCATCAAGCAATTGCTGGGCCTTGGCCACGAGGTGGAAGAACTGCGCTTGCCAATTCAGGCCCAGCAGCTGTTCGGCGCCCACGGCGTGGCTATCGGCAACTCGTTGCTGGTCACGGTTAACGACCGGGAGAAAGCCCTGGGCCGCGCGTTAGGGCCGCAGGACCTAGAAAGCATCACCTTTGGTGTGCTGGAGCGCGCAGCGAAGGCCACAGGTGAGGGCGTAGTCCGTGCCCGGCATGCGTTTGAAGACATCAGCATGGCCATGGAACAGCAGTTCGAGCGCTTTGATGTGATCCTCTCACCGGTGACCGCCAGCCTGACACCGGCCTTGGGCGAGCTCTCGCTCAACCAGCCTTACGAAAGTTACGCCCGCAAGGCCATGGGCAGTGCCGCATTCACCGTGCTGGCCAACGTCAGCGGCCAGCCGGCAATTTCCTTGCCGTTGGGCATGAGTGACAACGGCCTGCCAGTAGGCATGATGTTCACCGCTCGCCTGGGCGGGGAAGACGTGCTATTGCGCCTGGCCTCGCAGCTGGAGCAGGACCGCCCGTGGGCCGCCAGGCGCGCCGCGATCTGAACCTGAAAAGGCGCCAGGGACGGCGCCGTGCTGTGTTTCCCTAGTCCGCTTTGACGATGAATATTCGCCTGCTGCATTCGATCATCAACCAAGACTCGCGCAACCGCGCAACGAGATTGGGAGAACGAACGGATGGACAGCATGCGAGTAAGAACGCCGGAAGAAATCGAACTGCTTGAACACGCCCGGCGCCTGGTGCCGGCGCTCAAAAGCCGCACCGCGCGCGCTGACCGCGAGTTCCGGGTACCTGACGAAACCATCTTCGAATTGCAACAGGCCGGCTTGTTGCGGGCCTTGCAACCACGTGCGTTTGGCGGCTACGAGGTCGATCCGCGGACGTTTTTCGAAATCCAGATGATCCTCGCCGAGGGCTGCATGTCCACAGCATGGATTTATGGCGTGATGGGCGTACACCCCTGGCAGCTGGCGCGTTACCCGATCGAGGCCCAGCGCGATGTATGGAGCCAGGATCATACGACCCTGATCTCGTCCACCTACATGCCCGTGGCCAAGGTAACCGTGGTTGAAGGCGGTTATCGCATCAGTGGTCGCTGGGGCTTTTCCAGCGGCAGCGAACACTGCCAATGGTGTTTCCTTGGTGGTGTGCTGCCCGCCGATAGCGACCGTGCAGCAGAGCACGGCACCTTCCTGATCCCGCGCAGCGACTACCGTATCGAGCACAACTGGGACGTGCTGGGCCTGCGCGGCACCGGCAGCCACGACATTGTGGTCGAAGATGCCTTCGTGCCGGCACACCGCGTGCAACGCACCAATAACTGCACGCTGGAGGCGACGCCAGGACGCCTGGTGAACACCAATCCGATTTATGCCATTCCTTTCGCCCAGGTGTTCACGCGCGCTGTGTCCTCATCGGCCATCGGTGCCTTGCAGGGGGCGATCAACGAATTTCGTGCCAATGCCGCTGCGCACATCGGCAAGCACGGCATGAAAACCGCCGATGACCCGGTGGCGCAAACCACCGTTGCCGAGGCGACGATCATCGTCGACAGCCTGAGGCTGGTGCTGGAGCGCAACTACGCGCACCTGATGGCGCTGGCTGAAGCGGGTGAGTACCCGGACGTGGAAACCCGCCTGCTGTACCGCTACCAATCCTCCTATGTGACCAATATCTGCGCCGAGAAGGTCAACGAACTGCTGCGCTGTATGGCCGCTTCCGGGCTGTACAACACCAACCCTGTGGCGCGCCTGTTCCGCGACCTGCACCAGGCACGTGGTCATATCGCCAACAACTACATGGCCTTCAGCCGCAGCCTTGGCGCCGTGCAACTGGGCCTGCCCAACCCTGATCCTTACGTATGAGCCGTGCCCGGGCCTGGCTGCAGGCCCGGGTATGCGCACCCCTGGCCGGCACGCCGGGATATTTCCGATCACAGCCAAGGCACAACAACAATGACAGCTAAAGCTCAGCCTGTTTCACACTACGACGTGATCGTCGTCGGCTCCGGCGCCGGTGCGATGACCTCGGCGCTGTTTGCTGCCGAGCAGGGTCTATCGGTACTGGTTGTCGAGAAAAGCGACAAGTTCGGCGGTACGTCGGCGATCTCCGGCGGCGGCATCTGGATTCCCAATAACCACTACTTTGCCGCCAAAGGCGGTGGCGACAGTGTGGAGCTGGCCCTGCAGTACCTCAAAGCTGCCACTGGTGAGCATGGCGATGACAAGCGCTTGCGTGCCTACGTCAAGCACGCGCCGCAGATGATCCGGGCCCTGGTGGACAACAGCCATGTGCGCTACGCCGTGGCGGCGAAGTACCCGGACTACTATCCGCAACTGCCAGGCTCGCTGGCCGGTGGGCGCACCCTCGACCCGGAACTGTTCGATACCAGCCTGCTCGGTGATGAACTGGCCAACCTGCGCACACCGTCACCCTCGACACTGCTGATGGGGCGCATCGCCTGGACCGCACGGCATGCGCACAAGGCCATGTCGCGCTCCTTTGGCTGGCGCCTGCTAATTCTCGGCCTGATGCTGCGCTACAAGCTCGACTTCAAATGGCGCCGCAAAAGCCGGCGCGACCGCCGCGCCGCCTTGGGCAGTGCGCTGGTCGCCTCGTTGCGCCGTTCGCTGATGGACCGCAACATTCCACTGTGGTTGAACACCGACTTCCAGAACCTGATCACCGAAAACGGCCGGGTCATTGGCATGCAGGTTTGTCGTGACGGGCAGACGCTGCAGCTGCATGCCCGCCATGCGGTGATCTTCGGCTCCGGGGGGTTTGAACAGAACCAGGTGTTGCGCGAGCGCTATCTACCGCAGCCGACCCTGCGTGACTGGAGCGCCACGCCACCGGGCAATAACACCGGTGCTGCGTTGCAAGCCGGTATCGAACTGGGTGCGGCGACCGCCCTGATGGATTGGGCCTGGTGGGCGCCGACCATTACCGTGCCCGGCGAAGACAAACCCCGTGGGGTATTTGCCGAGCGGGCGTTCCCTGGTGCCATCGTGGTCAACAGCCTGGGCCGGCGCTTTGTCAATGAGGCTGCGCCGTACCTGGAATTTGTCGACGCCATGTACCGCGATAACCAGCACACCGGCGGCAAGTCGATCCCATCCTGGGTGATCTTCGATGGCCATTTTCGCTTCAACTACGCCATGGGGCCGTTGATGCCGGCCCAGGTCATGCCCGACAGCCGACTGCGCAAGGAATGGCTCAATACCTTGTATTTCAAGGCTGACAGCCTGGCGGCGCTGGCGGCGCAGATTGGCGTCGACCGCGCAGGGCTCGAGCAGACCGTGCAGAAGATGAACGCCTACGCCCGCAGCGGCGTCGATGCCGACTTCGGCCGTGGCGGCAACGTTTTCGACCGGTACTACGGCGACAGCAACGTCAAACCCAACCCGTGCCTGGCGCCCCTGAGCAAGGGGCCGTACTACGCGATGCGCCTGGACGCCGGCGATATCGGCACCAAAGGTGGGCTATTGACCAACGAACACGCCCAGGTTGTGAGCCAGGACGGCGAGGTCATTCCTGGCCTGTATGCCATTGGCAACTGCTCGGCGTCGGTCATGGGCACCAGCTATCCCGGTGCGGGGGGCACCCTGGGGCCGGCCATGACGTTCGGCTATATCGCAGCCCATCACATTGCTGCCAATCGTTGAGGAGTTGCCATGCCAGCCGCTGTCAAATCGACATGTACCGATATCCAGCCGGCGTTGCAGGTGGCTGATGCCGACGCCATGCTCTGGGATGACCACTGTGATGTGCTGGTGATCGGCTGGGGGGCAGCCGGCGCCTGCGCTGCCCTTGAGGCACGCGCCCAGGGCGCTGACGTGCTGGTCGCCGACCGTTTCACCGGCGGCGGCGCCAGCGCCAAGAGCGGTGGCGTAGTGTATGCCGGCGGTGGCACCCGCCAGCAGCAGGCCGCAGGCTTTAGCGACACGCCCGAGGCGATGTTCGCCTATCTCAAGCACGAAACCCAGGGTGTCGTCGCCGATACTACGTTGCGGCGTTTTTGCCAGGACAGTGCCACCAACCTGGCCTGGCTCGAGGGCCATGGCGTGCCTTATGCCCACAGTATGCCGCCCGGCGGCAAAACCTCGTATCCAGCCGATGGCCAGTTTCTGTATTACTCCGGCAATGAGCTGGTGCCGTCGCACCGTAGCGAGTTGCCGCCTGCCCCGCGTGGCCATCGCACGGTAGGCAAGGGCCAATGTGGTGCGGTGCTGTACGCGCACCTGAAGGCTGCTTGCCTGCGCAACGGTGTGCGGCCGCAAGTTCAATCCGCTGCGCGGCGTCTGGTGAGCGATCACACGGGCAGGGTTGTCGGCGTGGAACTGTGGTGCCTGCCGGCCGGAAGTGCCCAGGCGCGGTTACATGCCAAGTTGGCTGCGCGTGCCGAACGGCTGCAGAACTTTGCCCCACGCTACTGCGATACCTTGCGCAAACGCGTGCGCCAGCTGGAACTCGACTTTGCCCGGCCGCGGCTGGTGCGCGCCCGGCGTGGTGTAGTGCTGAGCACCGGTGGCTTCATCTTCAACCGTGAGATGGTCAGCGAGCATGCCCCCAAGTTTCGCCGCAACTTCAAAGTCGGCGCGACTGGCTGCGATGGCAGTGGCGTACGCCTGGGCGTGAGTGTCGGTGGGGTCAGCGACCGATTGCATCGGGTGTCGGCCTGGCGGTTTATCAACCCACCGTTGTGCTGGCCCAAGGGCATTGTGGTCAACACCCTCGGGCAGCGCTTCGTCAACGAAGAAGTATACGGCGCCACCCTGGGCCAGCCCCTGTGTGAAGAGCAGGGCGGCAAGGCCTGGCTGGTGCTGGACGCACGCCTGCGAAAGCAATCGATCAAGCAAGCGCTGTTCGACGGTTACTGGTGGTTCCAGAGCTTGCCGGCATTGCTGCTGATGCTGCGCGGTGTGCGCAAGGGCCAGAGCATCGAGCAGTTGGCCAAGGCCACGGGCATGCGTGCTGATGTATTGCGCAGCGCATTGCACGCCTACAACGCAGCCGCCCGGGGGGACGCCGAGGATGCCTTCGGCAAGTCGCAAAGCAGCCGTCAGGTACTCGATCAGGGCCCTTACTATGCCTGTGACATTTCTGTCAGCAACCCGCTGTTCCCCCTCGGGGCGTTGACCCTCGGCGGCCTCAAGGTCAATGAAGACAGCGGCGCGGTGCTGGGCCCTCAAGGCCTGCCGATACCCGGTTTGTACGCCGCCGGCCGTACCGCCATCGGCATTCCTTGCCACTTGTACGTCAGCGGCCTGTCGCTGGCCGATTGTGTGTTTTCCGGGCGACGTGCCGGGAGGTCGTTGACCGCGGCCACGGCTGACGTCGAAATCGAACCCAGCGAGCAATTGATATGAGCCTGGATTACCTGTCAGTACGTGTAACCCGCGTGATTGAAGAGACCGCCGACAGCCGCTCCCTGGAGTTCGAGCTGCCAGAAGCGCTTGCCGAGCGCTTGCGCTATCGACCTGGGCAGTTTCTGACCCTGCGTGTGCCTCACCAGGGGGGGTGGTTGCCGCGCTGTTACTCTCTGTCGAGCACGCCACTGCTCGATGAGCCATTGCGGGTCACGATCAAACGGGTGCGCGACGGACGCGCGTCGAACTGGCTCTGTGACGCCGTGCAGGCGGGCGATACCTTGCAGGTGCTGGCGCCGGCCGGGGTGTTTGTGCCGCGCCAGCTGGACACCGATCTGCTGCTGTTCGGCGGCGGCAGTGGCATCACCCCGGTGCTGTCCATCCTGCGCTCGGCGCTGTTGGCGGGCACTGGGCGCATTCTGCTGATCTACGCCAACCGGGACGAAGCGTCGGTGATATTCCGTGACTCGCTCAAGGCCCTGGCCAGCGCGCACCCACAGCGCCTGCAAGTGATCCACTGGCTCGACTCGGTGCAGGGCATTGCGTCGGTGAGCCAGTTGGCCGAGCTGGCGCGCCCGTTCGTCAGTGCCGAGGCGTTCATCTGCGGTCCTGGACCGTTCATGGATGCTGCCGTCGCTGCCTTGCAGGCGTTAGGCATGCCGAGTGCGCAGGTCCATGTCGAGCGGTTTGTCTCGCTGCCCGAAGAGGGCGAAGTCGCAGTACCGGCTGCCGTCGATACCCGCCACCCGAGCAGCCAGCTTTCGGTGCGCCTGGACGGTGAAGAGTTCGAGGTGCCCTGCGCCGAAGGCGAAACCCTGCTCAACGCCATGCGCCGGGCCGGCCTGAACCCGCCAAGTTCTTGTCTGGTCGGCTCCTGTGCCACCTGCATGTGCACGGTTGAACGGGGTGAGGTGCAGATGTTGCGCAACGATGCCCTTGACCAGCAGGAGATGGACCAGGGCTGGACACTGGCTTGCCAGTCCCTGGCCCGCAGCGAGCACCTGCGGGTGCTCTTTCCCGAATAACCCGATGGCGAGTTTGTCACTATGACTGCATGTTCAGCATTACCGGGCAGCGTCCATGCCTGGAACTTGTTGCCTTTATCGATTCCTGCCTTGTTGTTCGCCAGTGCCGAACGCTTTGCCGGTCGGGCAGCGATCGAGGAAGACGGCAGTGTCACTGATTACCGGGATTTGCCGGGGTTGGCGCTGGGTGTCTGCCGCAGCCTGATGGCTCTGGGGATCGAGGCGGGCGACCGCGTGGCGATCTGGGCACCCAATTGCCGCGACTGGGTGGTCGCCGCCTTGGGCGTGCATTGCGCAGGGGCTGTGCTGGTGCCGATCAATACCCGCATGAAAGGCGCCGAGGCGGCCGATATCCTGGCGCGCAGCCAGGCGCGGGTGCTGTTGACGCAAGGGGTATTTCTGGGGCTGGACTACCCGGCCATGCTGGCGCCGCTACGTCCGGCCAGCCTTGAACAACTGGTGGTGTTCGGTACACAGCCGCCGCAGTTGGCCAGCGACCTGGATTGGGCCGGTTTTCTCGCCAGGGGCGAGTCTGTCAGTGAGCTGCAAGCCCGCCAGCGTGCGGTGGCGGTTGGCCCGCGGGACTTGTCCGACTTGCTGTTTACCTCCGGCACCACCGGCAAACCCAAGGGTGTGATGAGTGCCCATGGGCAGAACCTGCGGGCGTACCACGAATATGTGCGGGTCATTGGCCTGCAGCCGGGTGATCGTTACCTGATCATCAACCCGTTTTTTCATGCCTTTGGCTACAAGGCCGGATGGCTGACCTGCCTGCTGGCTGGCGCGACTATCCTGCCGCATGCGGTGTTCGATGCCGAAGCTGTATTCCAGCGTATCGCCGCGGAGCGCATCAGCGTGCTGCCAGGGCCACCCACGCTGTACTTGTCGATGCTGGCCCACCCGCGCCTGGCCCAGACTGATTTGTCCAGCTTGCGCATCGCTGTGACCGGTTCCTCGACGATCCCGCCGGTGTTGATCGAGCGCATGCGTCGCGAGCTGGGGGTAGATGTGGTGACCACCGCCTATGGCCTGACCGAGTGTGGCGGCCTGGCGACCATCTGCAACCCGGATGACCCCGCCGACATTGTTGCCGGCACCAGTGGCCGGGCCATCGATGGCACCGAGGTGTGCATTCGTTCGGCAGATAACCAACCGGTCGCCACGGGCGTGTCGGGGGAAATCTGCCTGCGCGGTTTTCATGTGATGCGGGGTTATTTCAATGACCCGCAAGCGACGGCGCAGGCCATTGATGCCGAGGGTTGGCTACACACGGGCGATATTGGCAATCTGGATGTGCATGGCAACCTGCAGATTACTGACCGCCTCAAGGATATGTTCATTGTCGGTGGCTTCAATTGCTATCCGGCAGAGATAGAGGCTGGTTTGATCGAGCATCCGGCCATCGCGCAGGTAGCGGTGATCGGGGTTGCGGATGAGCGCATGGGGGAGGTGGGGTGTGCCTGCGTGGTATTGCGTGCAGGCCAGCAGCTGGATGAGCCGTCTCTGATCGCCTGGGCCAGAGAGCGGATGGCCAACTACAAAGTGCCGCGACAGGTTCACTTCTTTGAATCATTGCCGGTGAATGCCTCGAACAAGGTGGTCAAACCAGAGCTGCGTCAGGCGGTTCTGCAGGCTGAGGGCGGGCGGGCCTCGTGATGAGGCCCTCATTGAACTGCAGTGATATCGTGTAGCACCGCAGCAGCGAGGGGGCCCGAAGTTCAGCGTAGGGCCCCTGAAGCGTTCATTGGCGCTGGGCCGGCACCTCTATCAATGGCCTTCAAAGCGGGCAGGCCGCTTATCAATGAACGCCTGCATGCCTTCCTTCTGGTCACGTGAGGCAAACAACAACGCATTGGCCTTGCGCTCCAGCGCCAAACCCGCTTCCAGGGGCGCATCCATCCCCGCAAGAATCACTTCCTTGATCTGCTCGGCAGCCAACGGCGGCATTGCCGCAACCACCTGCGCCAACTTCAAGCCGTGAGCGAGCACCTGATCATCGGCCACCACCTCACTGACCAGCCCTGAAATCCAGGCCTCCTCAGCCGTGATCGGCTGACCGGTCAGCGCCATTCGCATCGCCTTGGCTTTGCCGACCGCCCTCACCAAACGCTGGGTGCCGCCAATCCCGGGCATGATCCCGATCTTGATCTCCGGCTGGCAGAAGCGTGCACTCTGCCCGGCAACAATGATATCGGCGAGCATCGCCAGCTCGCAGCCACCGCCATAGGCATAACCGCATACCGCCGCGATCACAGGTTTGGGGCAGTGCTGGATCGGCGCCCAGACCCGCTCGGTGTGGCGCTGATAGATATCAATCGGACCCACCCCGGCCAGGCTGTTGATATCGCCCCCGGCGGCGAACACCTTGTCGCCACCGGTCAGCAGAATGCAGCGCACATCAGCATTGCTCCCCAGCTCAATGAAGTAGTGCGACAGCAGCGCCTGCAGCTCCAGGCTCAGGGCATTGGTGGCGTGCGGGCGGTTGAGCCGCACCAAGGCAACCCCTGGGGCCGGGTACTCCAGCAGCACCGGCGCGGTAAGTGAATCGGACATGATCAACCTCTGGCAGTAGGCACCGCAGAGCGGGCGCCATTGCGCGGATTGTTGCCAGCGCCACGCCACGCTTCATCGTCCGTTCAGACGACGTGGCCGAGCAGTTTTGCCCCTAGAGTGGCCCTCAACACAAGCATGAGGAGCGTGCCATGAGTGGTCACTCGGGGCTGGATTACAACGGCAAGGTGGTACTGGTCACCGGCGGAACCAAAGGCATTGGCGCTGGCATTGCCCGCAGCTTTCTGGCTGCCGGGGCCAAGGTGATCGTGTGTGGGCGCAACCTGCCCGAGCAATTGCCGAGCGTTGCTCAGGGCCAGGCGGACTTCATTGCCGCCGATGTGCGCGACCAGGCCTCCTTGCAAGGCCTGTTTGACAGCATCCGCAGCAACTACGGCCGCCTCGATGTGCTGGTCAACAACGCCGGTGGCAGCCCCTCGGCCGACGCCGCTAGCGCCTCGCCGCGTTTTCATGAGGGGATTATCCGCCTCAACCTGATCGCACCGCTCAATGTCGCCCAGCAAGCCAACCTGCTGATGCAGGCCCAGGCCGACGGCGGTTGCATCGTGTTTATTGGCAGCATCAGCGGCCTGCGTGCCTCGCCAGGCACGGCAGCGTACGGCGCGGCCAAGGCCGGCGTGTTGGCCCTGGTGCAGTCGCTGGCAGCGGAGTGGGCGCCAAAGGTGCGGGTGGTGGCGATAAGCCCAGGCCTGGTGCGCACCGAGCTTGCCCATCTGCACTATGGCGACGAGCAAGGTATCGCTGCGGTCAGCGCCGGTATCCCGGCCGGGCGCATGGCGGTGCCCGAGGACATCGGCAACGCCTGCCTCTATATCGCTTCACCGCTGGCCACTTACGCCAGCGGTTGCAACCTGTTGCTGCATGGCGGTGGTGAACGCCCGGCTTATCTCGGTGCGGCGCAGGCTACCCCGCACTGATCGACCCACGTCGGCGTTGCGTTGCGGGCGCCGCTTTGAACACGCAGGAGACGAACTTGGCTGATCCAGAATTGCTATCCAAAGTGCGCGCCCTGGTTGGGCGCCAATACGGCCGTGTAAACGCCTGGGACGAGGTCAACGCGCCAATGATTCGCCAGTGGTGCGAAGTCATCGGCCTTGAAAACCCGCTCTACACCGACCCTGTGGCAGCTGCCAACAGCAGCAATGACGGCATCATTGCGCCGCCACCCATGCTGCAGATCTGGTGCATGGAAGGCTTTCACATCAATAACTACGCACCAGGCTCGACCACCGAAAACCCATATGAAGTGCTCGGTGTGATTGAAAGCTATGGCTACCCGTCGGTGGTAGCGGTGAACTCTGAGCTGACCTTCGAGCGCAACCTGCGCCTGGGCGAAAAGCTCTACTACACCACGCGCCTGGACTCGGTCGGCGAGGAAAAGACCACCGGCCTTGGCACTGGCTTTTTTGTCACCCTGGTCATGAGCTACTTCTCGCAGCAGGCCACGGGCGACGAAAAAGTCGGCGAGCTGTTGTTCCGGGTGTTCAAGTTCCGCCCGGCCAACGCGCACAAGGTCCAGGCGCAGCCCCAGGCCGTGGCCGAGCCGGCGCAGGCGCAGGCGCAGGCGAAGCGTCCGGCGCCCGGCGTCAGCGACGACACGCGGTTTTTCTGGGACGGCTGCAAGGAAGGCAAGCTGTTGATCCAGCGCTGTACGCAGTGCCGCACATTGCGCCATCCGCCGGCACCGGTGTGCATCGAGTGCCATTGCTTCGACTGGGATACCCAGCAGGCCAGCGGCAAGGGCCGGTTGTACTCCTTCGTAGTGATGCACTACCCGCAGGTGGCACCGTTCGATCATCCCAACCCGATCGGTCTGATCGAACTGGATGAGGGAGTACGCCTGATCGCCGGCCTGGTTGGCGTCAAACGTGAAGACATCAGCATTGGCCAGCGTGTGGAGGTCGAGTTTCAGACCTTCGACGACGACCTGGCGCTGCCGATGTTCCGTCCATCGGCACAGTAGGGGGCACCATGGATTTTGAACTCAGCGAAGAGCAGCGTGCCATTGCCGAAATGGCGGGCAGCCTGATGAGCGACTACTGCACCGACGAGCGCCTGCGTGACTGGGACCTCTGCGGGCAAGCCTATATGCAAGACCTGTGGCACAGCTGCGTACAAACCGGCCTGCATGCCCTGGCTATCCCCGAAGCTGCTGGTGGCAGCGGGCTGGGCATGACCGAGCTGGTGCAGATCCTCGATGCCCAGGGCGGTGCCCTGGCGCAAGTGCCGTTGTGGCGTCACCAATTGGCCGCGACCACCCTCGCCCAGTTCGGCGACAAGGCCCTGGCACCATGGGTGGAACAGGCTGTGGCGGGCTCAGGCTTGCTGACCCTGAGCCTCGATGGCCTGAACACGGTGCGCGGCATCGAGCTCGAGGCCAGCGCCGAAGAGGGCGGGTGGCGCCTGGATGGCCGGGTTGCGGCACTCGCCTTGGCCGAGCAGTCGGTGGCAGCGCTGGTACTGGCCCGGGTTATGGGGCAGCCACGGCTGGTCCTGGTGGACCTGAGCCAGTCGGGCATCAGCCGTGTAGCGGGGGTCATGACCCACGGCGAAGCCATTGCCGACCTGGACTTGCGCGGCGTCACCCTGAGCAATCAGCAAGTGCTGCCCGCCGCCGCCCTGGATTGGCTGGCCCCGCGCGCAATTGCCTCCCTGGCGGCCTTGCAGCTGGGCGTCAGCGCCGAGCAGGTGCACCGCACCGTGGCCTACGTCAGTGAGCGTCAACAGTTCGGCCGCTGCATCGGCAGTTTCCAGGCCGTGCAAATGAGCATGGCTGACACCCATGTGCACCTGGAGGTGTTGCGCAGTGCCCTGTGGCAATTGTGCTACCGCCTCGACGCCGGTCTGCCGGCCCCTTCGCAAGCCTTGGCCACCGCGTACCTGGCGTGCGAGGCCGGGCACCGCATTGGCCACACCGCACAGCATGTGCATGGTGGCATCGGCGTCGACCTGACGTACCCGATCCATCGCTTTCTCTACTGGAGCCGCGCCCTGAGCTGCGCATTGGGAGGGTCGTCGATGATCCTGGAGCGTCTGGGCGACTGGTTGAGCGATAACACTACCTTGGGATGGAAATATGACCTCGATGAACACCAAGCGCTTTGAAGACGTGCGCCCTGGGGAGCAACTGCCCGAGCTGACGATCCCGATCACGGTTGGCCTGATTGCCGGTGGGGCGATAGCCACCCGCGACTACTTTCCCGGTCACCATGACCTGGACGCGGCGCGCGAGCTGGGTTCGCCTCATATCTTCATGAACATCCTGACCACCAACGGCCTGGTGCAACGCTTCATCGAGCAGTGGAGCGGCCCGCAGGTGCAGTTCCGTACGCTGAAAATAAAACTGGGCGCGCCAAATTACCCCGGCGACAGCATGACCTTCAGCGGTGAAGTGACCCATCAGGATGCCGCTACGCGCAGCCTGGAAGTGACCCTCAAGGGCAAAAACTCCATGGGCAATCACGTGACCGGCACGGTCGCGCTGGTTCTGCCTTGATCCGCGGGAGACAACACAGATGACGAATTCGTCGATTTCCGGGCGCGCCGCCATTGCAGGGCTGGGCGCGACCGAGTTTTCCAAGAATTCCGGGCGCACCGAACTGCGCCTGGCCATGGAAGCGACCCTGGCAGCGCTCGAGGACGCCGGAATTGACCCTGGCGAAGTGGAGGGTTTCAGTTCCTATTCGGTCGATAAGGTACCGGAGTACGAAATTGCCCGCCTGCTGGGCTGCAAAGACGTCAAGTTCTTCTCCCAGGTGCCCCACGGTGGCGGCGCCGCCTGCGGGCCGGTGATGCATGCGGCGATGGCGGTGGCCACCGGGGTGGCCAAGGTGGTGGTGGTCTATCGGGCGATGAACGAACGCTCCTGGTACCGCTTCGGTACCGGCAGCTATGGCTTTGCCTCGACGCCGACCTTCGAGAACGTGAACTACGGCTGGTACATGCCGCACGGCTTTCACACCCCGGCGGCCTGGGTCGGCATGTTTGCCCAGCGCTACATGCACACCTACGGTGCTACCTCCGAGGACTTTGGCCGGGTGGCGGTGGCAGTGCGCGATTTTGCCGCCACCAACCCCCAGGCATTTTTCTACGGCAAGCCCATCACCCTTGAAGAACACCAGGCCTCGCGCTGGATCTGCGAGCCGTTGCACCTGCTGGACTGTTGCCAGGAGTCCGATGGCGCGGTGGCCATGGTGATCACCTCGGCCGAGCGGGCCAGAGACCTCAAGCAAAAGCCTGTGATCATCAAGGCCGGCTCCCAGGGCATCAGCGCCGGGCAACAAGTGATGACCTCCTACTACCGCGACGACATTACCGGGCTGCCGGAAATGGGTGTGGTCGCCAAAGAGCTTTACAGCCAGTCGGGCCTGGACCCGGAGGCGTTGCAGACTGCCGTGATCTACGACCACTTCACGCCATTCGTACTGCCGCAACTGGAAGAATTCGGCTTTGCAAGGCGCGGTGAGGCCAAGGAATTCATCCGTGCCGGGCACCACGCCCGTGGCGGCAAACTGCCAATCAATACCCACGGCGGGCAGTTGGGCGAAGCCTACATCCACGGCATGAACGGCATCGCCGAAGCCGTGCGGCAGGTTCGGGGTACGGCGGCCAACCAGGTGGACAGTGTTGAAAACGTGTTGGTGACCGCCGGAACCGGCGTGCCCACCAGCGGCCTGATTCTCGGCGCGGTATAAGGAGCGTCCCATGTTCGTCGATCTCACCCCCGAACAGCATGCCCTGAGGCTGAAGGTCCGGGACTATTTCCAGAACCTGATGACCCCCGAGCTTCGCCAGCAGATGCGCGGCACCGAAGGCGGCGAGCTGTTTCGCCGCACCATCGCCCAGATCGGCCGTGACGGCTGGCTGGCGGTTGGCTGGCCGAAGGCCTATGGCGGCCAGGGTTACGCGGCCACTGAGCAATTGATCTTCTTCGAAGAAGCCAACATCGCTGGCGCACCGCTGCCGTTCGTGACCATCAGCACCGTTGGCCCGGCCCTCATGGCCCACGGCTCGGCGCTGCAAAAAGAAAAATTCCTGCCCGGTATCGCCGCCGGCGAGATCAACTTTGCCATCGGCTACTCCGAAGCCAGTGCCGGCAGCGACCTGGCCGTGCTGAAAACCACCGCGCGCGAAGACGCCGACGGCTTTTTGGTCAACGGCAGCAAACTGTGGACCTCGGGCGCCGACTCGGCCGACTACATCTGGTTGGCGGCACGTACTGATCCTGAGCAGGCGCGGCACAAGGGCATCTCGATCCTGATTCTCGATACCCAGGCCGAAGGCTTCTCCAGTACGCTGATTCCAACCTCCGGCAACCCCACGGCCGCCACGTATTACGATAACGTGCGGGTGCCGAGGGATATGCTGGTGGGCGAACTGCACGGTGGCTGGAAACTCATCACCGCACAGCTCAACCACGAGCGCCTGGGCCTGGGTGCCTGGTCGGACAAGGTCGTCAGCCTGTTCAGCCGGGTGTACCTGTGGGCACGTTGTGCCGACGAGCAAGGCCAGCGTGCTACCGACCACGCCTGGGTGCGCCGCGATCTGGCCGAGTGTTATGCCCGGCTCGAAGCCATGCGCCTGATCAACTTCCGTATTGCCGCCGACCTTGAGCGGGACCGCGTCGATGTCGCGCTGGCCTCGACCACCAAGGTCTACGGCTCGGAATCGGCGATCGAGATCCTGCGCAAGCTGTCGGCCATCGTCGGTGCCAGCGGCTTGACGCGGGCGGGCTCTGCAGCGGCTTATCTGCTCGGCGAGCTGGAGTATGAAGTGCGCGCCTCGGTTAACCTGACCTTCGGCGGTGGTACCAATGAAATCCAGCGCGAGTTGATTGCCCAGTTCGGCCTGGGCATGCCGCGCACGCAACGCTGAGTCACCGTTGTACCCTTCAAGCGAATAACAATAACGTCCCTTTCAGGTGAACGAATGAGCGCAATCGAGCAGTTCAGGCAAGCGACGCGCCAATGGCTGGAGGCCAATTGCCCGCCATCGCTGCGCACGGCCACCCCCGACGGCGAAATCGTCTGGGGTGGCCGTCAAGTAGACTTTCCCAGTGAAGACGCCCGGCTCTGGTTCGAGCGTATGCGTGACAAAGGCTGGTTCTGCCCGCAATGGCCCAGCGAATACGGCGGTGGCGGGTTGAGCGCCGAGTACAACGCGGTGCTGGAAAGCGAGCTGCGCCGGCTAAAGTGTCGGCCGGCGCAGATCAACCTGGGCATCTGGATGCTCGGCCCGGTGCTGCTGGAGTTCGGTAGCGAAGCGCAGAAGCAGGCGCTGCTGCCACCGATGTGTCGCGGCGAAGTGCGCTGGTGCCAGGGCTTCTCCGAGCCCAATGCCGGTTCCGACCTTGCCAGCCTGAAAACCTCGGCGGTGGTCGATGGCGATGACTTCGTGGTCAACGGCACCAAGATCTGGACCTCCTATGGCGACAAGTCCGACTGGATGTACGCCCTGGTGCGTACTGATCCGAAGGCGCCCAAGCATCAGGGGATCAGCCTGATCGTGCTCGACATGAAAAGCCCTGGGGTGAGTGTTTCACCGATTGACCTGATCAGCGGCAAATCGGCTTTTTGCCAGGTGTTCTTCGATAACGTGCGTGTTCCGCAAAGCCAGTTGATCGGGCCGCTCAACGGAGGCTGGAACCTGGGCAAGAGCCTGCTGCAGCACGAGCGCAAGGCCATGTCCAAGTTCGGCGAGTTCAGCCTGCCCACGCACTTTCACCTGCTGCCGTTGATCGAACGCTACCTGCCCGACAGCCAGGCGCCTGCCGACCAGGCCCTGCGTGCTCGGGCCCAGGCCTGCGCGATGAATGAACATGCCTACAACCTCACCGTGCAGCGCATGGGCGAGGAGGCCCGGGCTGGCCTGGATATCAGCGCGATCATGGCCATCATGAAACTGGTGCATACCGAGCAGGAACGCGACAAGTTCGAGATTCTCCTCGATGCCCTTGGCTACCGCGCGCTGGGCGTTGAAGGCGAGCCGTTCAGCGGCCAGGAACTGGCGATTACCCGAGGCTGGCTCAACAGCTATGCCCTGACCATTTCCGGCGGTTCGTCGGAGGTGCAGTTGAATGTCATCGCCAAGCGGGTCTTGAACCTGCCCAGTGCTTGAGGGGAGTTTGAACATGAGTCTGGTGTATAGCGAAGAGCAACGCCTGTTGGCCGACAGCGCCCGCGAATTCCTCGCGGCGCGCAGCCCGGTGGCGGCGCAGCGGCGCCTGCGCGATGAGGCAAGCGTGCCAGGGTATGACCCGCAGCTGTGGCAAGAAGCCGTGGGCCTGGGCTGGAGTGGCATTCCATTTCCCGAGGCATTGGGCGGGCTTGAATTCGGCTGCATGGGGCTGGGGCCGATTTTCGAGGCCATAGGCAGAAACCTCTCGGCTTCACCCTTGTTGTCCAGTGTGGTACTCGGTGGCTCGCTGATCCACCTGGCTGGCGGCGCGGCGCAACAGGACCAGTGGCTGACGGCGGTGATCAGTGGCGAGCGGCGCGTGGCCCTGGCACTGGATGAAAAGCCGCGCCATGCCCCTGAGCATACGGCACTGACGGCGACGGCCGAGGCTGGTGGTTATCGTCTGGATGGCGAGAAATTCTTCGTCATCGATGGCCTGGGCGCCGATGCCTACCTGGTAGCGGCGCGCACCAGTGGCCGCGCGGGTGAGAAGCAGGGCATCAGTGTATTCCTGATCCCGGCGAACACACCGGGCTTGCAGGTCAGCGCATTGACGCTGATCGACTCGCGCAATTGCGCGCGGCTGCGTCTGAATGCCGTGCAAGTGGCCAGCGAAGCTTTGCTTGGTACGGTCGGTGGGGCTTGGTCGGTGCTGGACGAGGCGCTGGACCGGGGACGTGCTTGCCTGGCCGCTGAGTTGCTCGGCGCTGCCGAGCAACTGTTCGCCATGACCCTGGAGTACCTCAAGACCCGCGTGCAGTTCGATGTCCCCATCGGGTCGTTCCAGGCCCTGCAGCATCGGGCCGCGCGCTTGCATGTGGAGTTGCAGCTGGCCCGCAGCGCGGTGATGGCAGCATTGGCCGCGCTCGATGACAGCGCATTGAGCGCGGCCGAGCGCGGGCGGCTGGTGAGCCTGGGCAAATGGAAGGCCGGCGAGGTGGCCGCCCAGGTCAGTAATGAGGCGGTGCAGATGCACGGTGGCATCGGTGTCACCGATGAACTGGACGTCGGCCTTTACCTCAAGCGGGTTCGCGTGGCCCAGGCGTGCCTGGGTGACAGTGATTTCCAGTGCGCGCGTTACGCCGCTTTTGCGTCTTTGGAGAACTGAGAACATGAAGCTGGAACAGTGGCGCAACGCCTGGCAGCAATTGATTGGCCCTGGTTCGCCGTTCGAGGTGGTGTCTTCGCCCAACGACGGCCTGCGGTATTTTCGCCATGCACCTGCAAACTTGCTCGAAGCCATCGATGCAGGCCGTGCACACGGTGAGCGTGAGTTCCTGGTGTGGGAGCAGCAACGTCTGACGTTCGCCGGCTTTTTCGATCAGGTCGACCGCCTGGCTGCGCAACTGGCGCAGCGCTTCGGGGTAAAGCAGGGTGATCGAGTGGCCATTGCCATGCGCAATCAGCCGGCCTGGCTGGTGGCCTTCGTGGCGGTGCAGCGTTGTGGCGCGGTGTGCGTGCCGTTGAACAGCTGGGGCCTGCGTGACGAATTGTTCCATGGCCTGCAAGACAGCGGTGCGCAGGTGCTGGTCTGTGACGAACAACGCCTGCAACTGCTGACCAGCGACCTGCTCGCACAGCGGCTGGTCAGCATTGTGGTTGGCGTGCCGGCGGGGCAAGCATTAGCGGCCAACTGCCAGCGTTTCGAAGAGCTGATCCAGGGGCCGCTGCTAGCGCTGCCGGCCATCGAGATCAATCCGGCTGACCCGGCGCTTATCCTCTATACCTCTGGCACCACAAGCCGGGCCAAGGGCGTGCTGTCCAGCCATCGGGCCATTTGCCAGGCGCTGGCAGCACTGGAGTTCCAGTCGGCGTTCTGCGCCGTGAGTTCGCCCGAACGGATCCAGGCGGTGATCGCCAGTGGCTTGGCACCGACCAACCTGATGGCGGTGCCGCTGTTCCATGTCAGTGGCCTGCACGCGCAGTTTTTGCTGGGGCTGCGCAGCGGCAGGCGCTTGTTGCTGATGTACAAATGGGACGTGGACAAAGCGTTCGACCTGATTCGCGACGAGCGCTGCACCCAGTTCAATGGCGCACCGGTAATGATGCAGCAATTGCTTGGCTCGCCGCGGTTTGCCAGCACCGACAGCGACAGCCTGTACGGCCTCGGCCTGGGCGGGGCGGTGGCCTCCAGTCGGCTGCTGGCGCATATCAGCAAGCGCAAGCCCCATGCAATTGGTGGCAGTGGCTATGGCTTGACCGAAAGCAACGGCATCGGTGCCGCAGTGGGCGGCGATCAGTTCGTCTACAAACCCGACTCGGTGGGCTGGCCGCTGCCGATCGTGGATGTATGCATTGGGCCGGACCCGTATTCACCGCTACCGGCGGGGCGCAGCGGTTTGATCTGGCTACGTTCGCCGACCTTGATGAGCGCTTACTGGCGGCTGCCTGAAGCCAGTGCCGAGACCTTGCGCGACGGTTGGCTGGACACCGGTGATATCGGCCATCTGGACGACGAGGGCTTTCTGTACATCACTGACCGTGCCAAGGACCTGATCAACCGGGCGGGCGAGAAGATATCCGCCAGTGAAGTGGAGTCGTGTATCTGCGAAATGCCTGGCGTGACCGAGGCGGCCGCCTTTGCCCTGGACGATGAGGAACTGGGCGAGCGCCTGGCCCTGGTATTGCGCAGCGAACTGCAGCCAGCGCCTACCCCGGAGCAAGTGTGTGCCTTTATCGGCCAGCGCCTGGCGGCCTACAAGGTACCGGCCGAGGTACACCTGCGCCGCGATCCGCTGCCGCGTAATGCGTCGGGCAAGGTGATCAAGGCGCAACTGAAGGAATCATTGGTCGGCGCCTGACTGATTAGTCTTTCCGGACGATGTACTCCCCCGCAGATCAGGAACAATGGAGGTACCCCAGTAGTCCTGGTCTGCGAAGGAGCCAACCGATGAAAATAACAACAAAAGGCGTGATGTTCGTAGCTGCAGTGGCCGCCAATGTCGGCCTGCAAGGCAACGCACTTGCGCAAGTGTCGCCTGAAGAGGCTGCCAAACTCGGCAAGGAACTGACCTGTGTCGGTGCCGAGAAAGCCGGTAATGCCGAGGGCACCATCCCGCCCTACACCGGCAAGTACCTTGGCGAAGTGCCGGGCTGGAACCATGTGAAGTTCTCTGGCGATCAACCTGTCGACCCTTACGCCAACGAAAAGCCCATCCTGGTGATCACCGCGCAGAACATGGGCCAGTACGAGAGCCATTTGACCGAAGGCCAGAAGGCCCTGCTCAAGCGCTATCCCACCACCTACAAAATGAACATCTACCCGGGCCATCGGGACTTCCGTTACCCGGACTACGTCTGCGAGCGGGCGATGAAGAACGCCTTGAGCGCCAAGCTGGTCGACGACGGCATGGGCATCGAGGGGATTGGCCAAGTCCCGTTCCCGATTCCGAAAAACGGCATGGAGCTGCTGTGGAACCACCAGTTGCCGGCACGGGCCTACACCGAAGAAAAGGTCAGCGACCTGGCTTCGGTGTTGCCAAACGGCAGCATCGGCTGGGGCCGCGCCTATGCGCGCAACCTCTCGCAAGCGAACTCACCGACCGTCGAGCCAAAAACCGAAGGCCAGATACAGGCCATGAGCTGGAACACCACCTTGAAGCCGGTGCGCGACAACGGTGTGGTGAGTATTTCGCAAGAGCCCTATAACTTCCTCGCCAACCCCCGCCAGGCCTGGAGCTACAGCCCGTCCACCCGGCGTGTGCGGCAACTGCCTGGCTACGGGTACGATCAACCAATGATCGGCACCAACGGCACGATGACGGTTGACGAAGACCGTCTTTACAACGGTTCGCCCGAGCGCTTCAACTGGACGCTGATCGGCAAGCGCGAAGTCTACGTGCCGGCCAACGCCTTCAAACCCAATACCGGTGACATCAAGTACGCCGACATGCTTACCCCCAACCACCCCAACCCCGACTACATGCGCTACGAGCTGCGCCGTGTGTGGGTGCTTGAGGCCAAGTTGAAAGAAGGCTACCGCCATGTGTACGGCAAGCGTGTGCTGTTTATTGACGAAGACACCTGGAACGCAGTGGTTGCGGACAACTATGACAGCCGTGGTGCCTTGTGGAAGCACGCGATGATCAATTACTACTACCACCCGGACATGAGCGCCTGGCAGGCCGGTTCGCAGTTCTTCATGGACCTTAACTCGGGCCAGTACACCGGCTACGCCATGACCAACGAATCGAAGAAAGGGCCGATTCTCAACGAAGCCAAATTCACCCCGGATATGTACACCGCTGATGCGGCTAGGGCGATGGGGCGGTAACGACAAAGCCAAAAAAACCCCAGGTAGAACCTGGGGTTTTTTTTGGCTTCAGGCTTCTCGCCCAGCGCGATTGCCGGCGGCGATGGCGCCTTCGATATAACCCAGGCTCTGACAGTCACCAATGCTCACCACCTTCAACCCGGCACTGCCCAGTGCATCGCTCAGGCGGGTATCAGGCGTCGCACCACTGGCCAGCACCACGGAGTCCCCGCGCACCTCGGCAGCTTCACCTTCGGCTGTCTGATAGCGCACGCGGTTACCGTCGATGGCGGTAACGCTCACCCCGGTCAGCAGCTGGCCACCGTGCACACGGATGCCATGCAGCACCCGCCAACGCCGCACAATCGCCAGTTCCCGGCCCAGGTGGCCGCTGCTTTCCAGCACACACACCTGACGCCCACGCGCCATCAGGAACTCCGCCAGTTCCAGCCCCACCAGCCCACCGCCGACAATGATCACGCGTTTGCCCAAGGGCATCCACACGCGTGACAGCTTTTGCATGGCATCGGTGCTGTCGGTGACGCCGATCAGGTTGCCGGCCTTCATCAGGGTGCGTTGCGTCAGCGACAGCTTGCGCCGGGCGATCTCTTCGGCACGGTCGCCGGTCATCAGCCGGCGCAGTTCATCACCACTCCAGACATGATCCTGCTCGGCGCCTGGGATGCCCGGTGCGGCGCGCTGTGCGCCGGTGGCCACAATCACTTGATCGACGCCCAGGTCGCGCAGCAAGGCTGCATCCACCGTACTGCCCATGCGTACATCGATGGGCAGTTGCCGCACCTGGTACAGGAGGTTGTCGAGCAGGCGTCCGTTTTCGGGGTAGGCGAGGGCAGCAAAGAACAGGGTGCCGCCCAGGCGGTCACTGCGCTCCAGCAGCGTCACGCGATGGCCACGCAATGCCGCCACGCGAGCGGCTTCCAGGCCTGCCGGGCCACCGCCGATCACCGCAACATGTTGCGGGGCTGCAACCGGCGTGATGATGCGCTCGCTTTCATGCCCGGTTTGCGGGTTGACCGCGCATTTGACCCGCTCGTTGATAAAGATCTGGCTCACGCACACATAGCAGTAAATGCACGGTCGAATGGCCTGCAGCTCACCGGCCTGCAGTTTGTTGGGCAATTGTGGGTCGGCCAGCAACTTGCGGCCCATGGCGATGAAATCACACTGGCCGGCGGCAATCGCGGCGTCGCCGGTTTCTGGTTCGATACGCCCGACTGCAATCACCGGAATGCTCACGCATTGCTTGAGGGCCGCTGTCCATTCGAGAAAAGCCCCGGGCTTTTGCACCAGCGGCGCTTCGGTAAAGGCCACGCCGCTACTGGTCATGGCGTAGGCCGAGACACTGACTGCATCGGCGCCAGCGCCCTCAGCCAGGCGAGCAACCGCCTTGGCGTCGTCGAGGGTGATGCCCCCGGGGGTGAGCAGTTCTTCGGCATCCAGCCGCAGCCAGACGCCAAAGCCGGTGCCAACCCGCGCGCGTATGGCCGCCAGGACCTCAAGCAGCAAGCGCGCACGGTTTTCCACTGCGCCACCGTATGCATCTTCACGCCGGTTGTAATACGGCGATAGAAAGCCGGCGATGATGTAGTTGTGCGCGGCATGGATTTCCACACCGTCGAACCCGGCGCGCTGTGCACGCTCGGCAGCGGCTGCGAACCATTCGACCATCTGTGCGATGTCGTAGTGGTCCATCACCCGCATCTCGATGCCGCCTTTGCGACCGCGTACGGCGCTGACAAAGGAGGCGAGTTCTTCCGGGGTCAAGGCCTGCATCATGTCGGAGGTACTGGCCGGGGGCAACGACGGCACCCACAGCGGCCGGCCCGCAGCCATGTCCCGTATGGCGTTCTTGCCGGCGTGCTGCAGCTGCATGGCGATCTTTGCGCCGTGCCTGTGCACGCGTCCAGCCAGTTGGGCAAGGCCCGGGATGAATTCATCAGAAGAGACACCGACCTGGTAAGGCTCGGCGGTACCGGCGGGGAAGGCGACGGCGCACACGCCCATGATCAACAGCCCGGCACCGCCTTCGGCACGTGCTTCGTAGTAGGCCTGGATACGTTCGCCACAGTGCCCGTCGGCTTCGGCGAAGTTGGAGCCCATGGGCGCCATGATGATGCGATTACGCAGTTGAAGGGGGCCGATGCGGCCAGGCGCAAGCAACTGGGAGAGTTTTGTCATTGTTATGTCAGCCCTTGGTGGAAGCCAGTCGATACGACAGCGGCCAGGTTGCTGCTGTCGCAAGGTACGTTGCGTACGACGACTAGGCTTGGCGCAGGAACTCGAGGCAGGAACGGTTGAACAACTCACGGTGCTCCACCTGGACCCAATGTCCACAGCGATTGAGCAGAATAAAGCGGGCGTCAGGGGCGTTGTCGAGCACTTTCATCGCGCCACCGACCGGGTTGAAGTTGTCGTTGGTGCCCCAGAACCCCAGAATCGGTACGCACAGCTCCTCGAGGCGCTCGGTCATGTTCGGCACCATCATGGTCGAGAACAGGCAGTGCGGCTGGTATTTGGCCACGGCAACGCGTTCGGCCAGCAGGCTGTCGGGCAGTTGCGAGGCATCGAACAGCTGCAGGCTCATGATCTGGCGCATTTTGTCGATGTCGAGCGGGCCGGCATTGAACAGCTCGACCATGCGCTGAATACCGATCTTCTTGAAGTAGGTTTCGCGCTCTTCGACACCGCCCGGGGCCATCAGGATCAGCTTGTCGAGCATTTGCGGTTCGGCCAGCCCCAGGCCAATGGCGATGGCACCACCCAGGGAATTGCCGAGCAGGGTACAACGATGCACTTCAAGGGCCTTGAGCAAGCCGGACACGGCGTTGACGAAGAAATCCAGGTTGTACTGGACGTTGTCGGGCTTGTCCGAACGGCCGAAGCCGGGCAGGTCGATCACCAGGTTACGAAAGCCGGACGCGACGAACTCTGGGTAGTTGCCCTTGAAATTGCTGTAGCCACTGGCGCCCGGGCCACTGCCATGCAACCACACCACGACAGGGCCGCTGCCTTCGTCGAGGTAATGCAGGCGCAGGCCGTTGTCGAGGGTGACGAAGTGGCCGATAGGCAACGGTAGGTCTTGTTCTGACATCTTCGAATCTCCATTGATCAGGCAGTTACGGCATTTTCAGGGGTGGCAGTCGGTGCAGCCGATCGCTGCAGTTGCGCGCGGTAGCGGGGCAGGGCCATGCCCAGGAATACGGTCGAGAGCATCAGCATCGAAATGGAGGCGGCCAGCGCATAGCGCAGTGCCTCGGTGCCGAGGGCCGGGGTGAACAGATCGCTGAGTACCCCGATCAGCAGCGGGCCGACGCCGACACCCAGTAGGGTCATGGCCATGACAAAGATTGAAGTTGCCTGGGCCAGGCGCGCTGCCGGGAACAAATGCGTGACGGCGCCCAGGCACGGGGTCGCCCACCAGGTACCAAAGAAGGCAAAACCTGCATAGAAGAGAAACGCGGTCGGTACCGGGGTGCTACCCAGGTGGAACAGAATGCCGGTTGGCCAGAGGAAGTACGCCAACGCGAACGGGATACTCACCAGCGTGGCAAGCAGCGGTACGCCGATCTGCCAGCCGGCATCACGGCGGGCCATGCGGTCGGAAATGATGCCGCAGGCCAAGGTGCCGAAGGTGGCACCGCTGCCGCCCACGACGCCGACCAGAAAGCCTGCGTCCTGAAGGTTCAAACCGTGGGAGCGGATCAGGAAACTCGGGCTCCAGGTGCCAATCGCATAGCCGGCGATGGCGCTGGATGCGCCGGTCAGCACCAGCCAAAGAAACGATGGGGTCTCCATCAGCTTGGCCACGGTCTTTGCCCAGCCTTCCTGGGCGACCTGGACCTTGGTCTGCACTTCGCTGGCAATTTTCGGCGCACGGACCGTAAGCCACAGCAGCAGCCCCAGCAGGATGCCCGGTACGCCAATGATCAGGAACGCCGAGCGCCAGCCGTAATGCTGGGCGATCCAGCCACCGAAACCGAGGCCGAATATGGCGCCGAAGCTTGAGCCGAGCATCAGGATGGACAACGCAGTGGAGCGATTTTTTGCTGGGTAAAGCTGCGAAATCATCGCCACCGAAGGCGCCGTGCCGCCCGCTTCACCAACGGCTACGCCGATCCGCGCCAACACCAGCAGCCAGAAGCTGGTGGCCAGGCCGCAGGCCATGGTCATCACACTCCAGGCAATGCAGCATGCTGCAATCACCGGTTTCGGCCCGATACGGTCGGAAAGCCGGCCCAAAGGGAAGCCGAACAGGGTATAGAACACCGCAAATGTCACCCCCGAGAGCAGGCCGATGCCCGTGTCGGAAATGCCGAACTCCGCCTTGACCGGTTCGATCAGGATCGCCATCAACTGCCGGTCGATGTAGTTGAAGATGTAAATCACGGCCAGCACGAACAGTGCGTAGTGGCTACGCCAGGTGACGCGGTTGGAAGAGTTCACGACGGGTGCTCCCGGTTTTGTTCTAGTGAGCAGGAGCGTGGCGCCGATCACGCTCGGGCACATCGTCCATTCAGACCACTTGCTTACGGCACACAGGGCAAGCGCGGCTGCGTAGTCTTATCGGACGATGTTGCGGTTTTGTACAGGGTTAATGATTTGTCCCGTGCTCGATCATCCAGCGCGTTGTGCAGCTGATCGGGGAAGCCAAGGCTTGCGGGAGATCAACGATGAAGTTAGCGAACAAAGTGGCCCTGATCACGGGTGCCGGGCAAGGCATGGGGCGGGCGATTGCCCAGCGCTTTGCAGAGGCCGGCGCACGGGTGGTGGCGGCCGACATCAACCTGCAGGCTGCCGAGCAGACGATCGAAGGGCTCGGTGAGCACGCCTTGGCGCTGGCGTGCAACGTCGCCGACAGCGACTCGGTGGCGGCGGCGATGCACAGGCTGGAAGCCCGGTTCGGTGCCCTCGACATCCTGGTGAATAACGCCGGTGTCGGTTCAGTCGACACCTTTGTCGACACCCCGGACGCGCATTGGCAGCGGGTCATTGGGGTCAACCTCACGGGCACCTTCCTGTGCAGCCGTGAAGCGGTGCGGCTGATGCAAAAGCACGCCATTCAGGGTGTGGTGATCAATATCTCCAGCACCGCCGCGATGACTGGCGAAGGCCCAAGCCATTACTGCGCAGCCAAAGCCGGCGTCATGGGGCTGACCCGCAGCATGGCGCGGGAGCTGGCCGCCAGCGGCATCCGCGTCAACACCCTGGTGCCCGGCCCGACCAACACCCCGATGATGGCCGACATCCCCGATGAGTGGCTGCAAGGCATGCTCAAGGCAATCCCCCTGGGCCGTATGGGTGAGGTCGATGAGATCGCCCGCGCCGCCGTGTTTCTGGCCAGTTCCGACGCCAGCTTCATTACCGGTCAGAACCTCGCCGTCAACGGCGGCATGGCCTTCATTTGAACCGGGAGCAGGCAATGAGCACACGACTTCAAGGCAAGATCGCCTTCATTACCGGTGCCAGCTCCGGGATTGGTGCCGCCACCGCCCGACGTTTTGCCCAGGAGGGCGCCACCGTGGTGCTCTGCGGGCGTAATCAGGCGCCATTGGACGCTGTGGCCAGCGCCATTCGCGAAGCGGGTGGCAAGGCCCATTGGCAGGTCGCCGATGTCAGCGACGAGCACGCCTTCGTCAGCGCAATCGAGGCCGCAGCGCAGCAGCATGGCCGCCTGGACATCCTGGTCAACAACGCCATGGCCTACACCTGGGGTGCCATCGACAGCACCAGCACGGGTGACTGGCACGCCAACTTCCGCACCACCGTGGACGGCACGTTCTGGGGCACGCGCACGGCCATGGCGCTGATGAAAGCCCAAGGCGGCGGCGCCATCGTCAACATCGCCTCGATCTGCGGGTTGTTCGGTACGCCCTGGATGGCCGGCTACTCGGCAGCCAAGGCCGCAGTGATCAACTTCAGCCGCGCTGCAGCCAGCGAAGGGGCGGCCAACAGGATTCGCTGCAACGTGGTGGTCCCGGGCGTCATCGAAACCCCGGCAACCGCGGGCATGCTGGCCGACGCCAAGGCCCGTGGCAACACCGAGAAACTGATCCCGCTGCGCCGTATCGGCCAGGCGCAGGAGGTAGCCAACGCGATTCTGTTCCTGGCCAGCGACGAAGCGTCCTATATCACCGGCGCGTGTGTGCCGGTGGATGGCGGGCGCAGCTCGGAACTCTACACGGTGCTGGAGTGATGAGCATGGAACCGAACACGTTGTTGGCACGCATCGACCGGCTTGAGTCGATTGAGGAAATTCGTCAATTGGCGGCCAAGTACTCGCTGTCGCTGGACATGCGCGACCTCGATGCCCACGTCAATCTGTTTGCCGAAGACATCCGCGTCGGCCGCGACAAGACCGGCCGTGCGCATCTGAAAGCGTGGGTCGATGCCACTTTGCGCGATCAGTTCAGCGGCACCTCGCATCACCTGGGCCAGCACATCATCGAACTGCTTGACGCCGACAATGCCGTTGGCGTGGTGTATTCCAAGAACGAGCATGAGACCGGCCCCGAGTGGGTGACCATGCAAATGCTTTATTGGGATGACTACCAGCGCATCGATGGCCGCTGGTACTTCCGTCGCCGCCTGCCGTGCTACTGGTACGCCAGCGACCTCAACAAGCCGCCGATCGGCGAGCGAAAGATGCGCTGGCCAGGGCGTGAACCCTATGCCGGCAGCTTCCACGACCTGTTCCCGTCGTGGGCCGAGTTCTGGGCGCAGCGCCCGGACAAGGACCAACTGCCCGATGTCGCCCCGGCCGCGCCCCTGGAACACTTTCTAGCCACCCTGCGACGCGGTGCTGCGGCACCGAAGATTCGTGTGCGCTGAGGAATCGCGATGAGCATTTTGTTTGAGCCCGTGCGCCTGGGCGAGCTGGAGCTGAGTAACCGCATTGTCATGGCGCCGATGACCCGCAGCCGCGCCACCGCACAGGCGGTGCCGACGGCTGAAATGGTCGACTACTACCGCCAGCGCGCCAGTGCCGGGCTGATCATTGCCGAAGGCACTGCACCGTCCGCCGACGGGCTGGGCTATTGCCGCACGCCGGCCATCTACGACAGCGCGCAGATCGAGGGTTGGCGCCAGATCACCCGGGCGGTGAGGAATGCCGGCGGGCGCATGGTGTTGCAGTTGATGCACGTCGGCCGCGCGGCCAGTTGGCAAAACAAACCAGTCGGGGCACGGACCGTCGCCCCATCGGCGATACGTGCCCGCACCCAGGTGTTCTGCGACGGGGCTGGCCTGGTCGATACCGATGAGCCTCTGGCGTTGAGCCTGGAGGACATTGAGCGCGTGATCGAGCAATACCGGCGCGCGGCCCTGAACGCCCGCGAAGCCGGGTTCGAAGGGGTCGAGCTGCATTGCACCAGTGGTTACCTGCCGATGCAGTTCATGGCGTCGGGCAGCAACCAGCGCAGTGATGCGTATGGCGGCGCGGTAGCCAACCGCGTGCGTTTTCCAGCCCAGGTGCTGGCCGCGATGGCAGCGGCAATCGGCTCGGGGCGTGTGGGGTTCCGCCTGTGCCCTGGTAACCCTTACAACGACATCAGTGACGCAGACCCGGCCGCCACAGCACAAGCCTTGTGCGAGCAGGTCGAGCCGCTTGGCCTGGCGTACCTGCACATCATGCGCTCGCCGCTGGCCGCACTGGATGCCTTTGCCATGGCCCGCAGCCATAGCAGCAGCGGGCTGATCCTCAATGACGGTTTCGACGGGCCTTCGGCCGCTGCGGCAATAGAAGCCGGGCAGGGCGCCGCGGTGTCGTTTGCCCGCCACTTTATCGGCAACCCCGACCTGGTCGAGCGCCTGCGCGCCGGCCTGCCGCTGGCCGGCTTCGACCGCAAGACACTTTATACGAAAGGCTCGCCTGGCTATTCGGACTATCCGACCCACGCCCAGGCGACTGCATGAACAGCCGGTTTTATCGGAGGTAGGGATGAACAATTTCAATAACAACGCAAGCCTGCTGTCCAGTATTGATCGCGGGGTTGTGCCACGCGAACAAACCCAGGCCATCCTTGATCGCCGGGCCGAAGCCGCCGCGCGGATCAAACCTGCGGATCGCTATACCCTGGCTGATCGCCTCGAAGAACAGGCGCAACGCCACGGCGAGCGGCCTTTCGTCATTTATGGCGATCAGCGCTTGAGCTACGCCCAGGTTAACGCGCGGGCCGACCAGCTGGCTCACGTTTTCCATGCCCGAGGCTTGCGCCCCGGCGATGTCTGCGCACTGGCCATGGAGAACCGGCCTGCGTTTTTCTGCTGCTGGTTTGGCCTGGTCAAGCTCGGTGTGGTGGTGGGCTTCGTCAATACCCAGGTCAGTGGCCGGCCGCTGGTGCACGCGCTGGAGGCCATCGAGGCCAAGGCAATGCTGGTCGGCGAGGAAGTGCTGGGCAACGTGCTGGCCACCGAAGGCCTGCCGCCGCTGCCGCTGTGGCTGGTCGAAGATGCCGAGCAACCGTGGGGCGGGGCGATGCCTGCACAGGTTGACACCGGTTTGGCCGAAGCATTGGCCAATGCCCCGTGCACGCCATTCCCGCGTGACCTGCGTGCCGACCTGCGCGCCGAGTCGCCGAGCCTGCTGATTTTTACTTCGGGCACCACGGGTTTGCCAAAAGCGGCGCGTTACAGCCACATGCGCTGGATGTCGACGGGCGACATCATGGAAGTCACCCTGCAGACCACGCCGAGCGACGTGTTTTATTGCTGCCTGCCGCTGTACCACGGCGCTGCGGCCACTTCAGTGACGTCAACCGCGCTGAAAACCGGTGCGGCGATCGTGGTGCGGCGCAAGTTCAGCGTCCGCGAATTCTGGAAGGACGTGCGCGAGCACCGCATCAGCGTGTTCCAGTACATCGGCGAGATCTGCCGCTACCTGCTCAACCAGCCCGAGGCGGCCGGCGAACGCGAGCACGGCCTGCGCTGCATGCTCGGCGCCGGGTTGACGCGTGAAACCTGGCAGAACTGGGTGCAGCGTTTCGGACCGATCCAGGTGTTCGAGGGCTGGGGTTCTACCGAGTCCAATACCAACGTGGTCAACGTCGACAACTATGTGGGCGCCTGCGGGCGCATACCGTTCTGGGACAAGAGCAACCTGCGCCTGGTGCGCTATGACGTTGAAGCCGACAGCCACCCACGCGACGAGCACGGCTTTTACCAGCTCTGCGAAGTGGGTGAAGTGGGTGAAGCCCTGGGCTTGATCATCGACCATCCGCAGATCGGCGGCGGCCGCTTCGAGGGTTACACCTCGGCCGAGGCAACCGACAGCAAGATCCGCCGCAATGTCTTGCGCCATGGGGATGCCTATTGGAGTTCGGGCGACCTGCTGCGTTATGACGAAGACGGCTACCTGTACTTCATCGACCGCATCGGCGACACCTTCCGCTGGAAAAGCGAGAACGTTTCTACTCTGGAGGTGGCGGCCGCGCTGGGCGATTTTGCCGGGCTCGAGCTGATCAACATCTACGGTGTGCAGGTGCCCGGGCAAGAGGGGCGCGCCGGCATGGCGGCGGTGCTGATGCAGCCAGGGCAGCCTTTTGACCCTGAAGCGTTCTACGCGCTGACCGAAGCGCGTTTGCCACGCTATGCGGCGCCTGTGTTCGTGCGGGTGTCGGCGGCGGCCGACCTGACCAGCACCTTCAAATTGCGCAAGGTCGACCTGCAGCGCCAGGGCTACGCGCCGACGGCGTTCAGCGACCCGCTGTTCATCCGTGACGAAAGCAGCCGCAGCTATGTGCCGTACAGCACCCCCGTGCTGGAGCGCATTGGCCTGGCCGCTTTTGCGGGTGACGTCAGTGAGTAGCCTGGATGCCCAGGGGCACGAATGGCGCGCAGGCCTGCGCTTCCCCTGGCCGCAGCCACCGGCCAATGGCGAGGTTCAACAGGTCGCTGAAGGGCTGTTGTGGCTGCGCATGCCGCTGCCGTTCGGGCTTGACCACATCAACCTGTACCTGTTGCGCCACGGCGAGGGCTGGGTGGCGGTCGATACCGGGCTCAACAACACGCAGACCCGCGACATCTGGGAAGCGCTGTTTGTCACGGTGTTGGGTGGTTTACCGCTGCTGGCGGTGATCTGCACGCACTTTCACTCGGACCATGTCGGGGTGCTCGGCTGGTTGACCGAGCGCTTCCGCTGCCCGGTGTTCATGAGCGCCAGTGAATATCAGGCGATGCACCAGTTGGGCGCGCCAGGCGACACCGGCACTAGCTGGGCGTTCTACCAGCATTACCAGCGCGCAGGTTTCAACCAGGAACAGACCGCAGCGTTGTTCCCGCTGCTGGGCTCCGCGCACTTCCGGCCAGAGGTGCCGACCAGCTTCCGGCGCCTGCGTGAAGGCACCCGACTGATGATTGGCGGGCGCCGTTGGCAGGTCCTGATCGGCCGCGGCCATTCGCCGGAACATGCCTGCCTGTACTGCGCCGAGGACGGCCTGTTGATTTCCGGTGACCAGGTGCTGCCGCGCATCACCTCCAGTGTCTGCGTGCAGGTCACCGAGCCCGATGCCGACCCGCTGCGCGACTGGCTGGACTCGGTCGAGCGCTTGCGGGAGGTGCCCGACAGCGTGCTGGTGCTGCCGGCGCATGAACGGCCGTTCTACAACCTGCATCTGCGCCTTGATCAACTGCGCGCACACCACCAAGGGCACTTGCAGCAACTGTTGGCCGCCTGCACCGCGCCGCGCAGTGCCGTGGAGCTGATGGCCGAGCTGTTTCCGAAGGTGAAGGGGCGCTTCGATGAATTGATGGCGATTGGCGAGACCCTGGCGCATGTCAATTACCTGATTGCGCAGGGGCAACTGGTGCGTGAAGAAACAGCCGGCGTGTTCCGCTACGGGCGCACGCCCGAGGGTGTCAACGTTCAGTCGGTGCTAGGGCAGCTGTGAGCGGGCTGAAGGTAACGAGTGGTGTTCTTGCACTTTTGCGCGACCGTCAGGTCGTTAATCGGAGAGGCAGTGTGACTAATAAAAACAACAAATATGGTGCTGGCCCAGCTGTATCGGGTTTCGAATTATCGGGTCTGGTGGTGGCAACCGCATTGGTTTGCACACCCGCATGGTCTGGTGAAACGATCGAGTTCGACAACGGCACGACAATCGACTGGACGGTGACCACCAGCTACGGCCTGGGGGTTCGCCTGTCGAACCCGTCAAGCAAGCTGTTGACACCCAACGCCGATGATGGCGATCGCAACTTCGACAAGGGCAGCCTGGTGACCAACCGGATCGGCGCCCTGGCCGAGATGATCGTGCGCAAGGACAACTACGGCGGGGTGCTGCGGGCCAGTACCTTCTACGATGATGTTTACCATCGTTCCAACGACAACGACTCACCGGGCACGGTCAACAAGGCTGGCGACCATGACGAGTTCACCAGCGACACCAAGTATTACAGCGGCGGGCGCAGCAAGTTCCTCGATGCTTATGTGTTCAGCGGCTGGCGCTTTGACAATGGTTCGATGCTCGACGTCAAGGCCGGGCGGCATATCGAGTCGTGGGGTGAAAGCTTGTTCTACCCCGGCGTCAGTGGTGTACAGAACCCGTCCGATGCGGTCAAGGCCGCGCAGCCAGGGGTCGAGGTCAAGGAAGTGCTGTTGCCGGTCGGCCAGGTGTCGGCGTCGTATCGCCTGAACCCGCAGTGGACCTTGGGCGCTTACGTGCAATACGAATGGATGGGCACGGAACTGCCGCCGGTGGGCAGCTACCTGTCCACCAGCGATGTGGTCGGGCCAGGGCGAGAGTTTCTCATCGGCGCCAATGGGTCGCGTATCAACTACCAGGGCACCGATGAGCCGCGTGACAGCGGTCAGTGGGGGGCACAGGTACGCTTTCGACCCGTGCCCGCCCTGGAACTGTCACTGTTTCATGTCAATTATCATGACAAGAACCCAGCCACTGCCCTGGTGGGTTACCGGGCCGTCCCGGCCGGGCCAGGCGTGTTCTTCGGAACGCCGGATGGCTACCGCATTACCTACTTTGAAGACATCAAGCTGACCGGGATCAGTGCCTCGACCAAAATCGGCGAGACCCAGATCGGTGGCGAGTGGTCGTATCGCGACGGTGCACCGGTCATGGTCAACACCGGCCTCGGCCCCACGCCTGCGCGTGGCAAGGGCCAGCAAATGCAGTTGTCGGCGATCCGTATCCTGGGTGACCGGCCTTGGGCGAGCCAGACCTCGCTCACCGCCGAAATCGTGCATGTACGTGTCGACAGTGTTGATGAGGCCTCGGCCGCGCCGAACCTGCTGGGCCTGGGCAACAGCCTGATTCCGTCCATGCGCCCGCTGGTGCAACCGTCCGACGACTACACCTACAAGACCTCGACTGGCTGGCGCAGCAAGACCGCCAGTGCCTACACCCTGGGTGCGTCCTTCAGCTACCCGGGCGTGTTCGAAGGCTGGGACCTGGAAGTGCCGGTGAACTTCTCCAACGTGTTCAGTGGTGCCACGCCGATGGCCGGGACCATTTCCGGGTTGCAGGGTGACCGCCGGTTGAGCCTGGGCGCCACCTTCAAGTACTTGGGCAACCTGGAAGTCGCCCTGCGGGTTACCGGTTACCTGGGCGACGCTGACCCGGTCAAGCGCTTGCTGGCAGACCGCGACTACGGGACATTCTCGGTCAAATACAGCTTCTGACTGGCGCGACGGCGTCAGGGTTGAGTCAACCCTGGCGCTGGCCGCTGTTCTAGTCAAAATGGACGATCACTCGCCACGGCACCTGTGGCATGGTCGCAAGACAAAAACCTCAAGCACACAGCCTTCGAGTGGGGGATACATGGGTCTTAAAGGTCATGCGGCGATTGTCGGCGCCGCGCAATACAAACCCGAGAAGTACGCCACAGCGCCGCGAATGTTCCATCTTGAGCAAGTGGCCGACCTGGCGGCGCAGGCGCTGCGCGACGCCGGCTTGCGTGCCGAAGACCTGGACGGTCTGGTGATCAATGGCCCGCACTTCCACGAAGCTTCGGTGTTCGTGCCGGCCATGGCCGCCGAATACCTGGGTTTGTCTGTTAATTTCGCCGAAGTGGTCGACCTTGGTGGTTGTACCGCAGTGGGTATGGTCTGGCGCGCGGCTGCGGCGATCGAGCTGGGCCTGTGCCAGGCGGTGCTGTGTGTAATGCCGGCGCGCCTGGCGCCGATGGGCCCCGATGAAGATCCCGGGGCAATGGCCCGCGCCATGCGTTACGGCGGTCACAGCACCGCCTTTGGTGCGCCGGAGGCGGAGTTCGATCTGCCTTATGGCCACATGGGCCAGAACACCGGCTACGCCATGATCGCCCAACGCTACGCCGCGCAGTACGGTTATGACCCGATAGCCATGGCCAAGATTGCCGTTGATCAACGCACCAATGCCTTGGCCAACCCCCAGGCGATGTTCCATGGCCAGCCGTTGACGATCGAGCAGGTGCTGGCGAGCAAGCGCGTGGCTGATCCTTTGCACGTACTCGAGATTGTCATGCCGGTGGCCGGTGGCGCGGCATTGATCATTGCCTCCAAAGAAGTGGCCGCACGTGCACGCAAGCGCCCGGCATTCATCACCGGCTTCGGTGAGCACCTGGCGTTCAAGTCGCCTTCGTATGCCCAGGACATGCTCCATACGCCGATTGGGCCTGCTTCGCGCCGTGCCTTCGAGATGGCCAGGCTCAAACCGGGCGATGTCGATGCGGTGCAGATCTATGACTGTTACACCATTACCGCGTTGCTGACCCTGGAGGACGCCGGCTTCTGCGCCAAAGGCGAGGGCATGCAGTTTGTTCGCGAGCATGACCTGACCTGGCGCGGCGATTTCCCCATGAACACCCACGGTGGCCAGCTCAGTTTTGGCCAGGCCGGCGCTGCCGGGGGCATGTCACAGGTGATCGAGGCTGTCACGCAGATCAGCGGTGAGGCGGGCGAGCGCCAGCTTGAACGCTGCGACGCTGTCTACGTGTCCGGCACTGGTGGCGTGATGAGTGAGCAGGCCGCGTTGATACTTCAGGGAGCATGACCCGCATGTCGAACAATAAACCAATGCCGGTGCCGACTGAAATTTCCGCGCCGTTCTGGGAAGGCCTGAAGGCACAGCGCCTGTTGATCCAGCAGTGCAACGCCTGCGAACACTGGGTGTTCTACCCGCGCAGGCATTGCCCGCAGTGCCTGGCCCATGACCTGAGCTGGCGCGAAGTCAGTGGTGGCGCCACCCTGTACAGCTTCACCGTGGCACGCATTGCCACGTTGCCCGATTTTGCCGATGAGATGCCACAAAAGCTGGCTGTCATCGAGTTGGACGAAGGCGTGCGAATCAACACCACCCTGGTGGGGCTTGAAGAGGATCAGATCCGCATCGGCATGCGGCTCAAACCGGTGTTTGCCGAAGTCGACGCCAAGGGTACGCGTTTACTGCGCTTTACCGGTCCGGACCAGGACAGCAGTGCGCTACAGCGCTACAACGGCACGCCTCAGGCGCAAATGCCGGAGCAGGGTGAAGCCGCATCTGTGCGTTTGGTCGCCATGGATGATGATGTGGCGCTGCAGAGCCTGGTCAGTGAGACCTTCAGCCCCTGGAGCAACCAGATTGTCATCGATCAAGCCCTGATCGATGCCTTTGCCGCGCTGTCGGGTGATGACTACTGGATTCACACCGATCCGCAGCGTGCACGCAAGGACAGCCCGTTTGGCGGCACCATTGCCCACGGCGCGCTGGTACAGGTGTTGCAGTCGCGGCTCAAGCTGGCGCTGGGTTATGAAATCACCGGTTTCAGCACCATGGTCAATTACGGCTCAGACCGCCTGCGCTTCCCGGCGCCGGTGCCGGCCGGCTCGCGGGTTCATGCGCGGGCCAGGGTCAAGCAGGTGGCGCGGGTCAAGCGCGGCACCCAGTTGACCCTGGAGGTGAATACCCACGTCGTCGGCAGTGATCGCCCCTCGGTCATCAACGACCTGGTAATCCTGTACATGTAACCACTCCGAAGGCGCGAGATTGCCCTGCGATGCGATGTGCCTGGCGCATCACTGTCGCGGGGCAAGCCTGTTTCCACCGCCTGCATTTCAGTATTCCCGATAGATCAACTGCTTAGTCTCAACGGACGATGAGCACCAGGCCTGCCCTCAGCACAATGAAGACCAACAAAGGTCCAGTCATTGAGGAGCAGGGCATGATGGATATCCGGGGGCTGAGCTACTTCGTCGCTCAAATCGAAAACCTCAGTCAGTGGCAACGTTATGCCGAAGACGTGCTGGGCATGATGGTGGTGCCCGCGCCCGGTGGCGGACTGTATGTGAAGATGGACGAGCGGCCGTTTCGCATGCTCATCGTCGAAGGCGCCGAGGCAGGCTACCTGGCCTCTGGCTGGGAACTGGCCAGCGAGCGGGCATTCAACGCCGCATTGCAGGCACTGGAACAAAACGGTGTGCGCTGGCAAGCAGGCTCTGCCGCCGAGATCGAGCAGCGTGGCGTACAGGCACTGGTCAGTGTCCTGGACCCCTCCGGCAACCGCCACGAATTGAGCTGGGGACACCGTTCCGACTGCCTGCCATTCGTTTCGCCGCAAGGCGTGCCGGGTTTTGTCACCGGCGACATGGGCCTGGGCCACACCGTGCTGCCGGCCCCGGAGTTTGACGCGACCCTGGCCTTCGTCAAGGACGTGCTGGGCTTCGAACTGTCGGACATCTTCAACTTTCGCCCCGACCCGGCAGCACCGCCAATCCGCATTCACTTCCTGCATTGCCGCAACAGCCGCCATCACTCGCTGGCGCTGGCGGAGTACGCGGTGCCTTCAGGCTGCGTGCACGTGATGGTGGAAGTGGGCTCGATGACTGAAGTGGGCCGCGCCCATGACCGGCGCCTGGCCCATCAGGTGCCGCTGTCGGCGACCCTCGGCCAGCACCTCAATGACCGAATGACCTCCTTTTACATGAAGACCCCATCCGGCTTCGACCTGGAGTACGGCTACGGCGGCCTGCAAGTGGACTGGGCTGAGCACTCGGCCTTCGAATTTACCCGGGTAAGCCTGTGGGGGCATGACTTTTCCGTCGGCCAACAGCAAGGAGATGTGCAATGAACAAGCAAATGACGGCGGCCGATGCCGTTGCGCACCTGCGCGATGGCATGACCATCGGCTTCGGCGGCTGGGGGCCACGGCGCAAGCCGATGGCGGTTGTGCGCGAGATTTTGCGTTCTCCCGTCAAAGACCTGACTGTGGTCGCCTACGGTGGCCCCGAAGTGGGCATGCTGTGTGCGGCGGGCAAGGTCAAGAAGCTGGTGTTCGGCTTTGCCACCCTTGACGCCATTCCGCTGGAGCCCTATTACCGCAAAGCCCGCGAAGCCGGTGGGCTGGAGTTGCTAGAGGTGGATGAAGGCATGTTCCAGTGGGGCCTGCGTGCAGCGGCCATGCGTTTGCCGTTTCTGCCGACCCGCTGCGGCCTGGCCACCGATGTCACACGGCTGAACCCTGACCTTAAAACCATCCAGTCGCCGTATGACGACGGCGAAGTGCTGCTGGCCATGCCCGCCCTGAACCTGGACGTGGCGTTTGTCCACGTCAACGTCGCCGACCGCCTGGGCAACACCCTGGTGACCGGCCCAGACCCTTATTTCGACCATCTGTTCGCTCGCGCGGCCCAGCAGTGCTTCGTGTCTTGCGAGCAATTGCACGAACGACTGGAACTGACCACCGAACAGGCACGCTGCAACACCTTTGAGCGGTACCTGGTCAGTGGCGTGATCCATGCACCGCTCGGCGCCCACCCGACCGCCTGCCAGCCCGAGTATGGCTGGGACCTGAGCCACCTCAAACGCTATGCCGCCAGTGCCGGGGAAGAGGGCGGCTGGCAAGCCTATGTGGCGCAGTACGTGGCGGCCGGTGAGCGGGCTTATCAAGAGCAGAACGGCGGTGCCGAACGCATGGGCTCCCTGGCCCTGCCAGTGTTCTGAGGAGGATGAAAATGTCGACTACCTGTGAATTTACCCTCGCGGAACTGATGATTGTCGCGGCCAGCGAAGCCTGGCGTGACAACGGCGAGCTGATCGCCTCGGGCCTGGGCGTGATCCCGCGCCTGGGCGCTAGCCTGGCCAAACTCAGCCACAGTCCGCAACTGTTGATGACCGACAGCGAGGCCTACCTGGTCGAAGAGCCGATCCCGCTAGGGCCGCGTGGCGATCATGTGCCGAAATATTCGGGTTCGCTCAACTTCGAGCGGGTGTTCGAGTGCGTCTGGGGTGGCCGCCGTCACGCCATGATCGGCCCGACCCAGATCGACCGCTGGGGCCAGAGCAACCTCTCCTGCGTGGGCGATTACCACAAGCCCAAGGCTGCAATGCTCGGTGTGCGCGGCTTGCCCGGCAACAGCATCAATCACATCAACTCGTTCTTTGTACCCAGCCATAACACACGCGTGTTCGTCAGCGGCGAAGTGGACATGGTTTCCGGTGTCGGTTTCAAGGCCGACCGCTGGCCAAAAGGGGTACGCCGCGACCTGATGGACATCCGCCTGATCGTCACCGACTTGTGTGTGATGGATTTCGACGGCCCGGACCGCGCGGTGCAGGTGCGCAGCTTGCACCCGGGGGTGAGCTTTGAGCAGGTGCAGGAAAACACCGGCTTCCCGTTGCTCAAGTCAGCGTCGCTGAAAGAAACCGTACATCCGACGCCTGAGCAATTGGCGCTGATCCGTCGGCTCGACCCCCATGATCTGCGCAGTTCGGCGATCAAGGGCAACCCGGCTGGCATTCGCGTGGCGTAAGGCGAGGGACATGAGCATGAACAGCCCTGACAGTGAATTCGTCGAGCGTGCAGACCACTCGGTCTACGAAACGCAGGAACCGGTGTTGTACAGCGTGGCCGAGGGTATCGCCACGCTGACCATGAACCGGCCAGGCTTCAATAATGCGCAGAACTCGCAGATGACGTATGCGCTGGATGCGGCGCTGCGCCAGGCTGTCAACGATGACGCGGTCAAGGTCATTGTACTGCGCGGGGCGGGCAAGCATTTTTCGGCCGGCCATGACATTGGCACGCCCGGGCGCGATATCAACAAACCGTTCGAGCGTGCACACCTCTGGTGGGATCACACCAACAAACCCGGCGGCGAGCAGCTGTATGCCCGCGAGCAAGAGGTTTATCTGGGCATGTGCCGGCGCTGGCGTGAGCTGCCCAAGCCGACCATTGCCATGGTCCAGGGTGCGTGCGTGGCCGGTGGGCTCATGCTGGCCTGGGTGTGCGACCTGATCGTGGCCAGCGATGATGCGTTTTTCCAGGACCCCGTGGTACGTATGGGCATTCCGGGGGTGGAGTATTTTGCCCACCCGTATGAGCTGAACCCGCGCATCGCCAAAGAGTTTCTGTTCACCGGCGATCGCATGAGTGCCGAGCGTGCCTACCAGATGGGCATGGTCAACAGGGTAGTGCCACGTGAGGAACTGGAGCAGGGCACCTATGCGCTGGCGGCCGGTATTGCCCGGCAGCCGCGAATGGGCCTTGCGCTGACCAAGCAGGCCATTAACCACGTCGAGGATCTGCAGGGTAAACGCACGGCGATGGACGCTGCCTTTGCCTGGCACCACTTCGCCCATGCCCACAATGAACTGCTGTCGGGCGACAAGCTGGGCGGCTTCGATGCCAAGGCCATGGCCCAGGCCAACAAGGCTGCCGCCAGTGGAGAGCAGGCATGAGCCGCTGGTTGTGTACGCCACTGACCGAAGCCTTGGGCTGCCGTTACCCGATCGTGCAGACCGCCATGGGTTGGGTAGCTGACGCCAACCTGGTGATTGCCACGACCCGCGCCGGTGGTTTCGGTTTTCTGGCCGGGGCCACGATTGCGTCCGATGCCCTGGAAGGCGAGATCAACAAGGTAATTGCCGCCACCGGTGGCAGCAATTTCGGCCTGAACTTTCATATGTTCCAGGAAAACGCGGCCCAATGCGTTGACTTGGCGATTCGCTACCGCTTGCGGGCGGTCAGTTACGGACGTGGCCCGGACAAACAGACCATCGCCCGCTTCAAGGCTGCCGGGGTGCTGTGCATCCCGACGGTGGGCGCACTCAAACACGCCCTGAAGGCGGTGGAGCTGGGCGCGGACATGATCACCATCCAGGGCGGCGAGGGCGGCGGGCATACCGGTGGTGTGCCCAGTTCGATCCTGTTGCCCCAGGTACTCGCCGCGGTGTCGGTCCCGGTAATCGCCGCAGGTGGTTACTCCACCGGCAGGGGCCTTGCCGGCGCGCTGGCGACCGGCGCCGTGGGTATTGCCATGGGCACGCGCTTTTTGATGACCCGGGACTCGCCTACGCCGTCGAGCACCTTGGTGCATTACCTCGAGGTCAACGACCCGCAACGGGTGCGGGTGACCACGGCGGTAGATGGCATGCGCCACCGCATGATCGAGAACCCGTTTATCAACCGCCTGGAGCAGGCCGGGTCTTTCGGGCGCCTGCGCATCGCGTTGCGCAGCGCCTGGAAATGGAAGCAGCAAACCGGAATGAGCCTGAGCCATCTGTTCGGTGTGCTGCGCCAGGCACTCAAGGAAGACCCCGGCGCGCTGTCGCAAACGCTGATGGCCGCCAACCAGCCGGTACTGCTGCAGCGTTCGATGATCGACGGTGTTCCGGACGAAGGCATTCTGCCCAGCGGCCAGGTAGCCGCCGCCATTGGTGAACTCAAGAGTTGCCAGCAAGTGATCGAAGAAATTGCCCAGGAAGCCGAACGCTGCCTGGAAGCCCTGTTGGCCTGCCGTAGCGAGCATCCGCCTGCCGAACTTTGGAGAACACCCTCATGAGTCAAGCATTTACCACACAGATCGAGGCGGGCATTGCCGAGCTGGTGCTGGCCAAACCGCCGGTCAATGCCCTGGGCAGCCAGGAGTGGATGGACCTGGCCCATCAGGTAGAAGCCCTGGGCGCCAACCCCGACGTCCGGGTGATCGTCATCCGTGCCGAAGGCCGTGGTTTCTGCGCGGGTGTCGACATCAAGGAACTGGACGCCCACCCCGAACGCATCGTAGCGGTCAACGCCGGTAATTATGCGGCGTTCAAGGCGGTACATCGCAACCCTGTGCCGGTCATCGTCGCCGTGCACGGCTTCGTCCTCGGTGGTGGCGTCGGCATTACCGGTGCTGCCGACATTGTCGTGGCCTCAGAGTGCGCCACCTTTGCCTTGCCCGAAGTTGACCGTGGGGCCATGGGCGGCGGCGCGCACCTGCAGCGTTTGTTCCCGGTGCAGAAGGTTCGTTATCTGTTCTTCACCGGCGACAAGATCGGCGCCGCAGAGGCTGCGCAGTATGGCTTCATCGAGCGCGTGGTGCCCAAAGAGCAGCTGCGCGAAACCGCGCTGGAGATTGCCGCCAAAATCGCTGCCAAGAGCCCGGTGATGATCCGTATCGCCAAGGAAGCCCTGAACGGTATCGAGGACGGCAACCTGGAAGACAAATACCGCTGGGAGCAGGGGCTGACCCTGCAGGCCTACACCAGTCCGGATTCTGCGCAAACCCGCCGCGCCTTCGTCGAAAAACGCGACGCCAAGTTCTGAGAGAGTGCCATGGAACTAGCTTATACCCCCAAACAGAAGGCCTTCCGTGAGGAAGTGCGTGAATGGCTGGCGGCCAATCAGCCGACTACGCCCCTTGCCAACTATGACACCCGGGAAGGGTTCGAGCAGCACCGGGCCTGGGAGGCGAAGCTGTTCGAGCAGCGCCTGTCGATGGTCATGTGGCCCAAGGCCTACGGCGGGCGCGGTTGCGACCTGATCGAGTGGCTGATTTTCGAGGAAGAGTACTACGGCGCAGACGCACCGATGCGTATCAACCAGAACGGTCAGCTGCTACTCGGCCCAACGTTGATGGAGTTCGGTACCGAGGCGCAGAAGCAGCGCTTCCTGCCGCGCATGGCGTCCAGTGTCGACATGTGGGCCCAGGGCTGGTCCGAGCCCAATGCCGGCTCCGACATGGCCGCGATCACCAGCAAGGCCATCCGTGATGGCGATCACTATGTGCTCAACGGGCAGAAAACCTGGTCCAGCCGCGCACTGTTTGCCGACTGGCTGTTTGGCCTGTTCCGCAGCGATCCGGCCTCGACCCGGCACAACGGCTTGTCGTTCGTGATGGTGCCGCTCGATGCCCCGGGCGTGACCATCCGGCCGATCAAGGCGCTGAATGGCAAGAACACCTTCGCCGAAGTGTTTTTCGACGATGTGCGCGTGCCGCTTGAAAACTGCATTGGTGCCGAAGGCCAGGGCTGGCATGTGGCGATGGCCACCGCGGGCTTTGAGCGTGGTTTGCTGTTGCGTTCGCCGGCACGCTTCCAGGCCACGGCGCGCAAGTTGATACAGCTGTACAACGCCAACCGGCAGAGCGCCGACCGTGACCCGAGCATCCGCGAAGCGGTTGTCGAGGCCTGGCTGGGCGCTGAAGGCTACGCGCTGTCGTCCTACCACACCGTCGGGCGCTTGAGCCGTGGCGCGCAGATCGGCGCCGAGTCGAGCATCAACAAGATCATCTGGTCGGAGCTCGACTTGAAGATGCACGAAACCGCCATGCGCATCCTGGGTGCGCACGGGGAGTTGTTGAGTAGTGCTGCGCAAGCGGTCGAAGGCGGCTGGCTTGATGGCTTCCTGTTCGCTCAGGCCGGGCCGATCTACGCCGGCACCAACGAAATCCAGCGCAACATCATCGCCGAGCGCATGCTCGGCCTGCCGAAATAGGAGCCGGCCATGGACTTTACCTTTACCGATGATCAGCTCACGTTTCGCGAAGCCATCAGCCGTTTCCTGATGACCGAGGCGGCGCCCGAAATGCTGCGCGAGATCTGGGAAACCGATACAGGCCGCTCCGCTGACTTGCGCAACAAGATAGCCGAACAGGGCCTGACGGCATTGTCGGTGCCCGAACAGTTCGGTGGCCTGGGCATGGACGATGTGGCCTGGGCACTGATGACCCAGGAGCTGGGCTACTACGCCATCCCGGACTCGCTGGCCGACACGGCTTATGTGGTCACCGGGCTGCTCAACGGCCTGCCAGACGACAACCCGGTCAAAGCCCGCCTGCTGCCGCGCATCGCCGATGGCAGCGTGCGCCTGGCTATCGGCCACCCGATCAACCCGTTGGTGCCTGATGCACCGCTGGCAGAGTGGCTGATCCTTGCCCACGGCGATGAGGTGCATGCGGTGCCGCGCGCGCAGGTCGATGTGCAGGCCAACGCCAGTATCGATGCCTCCAGGCGCCTGGGCCTGGTGAGCTGGCAGCCAACTCGCGACACCTTGCTGATCGGCGGCGAACAGGGGCGGGCCTTGTGGGCCGATACCTTGAACCGCGGCGCCTTGTCGGTTGCCGGGCAACTGCTCGGGCTGGCCCAGCGAATCCTCGACCTGTCGGTGGACTACGTGGCCCAGCGCAAGCAATTTGGCAAGCCGATCGGCAGCTTTCAGGCGGTCAAGCATCACCTGGCCGATATCGCCAGCAAGATCGAATTCGCCAAACCTGTGTTGTATCGCGCGGCCTATGCCCTGGCGCAGGGGGATCGCCGCGCCGATGTCTATGTATCGCAGGCCCGGCTGGCCTGTTGCGACGCCAGCTGGCTGGCGGCGCGCCACGGTATCCAGGTGCACGGTGCGATGGGTTACACCTGGGAAGTCGACCTGCAGATGTTCATGAAGCGCGTGTGGTCGCTGGACCCGTCCTGGGGCGACCGTGCCACCCATAAAACCCGCGTCGCCGCCTATGTGCTCAGCGATGAAGCCCGGCTTGGGCCGGGCGCTACCTTCGAGGACTGAGCCATGCCCCAAGCGTATATCGTCGATGCCCTGCGCAGCCCCACGGGCAAACGCAAAGGCAGCCTGGCCCATGTGCATGCCATTGACCTGGGCGCGCATGTGTTGAAAGCGCTGGTCGAACGCAACGCCATTCCTGCCCACGCGTATGACGACGTGATTTTCGGATGTGTCGACGCCATCGGCTCGCAGGCGGGTGACATCGCTCGCACCAGCTGGCTGGCTGCCGGCTTGCCGCTGAACGTGCCGGGCACCACGGTCGACCGGCAGTGCGGTTCGTCGCAACAGGCGCTGCATTTTGCCGCGCAAGCGGTGATGAGTGGCATGCAGGAGGTGGTGGCTGTCGGTGGTGTGCAGACCATGACCCAGATCCCGATCTCGTCGGCGATGCTCGCTGGCCAACCGCTGGGCTTCAGTGACCCGTTTTCCGGCAGCAAAGGCTGGCAGGCGCGCTTTGGGCAGCAGCCGGTCAATCAGTTTTACGCCGCCCAGCGCATCGCCGATCACTGGCAGATCAGCCGCGAAGAAATGGAGGTGTTTGCCCTGGAAAGCCATCGTCGTGCCTTGGCGGCCGCAGAAGCCGGCTATTTCGCCCGTGAGATCGTTGCCTGCGAAGGCCTGGCCTTTGATGAAACGCCGCGGTTCAGCAGCCTGGAGAAAATGGCCAGCCTGGAGCCTGTAAGCGCTGAGTTCCCGTCGATCACAGCCGCCGTATCGAGCCAGACCTGCGATGCGTCCGCGGCCTTGCTGGTGGTATCGGAGGCGGCGCTCAAGCGCTACAACCTGACCCCCAGGGCACGCATTCATCACCTGTCGGTGCTTGGCGACGACCCGATCTGGCACCTCACGGCACCGATTGCAGCCACCCGTGCGGCGCTCAAGAAGGCTGGCCTGCGCATGGCTGATATCGACCTTGTGGAAATCAACGAAGCGTTTGCCTCGGTGGTCATGGCCTGGGCCAAGGAGCTCGATTACGACCCGGCTCGCACCAACGTCAATGGCGGCGCCATCGCCCTTGGCCACCCGCTGGGCGCTACCGGTGCGCGCTTGATGACCACCTTGCTGCATTCGCTTGAACGCACCGGCGGGCGTTATGGCCTGCAGACCATGTGTGAAGGCGGTGGCCAGGCCAACGTCAGCATCATCGAACGGCTTTGAAGCCACCCACACTCAACAACAGGAAAACATCCTATGGGAATCTGTGCAGGTCGTACCGCGATCATCACCGGTGCCGGTGGCGGGCTGGGCCGCGCGTATGCGTTGGCATTTGCCGCCGAAGGCGCCAATGTGATGGTCAATGACATTCGTCGCGAGGCCGCCGAGGCAGTGGTCGACGAGATTTGCTCCAAGGGTGGCCGAGCAATCGCCAACGATGGCGACATCACCACCCTGAGCAGCGCTCAAGGCATCGTCGATGCTGCATTGGCGGCGTTCGACGAAGTGCATGTTTTGGTCAACAACGCCGGGGTCTTGCGTGACCGCATGTTCATCAGCCTGTCGGAAGAGGACTGGGACATGGTGATGCGCGTGCACCTGAAGGGGCATTACTGCCTGGCCAACATCCTCGGCCGGCGCTGGCGCGATCAGGCCAAGGCCGGTACGCCGGTGGCGGCGCGCATTATCAATACCAGTTCCGGCGCCGGCTTGCAGGGCTCGATCGGGCAGTCCAACTATGCGGCGGCCAAAGGCGGTATCGCTTCCCTGACCCTGGTGCAGGCGGCGGAACTGGCCCGCTATGGCGTCACCGCCAACGCCCTGGCCCCGGCGGCGCGTACGGCGATGACCGAAAGCGCAATGCCGGACATGGTCAAGCGGCCCGATGACGGCAGCTTCGACGCTTGGGCGGCAGAGAACGTCGCGCCTTTGGTGGTGTGGCTGGGCAGTGAGGCTTCCGGGCATGTCAGCGGCCAGTTGTTCGAGAGCCAAGGTGGCCGGATTTCCCTGGGTGATGGCTGGCGTACCGGCGTTACCCGCGACAAGGGGGCACGCTGGCAGGTCGCTGAAGTCGGGGCGGCGGTCGATGCGATCCTCAGCGAAGCACCCAAGGCGCAAAAGGTCTGGGGCACGTGAGCGCAGCTTGAAGCACAGGCGTCGGCATTACCGGCGCCTGCCTCTTGTTCCCCTGCCACAACCGACCCCGTCCGTTTTGACGATGTGCCTGCCCCCTGCGGCCTTTATACCTGTCGACAACCTGTTTTCTGTCAGAGGTATACCGCGTGAAACAAGCCCCTCCTTATGTGCCAGGCCACCAGTTGCTGGCTGGCAAATCCGTGCTCATCACTGCCGCCGCCGGCGCTGGCATCGGCTATGCCGCAGCCAGGCGCTGCGCCGAAGAAGGCTGCCGCGCCCTGATGATTTCCGATGTTCATCCCCGGCGCCTGGAGCAGGCGGTGGAACAGCTCAAGGCCGACACCGGCTTGCAGGCCGTGTACGGCCAGCTGTGCAACGTCACCGTCGAGACCGAGGTGCAAGCCCTGGTCGCCGCCGCCGAACAGGCCCTTGGCGGCGTCGATGTGCTGATCAACAACGCAGGCCTTGGTGGTTCCAGGCGGGTCACCGAGATGAGCGACGAGGAATGGCTGCGGGTAATTGATGTGACCCTCACCGGCACCTTCCGCATGACCCGCGCGATGCTGCCGCATATGGAACGCCGAGGGAGCGGGGCGATCGTCAACAACGCTTCAGTACTCGGCTGGCGTGCGCAAAAAGAGCAGGCACACTACGCCGCCGCCAAGGCCGGGGTCATGGCGCTGACCCGCTGCAGCGCGCTTGAAGCCGCCGAAAGCGGGGTGCGCATCAACGCCGTGTCGCCGTCGATTGCCTTGCACGATTTTCTCAAGAAGGCCAGCAGCGAAGAACTGCTGGCCAAACTGGCCGACCGTGAAGCCTTCGGCCGCGCCGCTGAAGTGTGGGAAGTCGCCAACGTCATGATCTTCCTGGCCAGCGATTACGCCTCCTACATGGTCGGCGAAGTGCTGTCGGTCAGTTCACAACAGGCTTGAGGGCACCCCATGAGCACCCGATTCAGTAGCGCCGAGCAAATGCTCAAAGCCCAGGGCCTGGACTTGGGCGTCACCGACTGGCTGCAGCTGACCCAGGCGCGGGTCAATCTGTTTGCCGAAGCCACTGGCGATCAGCAGTGGATACATGTCGACCCCGAGCGCGCCGCCAATGGCCCGTTCGGGGCGTGCATCGCCCATGGCTACCTGACCCTGGCGCTGGCCAACCTGTTCATGCCGCAGCTGATGAGCATCGACAACATGGCCATGGGGGTGAACTACGGCACCGACCGCGTGCGATTCCCCGCCGTGGTGAAAGTCGGCGCGCGGGTACGCGGCAGAGGCCAGATTGTCAGCGCCGAGCTGATCGGCAGCGCGGTACAGCTGGTGGTGCGCATCAGCGTCGAGATCGAGGGCGCCGAACGCCCTGGCTGCGTGGTCGACACCATCAGCCGTTACACCTTCAACCCCATCACCGAGTGAGCCTGTTCATGGACAAGCAAGACGTTGTAATCGTAGCGACTGCCCGTACCGCGCTGAGCAAATCCTTTCGCGGCTCTTTCAACGACACCGAAGCCCCGGTGCTTGGCGGCCATGTGGTGCGCGCGGTGGTCGAGCGTGCCGGTATCGAGCCTGGCGCGGTGGATGACGTGATCATGGGCGCGGCGGTACAGCAGGGCACCCAGGGCTACAACATTGGCAGGCTGTGTGCCTACACCGGCGGTTTGCCCGACAGCGTGCCGGGCATGGCCCTGGACCGTATGTGCGCTTCCGGCCTGATCAGTATCGGCATGGCGGCGAAGAACATTCTGGCCGGTGAAATGAGCATTGTCATTGGCGGGGGGGTCGAGTCGCTGTCGCTGACCCAGAACAAGCACAAGAACACCTACCGCAACCAGTCGGAGGCGGTGCTGGCGTGCATGCCAAGCGCCTATATCCCGATGATCGAAACCGCCGAGATCGTTGCCCGGCGCTATGGCATCAGTCGCGCGGCCCAGGACGACTACTCACTGCAAAGTCAGCAGCGCACCGCAGCCGCCCAGCGCGACGGCCTGTTCGACGAAGAAATCGTACCGCTGCAAGTGCGCAAGCTGCGCTTTGACAAGGAAGGCCAGCCCGATGGCCATGAGCAGGTGGTGGCCGAGCGCGACGAGTGCAACCGTCCTTCGACCCGCTTCGAAGACCTGGCGGCGTTGAAACCCGTGTGGAAGAACGGCCAATGGGTCGAGCAGGGCGAGTTCATTACCGCCGGCAACGCCTCACAGTTCTCCGACGGCGCATCGGCCAGCTTGCTGATGAGCCGGGCCGAGGCCGCCCGGCTTGGCCTGAAGCCGCTGGGGACGTACCGCGGCATCGCCGTGGCCGGCTGCGCGCCGGAAGAAATGGGCATCGGCCCGGTGCTGGCGGTGCCCAAGCTGCTCAAACGCTTCGGTTTGAGCGTGGCCGACATCGGGCTGTGGGAAATCAACGAAGCCTTTGCCTGCCAGGTCCTGCATTGCCGCGACGCCCTGGGCATCCCTGCGGAGCGCCTGAACGTCAACGGCGGGGCTATTTCGATTGGTCACCCGTTCGGCATGTCGGGTGCGCGTATGGTCGGTCATGGCCTGCTGGAAGGGCGCCGCCGCGGCGTGCGCTACGTGGTCGTGGCCATGTGCATCGGGGGGGGCATGGGCGCGGCGGGCCTGTTCGAGCTGGACTGATCCGCGGTTCTGTCTATCGGCAGCGGGGTAGGCCATTTGGACGATGTCCCGCAGGTCGAGCAGACGGACTATCTACACACCTCAGACACCGCGCCCAGGTGGCGCGGTGATTCACGACTACAAGAACAAGAGGGTGGACCGTATGTCTATTGTCGAGCGCCTGGATGTCGCTGCACGCAGTCGCCCATGCGCCAAGCTTATTGCCTATTTCGTGTGCATTACGGTTGCCGCAATCGTTGCGCTGGCATTTACCCCACGCGGCGCGCTGAACATTGCCCAGACCACACTGAATACCGAGCGCATGCAGATAAACGGCCTGCTCAATCTGGGCACCCGTCAGGTGGCGGTGGGTGAGCGCGGCACCATCCTGATCAGCGACGACCGCGGCCGCAGCTGGCAGCAAGCCACAGTCGAGCCGCAACGTCAGATTTCCCTGACGGCTTTGACCGCGTTGAACCCCGAGCAATTGGTCGCCGTTGGCCAGGACAGCCTGATTCTGCGCTCCAATGACGCTGGCAGCAGCTGGCAAGAGGTGCATTTTGATCCCGCAGCTGGTGAGCCGCTGCTCGGTGCGTGGGCGGCCGGTGGCAAGCAGGTTGTCGTGTTCGGCAGCTACGGCAAGTTCTACCAGTCCGACGATGCCGGGCGCAGTTGGCGCGCGGTGGCGCTGGAGGTCGACCGTGCTCATCTCAATGCGCTGGATGGCGGCAGCGATGGCCGGCGCATGCTGGTCGGCGAACAGGGCCTGGTCATGCGCAGCGCCGATAACGGGCAGCATTGGCAACAGTTGCCGGCGTTCTACAACGGCTCACTGTTTGGCGTGGTTCGCCTGAGCGCCCAGCGTTGGGTGACCTATGGCATGCGCGGCCATGTGTTTGTCACCGACAACTTCGGTGAGCAGTGGCAGGCGATCAAGGTTGGCAATACCCAGCCGCTTTATGGCCATGTTGTGCTACCAGACCACAGCGGCGTACTGATTGTCGGCGGCGGCAGCTCAATGGTGCGCCTGGACACAGAAGGCCGCTTGATCGGCACCACCCGCCAACCGGGGTTGGGC